>BDTR01000044.1 GCA_002897775.1 bacterium BMS3Bbin08 | reverse complement strand
GAGAATGGGGTAAACGGTTTTCTTGTTTCTTCGATTGAAGAAACGGCAGACAGGATCATACAATTACTAAAAGATAAAAGTCTGCGTGAACGGCTTGGAAACAATGCAAAGGAAAGTGTGAGGAAAAATTTCCTGCTGACACGGGAAGTAGAACAATATCTTGATCTGTTCAACTCAATTGAGCCAATTTTTAACGTGAAATATCGAACTGCCGATACCGGATAAACCAGCAAAAAAAAGAGGAGGTCATCATGCCTGACATTCTTTCAAAAGAAGAGCTTAAAACAATAAACGCTTACTGGCGTGCTGCAAATTATCTTTCCGTAGGTCAAATATATCTCTATGACAACCCCCTGCTCAGGAAGCCGTTGAAACTGGAACACATCAAACCAAGGCTGATCGGTCACTGGGGAACGACGCCGGGTCTGAACTTTATTTATGCGCATCTCAACCGTATTATCAATAATCATGATCTGAACATGGTCTATATCACGGGCCCAGGCCATGGCGCACCAGGTGTGGTTGCAAACACGTATCTTGAGGGAACGTATACGGAATTCTATCCAAACATTACACAGGACGCCGAAGGAATAAAGAAATTGTTTAAGCAGTTTTCATTCCCCGGCGGCATTCCAAGCCATACAGCGCCGGAAACTCCAGGCTCCATCAATGAAGGAGGCGAACTCGGTTATTCAATCACGCATGCATATGGCGCCGCATTTGACAATCCTGATATGATTGTTGCCTGCGTAGTAGGCGACGGTGAGGCAGAAACCGGCCCGCTGGCTACTGCATGGCATTCGAATAAGTTTCTGAACCCTGTCCATGACGGGGCTGTGCTGCCCATACTGCACCTGAACGGCTACAAGATTGCCAATCCAACGGTTCTGGCACGGATAAGTCATGAGGAGCTGGAAAGGCTGTTTGAAGGCTATGGGTACAGGCCTTATTTCGTAGAAGGCTCAGAACCGGAAGCCATGCACCAATTGATGGCTTCAACCATGGAAGACATTATTGGAAAGATCAAAACTATCCAGAACAATGCCCGCACCAGAGGAATCACCAAACGTCCCCGGTGGCCGATGATAATCCTCCGGACCCCCAAGGGCTGGACCGGGCCGAAGGAAGTGGACGGATTGAAAACCGAGGGATTCTGGCGGTCGCACCAAGTCCCCTTTGCGGAGATGGCAACAAAGCCGGGTCATGTGAAACTGCTTGAAGACTGGATGAAGAGTTACAGGCATGAAGAACTCTTTGATGACAACGGCAGGCTTATTCCTGAACTTGCAGAACTGGCCCCAAAAGGTGATCGCCGGATGGGTGCTAACCCGCATGCCAACGGCGGACTGCTGCTCAAAGACCTGAAGATGCCGGACTTCCGTGACTATTCAGTGGAAGTGCCCAAACCCGGTCAGGTTTTCGGGGAGGCAACCCGGGTTATGGGACGTTTTTTGAGGGACATAATGAAGCTCAATATGGAGGAACGGAATTTCCGCGTGATGGGACCTGACGAAACTGCATCGAACCGTCTCAGCGCATTATTTGATGTAACGGACCGTGCATGGATGGCCGACACTATTCCGGAGGATGATCACCTTGCACCTGACGGCAGGGTTATGGAAATCCTCAGTGAACACACATGCCAGGGCTGGCTTGAAGGGTATCTGTTAACCGGGCGTCATGGACTCTTTTCATGCTATGAAGCGTTTATCCACATTATCGACTCAATGTTCAACCAGCATGCCAAATGGCTTAAAGTGGCCGGCAGCGAAATCCCATGGAGGCGTCCCATTGCCTCTCTCAACTATTTATTGACATCCCACGTCTGGCGTCAGGACCATAACGGTTTCAGCCACCAGGACCCCGGATTTATCGACCACGTTGTTAACAAGAAGGCCGATGTTGTACGCGTCTATTTCCCTCCTGACGCAAACACGCTGCTTTCAGTAACAGATCATTGTCTGAGAAGCCGTAATTACATTAATGTTATCGTAGCGGGCAAGCAGCCGCAGCCGCAGTGGCTTGATATGGATGCCGCTGTTAAGCACTGCGCTTCCGGCATCGGAATATGGGAGTGGGCAAGCAATGATAAGGGAACCGAGCCGGACGTGGTAATGGCATGCGCCGGAGACGTGCCGACTATTGAAACCCTGGCCGCCGTTGAAATACTCCGCCTGCAGGCGCCGGACCTGAAGGTGCGGGTAGTAAACGTAGTTGACCTGATGAAGCTCCAGCCTGCGGAAGAGCATCCGCACGGCCTGTCCAGTAAAGATTTCGACTCACTCTTTACGACGGACAAACCCATTATCTTCGCGTACCACGGATACCCGTGGCTGATACACCGCCTGACATACCGCCGAACAAACCATAAGAATCTTCATGTTCGTGGATATAAGGAGGAGGGAACCACTTCCACGCCTTTTGACATGGTGGTGCGCAATGACCTGGACCGCTTCCATCTCGTTTCAGACGTGATCGACCGTGTGCCGAAGCTTGGATATGTCGCTGCTTATACTAAACAGTTTGCTCGTGACAAGCTGATAGAGCACCGGGAGTATATTAACAAATACGGTGAGGACATGCCGGAGATCAAAGAATGGACGTGGAAGTGGACGGACCTTTAAATCAAAATATCGGGGAAATTGTTATCATCACAAATATATTATGATATTGCTCTCAGGACGTCCATCCGTGTAATAAGGAGTCAATCAAAGTGAGCATCATACTTTTGTAAAAGAAGCCTTATAAATATGTACGGTTAAGGCCAATGAAAAGGGGGAATAAAATCAGTGGCCTGACAGACTGGCATTGAAATAAATCAAACAAACAACAAGCTGCAATAAGAGGATAAACAAGATGGGAGATATATTTAAAGCATACGATATAAGAGGGTCATACCCCGATGAACTGGATGAGGCGTTAGCAGGAAAAATCGGGACTGCCTTTGCAGATATGTTAAATGCGCGCAGGATTGTTATCGGGCGGGATATAAGGCTCTCATCCCTGTCTCTCGCAAAAGCCTTTATTGAAGGCGCTGCAACATCAGGGGTTTCGGTTACGGATATCGGCTTGACCACCACACCCATGCTTTACTACGCCATAATCGACGGCAAGTTTGATGGTGGGGCCATGGTTACGGCATCCCACCTGCCCGGCCAGTTCAATGGCTTTAAGCTCTGCCGCGAAGAGGCGATTCCTTTAAGCGGAGATCATGGTTTACCTGCCTTAAAAAAGTTGGTTATGAAAGGGTTGCCTGCAGGACGGGGCCACGCATACATGGACTCTTGTGAGGCGCTCAGTGTGCAGGATAAGTACATCGATAAACTGAACACTTTTGTACACAATCCAGGGCCATTAAAGATTGTGGTCGATGCGGGTAATGGCATGGCCGGCCTGGATGCGCCTGTCCTGCTGAAGAGATTTCCTGTCTGGGAATTTACTCCTATGTATATGGAACCTGACGGGAACTTCCCTCACCATGTAGCCAACCCTCTCCTGCCATCTGCCACCAGGGAATTACAGTCCATGGTTTTAAAGGAAAGGGCTGATATCGGTGTGGCATTTGATGGAGATGCTGATCGCTGCGGCTTCATAGATGAAAAAGGCGAGAGAATCCCTGCTGACCTGGTGACAGCGCTTATCGCCGGTTTTCTTCTTACAAAGGAACCGGGGGCAACTATCCTCTACGACCTGCGTTCAGGCCGAATTGTCCCTGAGACCATTACCCGCCTTGGAGGAAAGGCGATACGCTGCCGCGTAGGTCACGCCTTTATCAAGGCACAGATGCGGGAAGAGAATGCCCTCTTTGCCGGTGAACTTTCCGGCCATTATTACTACAGAGATATGGGCTTTACCGACAACGGCGTCCTTTCCATGATTCATATATTGAATCTTTTATCCTTAAAAAACAGTCCCCTGTCCGATTTAATTCGTCCTCTTAAAAAATATTATTCTACGGGAGAGCTAAATATGCAGACAAAATATAAAGAGGCTATTTTTGCTGCCCTGGAGGCTAAATATAAAGATGCCGGAAAAGACCATCTGGACGGATTAAGAGTTGAGTACAGTGAATGGTGGTTTAATCTCAGGGCATCCAACACCGAACCCGTCATAAGGCTCAACCTGGAGGCCGATAATAAGCAGATCATGGAAGAGAAGAGGAACGAGATTTTGAAAATTATTATGGAAACGGATCCGAAGGTGATACTGAAGCCACAGGCATAAAAGAACAGTTTCAATTCCTTGGCAGGCATATAACTCCATGTTTCAGACGTAAGAGGAGATGAAGAAATGAAACATTTTGACGTTGTGATAATAGGAGGAGGTCCCGGCGGCACACCTGCTGCGATATATCTTGCACAAGCCGGTAAAGAGGTCCTGCTGGTTGATGGCAGGGGGAAGCCCGGAGGGGAATGTTTATTTGAAGGCTGTATTCCATCAAAAATACTGGAGCAGTCCGCGGATTGCTATTACCTTTTAAAAAACATACATAAATTGGGAATTAAACTGAACGGGGACCCGTCCATTAACTGGGGAAAGGTAATCGAAAAGAAAAACAGCATTTTAAAACTACGGTCGGAAGCGGCCTTGAACAGATTGAAAAATATGCCGGGATTAACTTTTGCAGATGCAAAAGCGTGCTTTGCATCAAATAACGTTCTCGATAAAATACGACTTCAGGACAGATGCAAGGGCGCAGATAAATGAAAATCCTTTCGGCTGGCTGAAATTTGTGGTTGATAAGGATACACTCCGGATTTTAGGGGTCCATATATTCACAGAGGGCGCTTCAGGAATTTCAGGCGAGGCCTCCCTGATAGTCTCCATGAAGGCCGCATTGAAGGATGTAGCAGGAGCAATACACTCTCACCCGACATTAACGGAAAGCTTTGGTTTTCTTGCGGGTAATATGCTTTCAACATTGCGAAGGAGGTAATGAATGAAAAAAACTATGGAAAAATTTGCAGACTGGTTTATCGAACATGATAAACATATCATGGAGGTCCGGCTTAAACGGGAAAAGCATACACTGAAGAAGGAACTGCACTTGCTGGAAGATGAGCGGGACAAAATGCGGAGTCACCTGGGCCGCATTGATGCACTGATTGAGAAACAGGAAGAGCTTAAAGCCGCTCTTCCCGATAAACCCGAAGGAGACGCTTAAAATGTGGACAGAACTGGAAACAAAGTTAATAAAGTGGGAAAAAGAGTCTATCAGAATGTGGACAAAGGAAATGCAGAACCAGGAGAAGAAACTGCAGGGCCGTGTGGATCTGGATCGGGAGTATGTTTCTAAAGAGTTCCCCCTGTTAAAAACGGAAAAAAAGGCGGTTGAATCAAGATTGAGCAAGATCCAGGAACTCATTGCCAGGACCCGTGTCCTTATTGATGACCTGAACGAAGACCTCTGCAGTGAGCTTTCCGGGGGGCGCTCTTTAGCCGCTGTGGGTGAGGCAATAGTGGAGGAGTTCGGCAAGAGGTTAAAGGAAGGATATAGTGAAGGACGGGAAAAACTCCGGGAATTTCTGGAATTACATTACAGGATTAACAAGACGGGATCCAGGGATTTATTCTCCCTCCTGGAAGAAGCGGGAACGCTCCATTATCAGGTCGATCTTTCCGGCAAAGATAAAGGCACCCCCCTGGTATATTACGCGCCGGGGGAATTTTCCTACGTGGCCGACCCCGGAGTCATTTATCACCTGGAAGGGTGGTGGGAAATAAGGGCATAATTAAAGCATCGCTCAATTAAGGGATAATGAAGATGATTCAATCCGTAACAGAAGAGAAGCTCGGCCTCAAGGAACTCGTTGCCATGGGCGTCGGCGGGATGGTGGGCGGCGGTATTTTCTCGGTGCTCGGTCTTGCCGTAGGTGTGGCAGGCCATGCGGCCCCGATAGCTTTCTTTTTCGGAGCGATAATTGCCCTGTTGACCGGCTTTTCCTATGCTAAACTTGGTCTCGTATTTCACTCTGACGGCGGAAGTTTTACATATCTTGAGCATGCGTTCAGACACAGGAATATAGCTGGAATCGGCGGCTGGCTGCTTGTTGCGGGCTATATCGGCACAATGGCGCTCTATGCGTATACATTCGCCGTTTATGGAACTGCAATGTTTGGTGAAAATACGCATAGTAACGCTCTGCACCACTTTCTCCAGTCAATGATTCTTCTTATCTTTCTGGGAATAAACCTTTACGGAATAAAGGCTGTGGGAAAAAGCGAGGATGTGATTGTTATGGTCAAGGTGTTTATTCTCTCTCTCTTTGCCATTATCGGTCTGTTTTATGTTAAGACAGATCACCTTCTGCCGTTCTTTAACCAGGGCAGGGCAGGCGTTCTGATGGGAGCGGCCCTCATCTTTGTGGCTTATGAGGGTTTTGAACTGATCCCAAATGCGGTCAGGGAGATGAAAAATCCTCTCAGGGATCTTCCGAGGGCCATCTTCATTTCCATAGTCATTACAACGACTATTTATATCCTTGTTGCCCTGGTAGCTGTAGGCAACCTGTCTCCTTCGGATATAACCCGTTATAAAGAATATGCCCTGGCTGTTGCGGCCAAGCCTTTTCTGGGCAAGGCAGGTTTCATGTTGATCGCTCTGGCTGCCCTTTTATCCACTGCTTCAGCCATAAACGCTACATTATTCGGGACCGCCCGTCTTGCCATGGTAATGGCTAAAGACAAAGACCTTCCGCGGGTTTTTACCCACAAAGAACGCCTCAGGGATATACCCTGGGTAAGTCTGGTGTTCATTACTGCTGTTACCATTCTTTTTGTAAATACGGGCAATCTTACTATTATTTCGGCTTTTGCCAGCTCTACTTTTCTGTTGATCTTCGCGTCGATCAACCTTTCGGCCTTCAGGCTCAGACGGAGAATCAGTATCGGAACGAAAATACCGTTGACAGGGCTTGTGTTAACTACAGCTTCATGGATGGTGTTAATTGTATATCTCTGGCAAACAAGCCGGCAGAGTTTGATGTGGATTTGTATTTTCTACGTGAGTGTGATTACCGCTGAACTGCTGTTTAGTCAAAGAAAGGTGTTACACAAGGAAAAAAGAAACTAATGGAACGTTCAGCGCATAACGTTACTTACAAAAGAAAACATAACATTTTATTGAATCACGCATTTTCTGCGTGATAGTCGGGGAGTATATGTTTTAATGGAAACGGATATGGAAAATAGTCCTGTTTCCCGAAACGCGCATAAAAATCCGGACCTGCGTGATCATCTCGCAGCTCAACGAACTATTCTCGCAAATGAAAGGACTTTTCTCGCGTACATCAGGACTGCATTGACCCTCCTTGCGGCAGGGGTGGTATTTGTCAAGTTTTTCGGTCATATTGCTTATGAAATAACAGGATGGCTCCTGATCCCTTTAGGCATACTGACTTTCATCAAAGGGATAGCAAGCTATATAAAAATGAAACGGTTGATTGCCGAAGAAGAGAGAGATAGTGCGGATCAGCAATAAATCTGTAAAGGATCCGACGCACAGGATGTATGATTATATTCTCAAAAGGCAGCTTATGCTTTATAAAATCCCAGGATACATTGCTGTAATAGAATTAAATTAATAGCATTTTTCTTCCGGAAAAGTAACAAATGAAAAAAATATGGTGGATTTATTTTCTACTGCTGGCTCCGACCTTGACGGAGTTTCTTGAATCAGGAAGCCTTCCTGATAAGCCTCGGGACATGATTACTGATGTAGTGATGACAATTTTTATGGGGATATTTATTCTGATCATTTACCGGGGACGCCGCAGATTAATCCTTGTGAGTGAAACCGATGAATTAACGGGACTCAAAAACAGACATGCCTTTCAGAAAGAGCTTGCATCAGCCGTTGCGAAAGCGCACCGTCTTCATATAACGCTGTCCCTGGCCATTATTGACATTGATCAGTTCAAATTCATCAATGACTCGTATGGCCACCATAAAGGCGACCAGATTCTTGCAAAAATAGGCAAACTGCTGAAAGATTCTGTAAGAAGCCAGATAGATATCTGTTACCGCGTTGGAGGTGATGAGTTTGCCATACTATTGCCTGCTATCGATTTAAGCGGTACAGAAGGGATTGACAGGAGAATTGAAGCACTGCGTGACCGGGGCAGTGAACTGCTTGAGCCATACAGAACTGGACTGTCCGTTGGAGTTGCCTCATTGGGAGACGGAGAGTCCCCGGATGATCTCTTTAAACGCGCTGACAGCCGGATGTACAGGGAAAAGAAGGCTAACTAAAATGTTACCGGACCAGACCCTGTGAATTTTTTACCAATTATTCAGGAATACGGTCTCAAAATTATTCTTCAATCAAAAAGAGGAAGTAACAATCTTAGTGGTGATTAAGGAGTTGTCATGAAAAATCTTAAAGATAAATTTCCAAATCTTCCAGAGAGAATTATCGGATTGGGTGAACTCTCATACAACCTGTGGTGGAGCTGGCATCCTGCCGCGAGGATGCTCTTTAAGATGGTAGACAGGCCCGCCTGGAAGGAAAGCATTCATAACCCGGTAAGGATGCTGAGAGAGATTCCCCGTGAAATGCTGGAATCAGCCGCAAACAATCCTGATTTCCTGCGGCATTATGATACTGTGCTTGCACGGTTCCATAATGAACTGGGAGTAAAATCTTCCTGGTTTACAGAGAATGTTACGGATACGGAATGTTTACCAATCGCCTATTTTTCCGCTGAATACGGATTGCACCACTCACTTCCCTTTTACGCGGGCGGCCTGGGTTTTCTTGCGGGAGACCACCTGAAGGAATGCAGTGATCTGGGTATACCCCTAACAGCGGTTGGTTTCATGTATCCGGAAGGATATCTCCGTCAGAAGATCCGTGTAGACGGCTGGCAGGAACAAATAGACCAGGTCCTTGACAGGGATGCAGCGCCGATCGAAAGGGTTTTCAATAAAGAAGGGCAACAGCTTATAGTCAAGGTGCCGTTTATTGATCCTCCTGTGCATGTCGCGGTATGGAAAGTTTCTGTCGGCAATGTGCCGCTTTATCTGATGGACACGGATATAGAGTTGAATGACCCGTGGAACCGGTTGATATCCGCCCGTCTCTACACAGGTGATATTGAACAGCGGCTCCGTCAGGAAATCGTGCTTGGAATCGGAGGCCGTGAGATCCTGGACACCCTCGGGATAAAGCATTCCATATTGCACCTGAATGAAGGACATCCTGCCTTTGCCCTCCTGGAAAAGATCAGGGAACGGATGGAAGAGGGCATGAATTTTGAAGATGCGGCGGAACAGGTCCGCGCTGCCACTGTTTTTACAACTCACACGCCGGTGCCGGCAGGTCATGATGTTTTCCCTTTCCATCTCATGGACAAGTATTTCAGCAGCTACTACCCGATGCTCGGGTTAAGCCGTGAAGAATTTTTTCAGTTGGGAATGCACCCTGAAAATCCTGGAGCAGGGTTTAATATGACCGCCTTTGCACTGAGAATGTCAGCCTATCATAATGGCGTAAGCAGAAGGCATGGCGAGGTCGCCCGCAAAATGTGGCAGCCGCTCTGGCCTGACCGTAAAGAAAAAGACGTGCCGATTGATTCTATAACCAATGGTATCCATGTCCCTACATGGATAGAGCCGAAGATGGAACTTCTTTTCAATAAATACCTTGGTGAAGGCTGGCTGAAAGATCATGACAGTCCGGATATATGGGAGTCTGTTGATGATATTCCTGATAAAGAGCTATGGCAGGCATACATATGGGTCAAGATAAAACTGATTAATTTTATCCGCGAGAGGGCGAGAAAACGCTGGGTGGAAGACAGGCCGAGTCCACTGAATGTTGTAGCCGGCGGTACATTGCTGGACCCGATGACGCTGACAATAGGTTTTGCCCGCCGTTTTGCGACTTACAAAAGAGCAGACCTGATATTCCATAATCCGGAACGGCTTAAGAAACTGCTGAATGACCGCTGGAGACCTCTCCAGATCATATTTGCCGGCAAGGCCCACCCTGCTGATGACGAAGGGAAAAGAATACTCCAGCGCATATTCAATTTCGCTGATAACCCTGATTTTGGAGGAAGGATTGCCTTTGTTGAGAACTATGATGAACAACTGGCGCAATACATGGTACATGGCGTAGACCTCTGGCTCAACAACCCCGTACCTCCAATGGAGGCAAGCGGAACCAGCGGCATGAAGGCCGCCCTCAACGGAGTGCCGCACCTGAGTATACTGGACGGGTGGTGGATAGAGGGATATAATGGTAAGAACGGATGGGCAGTTACCGGAAGGGGAGATGAAAGTGACGCTGAATCAATTTATACTCTTATTGAGTCAGAGATAATCCCTCTGTATTACGAACTGGATGACAACGGTATACCACATGGCTGGGTGAAGATCATGAAAGAGGCAATAAAAAATACAGGGGCCGCATTCAGCGCCCGCAGAATGGTAAAGGAATATGTGACGAAGTTTTACCATGAGGCCCTGAAATCGGTTGTATAGATTTACCCCGTTAGAAAGCCCCGCTGCCTGCCTGCCGCAGGCAGACTTGCGGCAGTCCTTTTGCGCAAACACATGGGTTTATCCTGTAGAGAGACGAATTTCTAACGGGCGTTACCTGATTAAAGTAAAAGACATTACATATCTCATTTAAGAAAGAGAATAAAAAATCATGGAGAAAAGGGCGAAGTTTTCAGTCTGGTACTATCTGATAGTTTTTGGGGCAATATTGCTGATGGACTCTGTTCTTTTCTCCGGTACGGCAACAAAAGACATATCTTACAAAGAGTTCCGCGACCGATTGGCTGCCGATAGAATTGAAAGCGTTGTCATAAAGGAGAAAAAAATTTATGGGTCGATGAAGTCGTCAGGTTCAGGGGAAAAGCCCGGTGAAAAGAAGCAGGTGACAAATGAAAAAAGCGTATTGACACCAGAACCAAAGCATACCCCCTGGCGACTGAAGTGGAAGGAATTTGAAAAGGAGCGTGAAGATGAGGTAAAACGGCAAAAACTGCAATTTACAGTAACCCGTCTTGATGATAAGAAATTACTGGATGACCTTCAGGCCCACGGTGTGGATTACCGGGGAAAAATCGAATCAGCCTGGCTGAAAAATCTTTTTCTCAACTGGATTCTTCCTTTTGGCTTTCTTTTTCTTATCTGGGGGTTTTTAGTCCGCCGTATGGGCGGCGGGCCCGGCGTTTTAAATGTCGGGAAAAACAAAGCCAAAATTTATGCGGAAGATACTAAAAACAAAATAACCTTTGAGGATGTTGCCGGCATTGATGAAGCAGTAGCTGAAGTGAAAGAGATTGTGTCTTTCCTGAAAAATCCTGAAAAGTATACCCGTCTGGGCGCGAAATTGCCTAAGGGCGTTTTACTGGTTGGTCCTCCGGGAACAGGCAAGACCCTGCTTGCAAGAGCTGTAGCCGGAGAGTCGGGTGTTCCTTTTTTCAGTCTGAGCGGCTCTGACTTTGTTGAGATGTTCGTCGGTGTAGGCGCGGCACGCGTACGGGACCTTTTCAAAGAGGCCAAGGAGAAAGCGCCCTGTATTATTTTCATTGATGAATTGGACGCTGTAGGCAAGAGTCGTGGGAAAGGCGCCTTTGTTGGAGGGTTTGACGAGAGAGAAAATACCCTGAATCAGTTATTAGCCGAAATGGACGGTTTTGATCCCCGGATCAGTATTATTATTATGGGGGCGACAAACCGGCCTGAAGTCCTTGACGCCGCCTTGCTGCGTCCGGGCCGTTTCGACCGGCAGATTCTTGTTGACCGCCCGGACCTCAATGGACGCATGCAGATAT
>BDTR01000043.1 GCA_002897775.1 bacterium BMS3Bbin08 | reverse complement strand
TGATCCCTAACTGGTTGAAGAACTCAGTGCCAGATTCGAAGAGGTTGTTATTGAAAATGGTCAGGTTTATCCGAGTTGTCTGTTTCATACAATTAAAACATTAACAAATATTTGAATTATAATGATTTATTATTTATTTGCAGAGCCTCCTGCAAATTAGTTGTCCGGTTTGTCCAGTTTATGTCCTGTTTGTAAGCTTCCTGAATTCATGGCTCCTTTGGCCCCTTTGCGATGGGTTTAACGGGTTTATGACGGGTTCCCATTGAGCCCTTTGTTGCTCTTTCGCATCATGGTGGCCTGGTTGAGATGAGTCATTTGAGTCATTTCTGAGTCATTTTCCTTTTGCCTGAGACTGAGTCATTTGAGTCATTATTGAGTCGTTTTCCGGCAATAATGTAAAAGGCGCCACGCGCCTTGCCGAGGCGTACGAAAATACTTTTGTCAACTAACTCGGCTAAGTCTCTTATCGCTGTTGGCCTACTGGCCCCAGTAGCTTCCTGATAGCCAGAGTTGGTGATCTTACCGTTGTTTTTTGCCACAGCAACAGCTCGCAACTGCCGCTCGTTAAGGTTGTATCCCTCCAGCACTTCCGCAGTCAGCCAGTCGCGCCACAGGGTAATAACGAATGAGCCGCTGCGCTGTTCAAACTCCGGCTCGGGGAGTCCGGCTTCGAGACAAAGCTCTATCATTTTCTGTGTGCCTGAACCCGCTTTCTCAATATACCTTGCAAGATACATGGATTCGGCAATCAGGGGGTTGTTTGGCACAGACGGGTGATCTGTACGCAGATCGTCGAACGTCAGGGTTCCGGGCAGTCTTCCCGGGTTCCAGACCTCAAGGCGGTCAGAAAAGAGGCGGACCTCAACAGATGCGTTGCTGTTGTAATCCCTGTGGGCAATGGCATTGACTACCGCCTCTCCGACAGCATCTGGGGGCAATTCATATGCAGCAGGTGCAATATTGCTTTCTGAGCGAACGCCAACGGCCCTGTTAATCTTGGAGAGTACGAAATCACGGGCCTGGTCTGACTGTTCGAAAAGGTCACCGGAGTAAATCTGCTGAGACGCGAACGGACGTCGATACTCTGTACCATGACAATGTACACATTTGGTCTCTGCTGTCCGGTGAAATCGCTGGGGACTTGTTCCAAAAAGCAGCAAAGCTGCGTTGGTCGGTTTTTCACGATGTATCAGATTTAAATGAGTGAGAAGCGCCTTTGTCGTGGTATTGCGCTTGAGCGGAAAAGCTCGCTCCCTCCGGGCAGTCTCTAAAAACCACTCGACACGCTTTAGCGAGAGATTTTTCACTGTCACACCCTTACAAACGGCTGTATCAAAGGGCGGCACGTGGAGCGCGCCCATGCCGTCAAGGTAGTCAATAAGACTTGCATAAACTTCTGAGGTGAGGGCATTAACGTCTTCGATACGGCGGCGGACGAGTTCGCCGCTGGCCCTGCTGATAAGTTTCTTCATTTTAGGATCACGTTTCTTATCGTCTGGACCCCATACATAGATGAGCCGGGTTTTCCGGTATCTTGTAGCCTCGTTGTATTCGCGTTCAGTTGGTGATAATCCGTTTGGGTCCTCATTGCCATATTCGTTACCAAAGATTCCGATATATATATCACAATGCTCCACTTCCTCAAGATAAACCCGATCAGCGCGCTGGTCCCTTGCGGGAAGCTCTTCAAAAAGAAAAACTTCGGAGATAAACCGGTGCAGTACCGCATCGCCAGTGAGAAAGGCCTTTAAATCCAGACGAATCTGCTTAAATTCACCCTGAACACTGCTGATAAAGATTTTATATTTCACAGAAATCCTTATTACTCATGTGACCTATATTACTCCGACACCACAAACCACGTTATTAAGTCAAAATTGCCGGGTTTAAATTTATCTTCCAATTTCTTTTCTTCTGATGTTTTTTTCTTAGGAACACCATCTTCAAATATACCCTGAATATCCTCAACAGCTTTTTTTGACACCTGCCCCTCCACCCATAATTTGATTCTATTGCTTAATTCTTGAAGGGCTTCCTTATCACCATTTTCAACATCATCAGGCACATACCTGATATTGTCTTTATGCTTTCTTAATATGCCGAGTATTTCCTGATTGTTATTGTATGTAGAAAATCCTTTCGCGTGTGAATACAGCAGATGAAATTCATTATACTTATGTGTATCGGCGTCATCAGGCTTTTTGGGATAACCCAATAATGCGATAACACCTTTTGGTAATTCAGTATATTTCTCGTTTGGCTCAGATTTAAAGCCCGTGAAGATGCCGTTGGGCATTTTATCAAAGGACTCCCTGTTCTTCTGAAACATATCAAATAGTTCCTGTCTGAACTGCTCCAACGATAAATCATCCAGGCTAAGACTTTCATCGCTGGTCTCAACATCTTCCCATGTGAACTGCATCTGATTGAGCATTTTTTCCGTCTGTCTGCTAACTATGGGGTTGTTTTCAACAATCTTTTCAATCTCAGGTGTCATCTTCTCATCAATCTCAGCGCCGACAACAGACATGGCAGCCATCCTGTTTTCAACTCTTGCCTTAAGCCTGAGGTAGTCTTCATAGTTTTTTCCGGGCCAAAAATTTATTCCTTTAATGGTTTGATTGGGTGAGCCAAGACGATCTATACGGCCCATTCGCTGAATGATTCTGACAGGGTTCCAGTGAATATCGTAATTAATAACACAATCACTGTCCTGCAGGTTTTGACCTTCACTTAAACAGTCTGTGGCTATCAGGATGTCCAGAGGCTCTTCTAATTTTTTTAACGTATCAGGATCATGCTTTTTTATGATATTTTTCCAATCTTCAAAACTCTCTGGCTCTAAGATCCCTTTTTCTTCATATAAATAGCTCCAATCTTTTTCTTTATACAATTTGGTGTATGGAGCAAAACGCTCTAATATCCCCTCAAACTTTTTCCCGCTATAGCCGTAATCGGTTTTGGACTGTGTGCCTGATACGCAGGCAATATTTGAATATCCTTTATTAATTAACCGTTTATATAAATACAGTGCAGTATCAGTAAAGACAGTAAATATTATCACTTTCTGGTTTTCGCGCGCTCTTCTTTTCTTCTCGATATGTTCAATAAGCTTTTCTAATTTAATATCCTTTACCTTATTCTCTCTCAGGCTTTTTTCAAATAGCTCAAGATTTGATTTGAGTTTTTCCAACCTGGTAATATCATCTTCCAGATGCCTCTTAAACATATCAATGTACCTGATATCTGAAAGTCTGATTGGATTCTTTTTACCAAGAGTAAATTCTTCGAGCCCCTCTGTTTCATCGCCTGCGCCGGTAAACTCAACAGATGTTTCCTCAAGGTCGTCTTCAAAATTATTCTGCTCTGATATCTCATCTTCAAGAACTGTATCTTCTTTTGCATTAATGAAATTTTCAACCTTCTGTAAAACGTTAGTGTGATGGTCATAAATATTATTTACTGTATTTTTAAATGAGTACCAGCTCGACTCAAGACGCTTCATTAAGAGAATGTACATCATCTTTACCAGAAAACCCTCACGCTGGACCTCATCTTTCAGCACGCTCTCGGGTGTTATTTTTTTTGTATATTTATGAGGCATATACGCAATGAGGTTAATCGACTCAATTGCGTTTAACAATTCCTCGAAAGTCTTTAAATTACCAATGTTTTCAGGGTTAATATATTCATTTTCGGGGTCTTCCTTTTTAGGAAATGACATGCCGCCAAACTCACTCTCTATCAATTTCCTTGTTCTTGCAACAATCAATGCATCAGTAAGAGAAAAGAATTTTTGCGGCAGCATCTGAATAAAGTCACTGATTTTTCTGTTCTCTTTTTCCTGCCATGATTTAAAATCTTTTTGAGCTGTCCGGAATATACTTTCTAAACTACCGACCTCGATGGTTGTCTCTTTAAAACCATTGTCATGCCCTTTTACGATCAATTTGAACTGATTTCTCACGTCAATAAGCTTATTATTAATCGGAGTAGCAGATAGCTGTAACACCTTTACCTCTTTATTTGACCTTAGGATCTTATCAACCAGAAATTTGTAGCGGGAAGATTTATCATTTCGGAGATTGTGACTCTCATCAATTACCACCAACAGCTTAGGATTGCCCTGAAAGAATGTACTTATTTTGTAGCCATCCTGATATGACTCTAATCTGTCATCCTGCAAATCAGTATGATAACGGATCGTATACTTCAATCTGTCTCTTTCAAATTTTGAGCGATGACCTTC
Source organism: bacterium BMS3Bbin08 (assembly GCA_002897775.1). Taxonomy (GTDB): domain Bacteria; phylum Nitrospirota; class Thermodesulfovibrionia; order UBA6902; family BMS3Bbin08; genus BMS3Bbin08. The sequence continues at coordinate 26,692 of BDTR01000043.1, read as the reverse complement.
AAGGTATTGTCTCCAGTTCGCATCCAGTTTTTTCGGGCAGAACAAGACTATCCTGTACCCTTTTGTTTCAAAATACTTCATAACAGCCAGGGCAGTCCATGTTTTGCCTAATCCTACGGCATCAGCCAGAATAGCGCCGTCATTTCTTTGAAGCATTTTAATAAGGCTGATTACCCCTGTCTTCTGGAAGGAATAGAGGATTTTATATATAACTGTATCCTCTAAATGATTTATCTCTTTCTTGAATTCAGGATCAAGAGAAAGCGATAATAAATCATCTTTAAATAGTTCATAAAGAACCTTGTAATAGAGCTGTAACGGGGTATATCTCTGATACAGATCTCTTATAAGATTAATGAGATGTTCTTTAACACTGATTATTGACTTATCCGGCAGTTCAATTTGATCTAATGCTATACTGCTTTTCCACAGATTTTTGAACCATTCCTTCAATTCCAGAAAATCATTGTTATTACCGGTACTTGCTGAATTTAATTCAATATTGCCTGACTCTCTGATTCCCAAACCTGCATCCGTTAAGTTGGAACTCCCTATAATATGAAAATTCTTACGAGTGTCCGGATCATGGTACAGATAGGTCTTGGCATGACAAAAATTTCGTTGAATGGTTTTTACCTGTACTTTTTCCTGCTTAAGATAATCTACCGCTTTTTTTGCAGAAAGCCCTAATTGTAAAACCTGTTCAATCCCCAGACTGTCACTTAATAAGTTGATAGTTTTATCTTGCTGATTATCTTCTCTCAGCAAATTCCCAAGGATCATGCGAAATCTTTCAGGATTATTTATTTCATCTTTTATTCTGGCAAGCGCATTAACCGAAAAATATCCGGTGACGATATCAACTTTTCCCTGCTCGATATAGTTAATCAGAAAATCGTATACGGTAGAGTGCTCATTGCCCTCAGTTTTTGTTTTGTTATCTATTAGCATTAAATTTTCTCCAAACTTTCTCCATTTTAAAGAAAAAAGCAATAATCATCAACTTTATTCAAAGGGGAAGCGGGCTCGGAGCACATGAAACGGAATCCCGATACATCGGGATGCAGTCAGAGCGCCGAGACAGATGGGTCGGGCGGGGGACAAATATTCATCAAGCAAGACGCACCCCGACAGGGGCAAATGTCTTCACCGAAAGGATGAAGTCTTTTGGTCTTGTGTCCTTTACGCCCGACAGGGCGTAAGGGTGATGAATATTTTAAGGTGATGGCTATTTCTAAAGGGTGGTAGGGTGGGGAATGTGGCTCAGCCAGCCGTCAGTCAGGCTGGGCGGACGAAACCGAGCCTGTCTTCCTTATTAGCGACGCCCCCATGTGAAAATATGGTTCGACTTGCTCACCATTAAAAAAGCAGGCGAGGTTGAGGACGCACGCCCTGAGCGAAGCCCTGAAAGGGCGAGTGAGGGGCGAGCCCCGTAAACCACATAGGGTACGGGGTAAATCTTCGGGTGTCCCGTAAAGTCCATTAGGACTTAGACTACGGGATGAAGGGTTCATTTTTTCAGGCCTCTTTTGCATTTGTGTATTGTATTTGGTAAAATTATCGAGATAAAGCGGTTCGACAGGGACTTCGAGTGAGCCTCAGTCGAACTCCTCACCACCTTATTTTTTTTAAGTCCTGAGTTTATCGAAGGGTTCGAGTTAATTTGAAGTGCGCAGCCATGCTTCGACAGGCTCAGCATTATTGCTGGGACTGTCCAAGCATGGCCCTGAGCCTGGACTTCGACCGAGCAGTTCGGCTGAGCTCACTGTCGAAGCCTCAGTCGAGGTCTCGAAGGGCATAGTCTTGAGCCGTATCCCGACAAATCGGGATTTACGGGAAACCTCGCAAAAATTATTTATTGTTTTTTGAATATTGGCGGCGAAAAAATTAAATTGTCTCTATACCTAATTCAATAAGTCTTTTATTATATTCACTTTCAAATGTCTTTATGTTTTTGCCTTTTTTAATTAAATCTACACAGAGTGTTTCCGTTTTGCTTCCAGGAGCAGCATATGGCACAAGAACTTCATCTGCAATATCTTTAATGAATAAGTTCCGTTTATTTGAGAGCTCGGATGAAATACGATTGTGTTTTTTTCAAAGGGGGACAAAATGAGCAACCTTCCTTCTTTTTAATGCTGTTTTGTATTCCTTCTTTATTCTCATTTCTTCGATACTACGCGCAGGGCAGATAATCACAGGTTGTTTCTGACGCAATAAAATGTTAAGGCATTCACGCTCCATTGGCGAGTGGAATCCGCTGATGACTGTCATGTCAGAATCTCGTAATTGACGCATCATGTCATATGTTTTCAAAATAATTTTGCCGGGGCATTTTATTGAGCTGAAAATAGCAAGGGTTTTGTTTTGCAAGATGTTGGGATTACCAATGGCAGCTATTGTTTTTTGAGCATTATCAGTAAAGTACTTCTTAAACGAAGAGGGGTAGGTAGAGTCAGTTTGATTAATTAGCACAATGTTCATCGAGTCTTTCTATTAAATGCTTATATCTTAATTGAAGCGATAACAACCTTGATTTTGTATCTAAATGCAACCGGTTTATTCTTTATATTTCAAGTGTTTATAGAGCAGCTTTGTCTAAATTGCGTCTAAATTGTATCTAATAAATTCAGGCCAAGATCCAGGTTCTTAACCCTTGTGCGTTTTTGTTTTTTATCTAAGACTTCATGGAGTTTGTTTAGCTGTTGGTGGCGGCCAGAGATTTTCTCTTATCAAGCGTTTTTCAATTACCTGCGCTGATACTTCAAAACCCGGTGCTATTGCATGAGCAATATACTCCCGTGTAGATTCACCGGAAGTGTCCCAGGAGTCAAAGCCTGCATTTTCTGCTATTAATACAGTATCATTTAACTTTTCTATCAGTTTTTCTCTGGGCACGAGCAAACGACCTGCAAATTCATATGCATGCTGTTCTATCCATGTATATTGATCCTCCGGAATATTTTGAAAGAACTGTATCCACTCTTCAATTGAAGAATAACTAATCTTCTTGAATACATCGGAGTGAAGGACAACGTGGCCGATTTCGTGAGCTATAGAGAATCTAAGCCTGTTTTGAGCACGGTCGTTCAAGAAGTCGTTCTGATCAAGAACTATTGTCTTAAGATCACCGAGTAAAAGAGCGTCTACATCTCCAGCCTCACGTAAATTGAGGATGGTACGAATTTCTATATCCAATCCGAATTCAATAATATCAAAGATATCAACAGGGATAGTATCCTGGGGCCAATATTTAGCACGAAATTCATCGGCTGATGTTCTTATGTCCTCGATTTTTATGAATGGAGACTTAAATTCTTTTGGGTCTAACATTGGATGTTAACTTCTCTTAACCTTAGCTGCTAACTTACGCATTTCTTCCTCAGTCGGCTTTTGTCCCCGTAATGTTCTGAAAAATGCGGGAAGCATCTTGACGACCTCACTATCAGACATGATGTCTTTTGGTATTATTCCATGATCAGCAGCAGCTAAATCGAAAAAGGTATACCAGTCATCACTGCCTGCTTTAATCCCAAGCGTTTTTGCATATCGTTCAAGTATATCAGTATCCTGAGGAGGAGGCATTGCGCCGCGCTCAAGACGGCTTATATTGGCAGGGTCAGCTGAAGCCTTAATACAAAACTCTCTCAGAGTTATCCTTTTCTTTTTTCTGAGGCTTTTGAAAAAATCTCCAAATGATTTAGATTCACCAGCCATACTTTTACACCTCCCCTCCCAAGACTTTGTATAATTTGTACTATTATTACAAATTAATTGGGGCAATGTCAAGCTTACTCCTGACTGTCAATCCCCATACGATACTTAATGTCGTAGTTGATGATGAATTCCAGTTATTAATTTTCCCGTCTTAAATAGGGGGGCAATAGGCAATTCCTCTTCCTGCTTTTCCAATCTGTATAAATATTCCTTTATTGACAAAAGCTTTAAGATCAACAGTTCCTGTTGGTCTCACAAACCCACTTCAAGGGAGCTGTCACCTTGATCCACTTTTTTAACTTAGTAGTTTGGTTAATCCTGTTGATATGAAGCAATTGTTAAGCAATGCTATATCAATTGTATGGGATATGCTACTATTTCTTTTTTGTTCTTTTTTTCATTGCAACGCTTACTGAGCGTGTTCCAATTTTTACGTTGGCGACTGCTCTGCCGTACACATCACGAGCCTTCACATCAACGGTTACAGTTTTACCAGAAATCTGTTGAGCGATAATAATAATTCCCGCTCGGGAATTATGCTTGACGTTTTACACGCTGGGCCGCTCGCTTGTACAAGCAGTCTCTGTGCTCGGTCTTCATCCCGATTGCGTCGGGATTCCGCTTCCTGCGCTCAGAGCCACGCCAAACCAGCTAAGCGGTGATTGCGTTACGCTGTAAAGTAGCCTTCCTCAGGCACCTGCTTTCTTCGGGCTTTGCGCTTCGCGCAAAAAATATTGTTTTTAATGAAAGAGTAAATCCATCTTGGCGGCGAAAAAAATATAGGTTTTCTGTATCGTTTGGTAAGGCAGACGCATAAAGGGCGTAGCGAAAATCGCAGATTGTAGCCGACCGACTGTGACTGCCCGGTGCGGAGTATTGAATTGATCTTAATATTAACTTGACATGTTCGGATTGTTTGTATATAATTTTGTATATATGGATAGAGCATTAAAATTAACTGAAAAACAAGAAGAATTTTTCAATATTTTAGCGAATTATATCCGGCGAGAAAAAATTCCGCCTACAAATCGGGAAATTCTTAAAATGATGGGCTTAAAATCTCCCCGGAGTATCGCTCAGTATTTAGATGCTCTTGAAAAAGGCGGATATATAAAACGAGGCAAAGGAGCCAGAAATATAAAAATTCTTAAATCGCCATATGATCATAATAATTCAAGTAAGACGGTTAAAGTTCCTGTGGTAGGTTATATTCCTTGTGGGGTTCCGTTTTTAGCTGAAGAAAATATTGAAAAGCAGATTGTAGTTTCTGAAAAAATAGCGAAGCCGCCCTATAAATACTTTATACTTAGAGCGGTTGGAGATAGTATGAATAAAGCGGGAATAAATGACGGCGATTTAGTGTTAGTACGCCAGCAAGTGACAGCTAATAATGGCAATATGGTTGTGGCGTTGATAGATGATGAAGCAACCATAAAGAAGTTACGGTCGCATAAAGATCATATCATTCTAGAACCAGACTCAACAAACCCTGAGCATTGTCCTATAGTTTTAGAAAGAGATTTTAGAATACAAGGCATTGTTGTTAAATCAATGCCGGAAATATAATATCGGCGAAAAAAGGAGGTTTAAAAATGTCAAAAGGGAAAGTAACACGAGTTATTGATGGAGATACTTTTAAGGTTAAGGGAGGTAAGGCTATACGGCTTGCTAATGTAAGAGCGCCAGAATTAGGGACGCAGGGCGGGGCAAAAGCGAGGAATGAATTGAACGAGCGTATTGGCGGTAAAACTATTTCATATAATACAGCGGGTAAATCTTATGGAAGAGACGTCGCTAATGTAAAAGTAGCTGGCAAATCTGTTAATCAGGCCATGAGGAATAAAGGATACGTTAACAAAGGCAAGTAATCATGTTTTTATTACGAGATTTATGAGAAGTTTGATATAATACAAATATTTAAGGGTGATTATGCGAGAAAAACTGTCTTATAGTATTGTTTCTCTTTTCTCCGGTTGCGGAGGTTTGGACTTAGGCTTTAGAGGCAGGTTCAAGTTTTTAGGTAAAACTTATCCGAAGCTAAATTTTAATGTCGAGTGGGCTAATGATTTTAATAGAGACGCTTGTTTAACTTTCCAGAAATATTTTGGTAATCATATCGTTTGTGGGGATATAACTCAAATTCTTAACAGCGTTAAACAAAATTCCTTGCTTGATAAACCTTTGCCTGGAAACGTGGATATAGTCTTAGGGGGGTTCCCTTGTCAGGATTTCAGTCATGCTGGTAAAAGGCTTGGTTTTACCAGTGAGCGCGGCGTTTTATACCGTAGTATGATTGAGGTTATAAAAAGAACTAATCCATATATTTTCGTAGCGGAGAACGTCAAAGGATTGCTTACGATAAATAACGGAGAAGCCATAAAGACTATCATCAGAGATTTTGAGGCATTAGGGTATAATGTTGTTCCAAATCTATATCTCGCGGCGGATTATGGAGTGCCTCAAAATCGAGAAAGAGTGATTCTTGTGGGAACAAGAAAAGACGTTTTGCCGCCCTTTGAACATCCTAAGCCTGTTTCAAACAAAAACACATGGATATCTGTTGAGAAAGCCATAGCGGATTTCGTTGATAAAAAAGAAGGATCTTTTCCTAATCATTATTGGTCCAAGGCTAAAAAAAATAATGGTCAAGGGAATAATAAGATTGACAGAGAGAGACCCGGGCCAACAATGCGGGCTGAACATCATGGAAATATTGAGTGGTTATGGAACGGAAAACGCAGATTGTCCGCGCGGGAAGCGGCGAGAATTCAATCATTTCCAGATGATTTTATTTTTTATCCATCGACCTCAAGCGCTTACAAGCAAATAGGAAATGCTGTTCCCCCGGTGCTTGGTTGGCATGTGGCCAAAGCCATTCAAACGTTTCTTGATAATAATTTACAAAGGAAATTGAAGTATGATTTGTGCTCGTGTTGATGATGTGTCAGAGATTGATTTTGTCGTATTATTGCGAAAAACTCGAGACGTTATTCTTAAACGTTTCAAAAGCAATCCAGAGGAATTAAAAAAAACAAAGGCTATTGAGTTTGAAACTTTAGTGTGCGAGAGCGCTAAAAAAGCCGCTAAGGGAACTATTTTTGAGGACAAAATAGAACAAACCGGCCTTCATGCCTTTCCCGATATTATCGCCAGAAAATATTACGGTATTGAGGTAAAAACAACAACCGCGGATAAATGGGTATCTACAGGCAATAGCGTTTTAGAAAGTACCCGTCAAGACGGCGTTGAAAGAATATATTTGTTTTTTGCTAAGTTTGGTGGTGTTTTTAACGTGAAATATAGGCCATACCATGAATGTCTTTATGAAATAGCTGTTACTCACTCGCCAAGATATCAAATCAATATGGATTTAGGCGAAGGAGAAACTATTTTCGATAAGATGAATATAGCGTATGACGAATTGCGATGCTTAGAAAAACCAGTAAGACCAATTGTGGATTACTACAGACAATTGGCTAAGCCCGGTGAAGAAACCTGGTGGATGGAAGGTGTTGATTCTCAGGATAGAGTTTTAAAGCCTATCGTTTCGATGTGGAGGCAGTTAGATTCCGAAACACAGGATAGCGTCAGAGTAGAAGCAATGGCTTTATTCCCGGAAATATTCAGCAATAAGACGACCAAGTTTCAAAGATTGCTTCCATGGCTTGCCGCTAAACATGGCGTGGTTATCCCCGCTGTTCGTGATATTTTTACGGCAGGTGGCCAGATACAATATACAATAAAAGGCGTTAATTACAAGAAGATTCCAAAAATATTCCAATATCTTGAAGAAAAGTTTTCTTCTGTTTTATCAGTCGTTAAGAATATGTCGCCAGAAGACACTAAATATTATTGGCAGCTCGACAAAGATATTGGACAATACACAATTGTTGATAAATGGTGCGAGGCTGTTATAGATAACGCTAGTTTGGCGCTTAAGAATAAAAGGCAGTTTATAATTCACCTTTTCGCTGAAAGATTAGGCAAGAGAGACGTGTCTTCTTTAGTGAAGGAAGAAATGGGTAAATATGGATTAGAGTTTGACCCATGAGAATAAAGATTAAAAATTATGCTGGCCGGAATTTTAAAAAAGAACGAACAGAAGATAGAATTACCAAGAAAAAGCGTTCTTCTTTGATGTCTAAAATCCGCTCAAAAAATACTAAATTTGAAGAAGTCTTCATAAAGCTGTTACGAAAATCCACCCGCAATAAATTCCGTACGCATGTTGCCGACATAAAAGGAAAACCAGATATAGTCTTCGATAAGACTAAAGTCAGTGTTTTTTTAGACAGTGACTTTTGGCACGGCTGGCAATACCCAAGATGGAAACATTTACTTAAAAATGATTTTTGGCGTGACAAAATAGAGCGCAATCGGGCAAGAGATAAAAAGACCACCGCTTTCTTAAAGCGAAATAGGTGGGAAGTGGTTAGGATTTGGGAACATCAAATCAAGGCCGATTCTTGCCTATATGTGGATAAAATTATTAGTGCTATTGAAAAAAGTAAAAGAGACAGGACGGGCGGGGGTCAGACATGACTATTGACTTACCAAAAATACTGATAAATTATTATCTGGTTAATTGACCTGAAAGTAGCCTGTCAAGTCTAAACCCACATGCCTGTCCTGTTTTCCTCTATCAACCCTAAGATTGCAGTGAACCTTGCAGTCATTCACAAAATAATGTATAGTATTACTAAGAAATACCAGGGAGGTGTCTCATGAGAACAACAAAAGTTTTAACTCTCTCCCTTCCGCCTGAAATGGTTAAAGAGGTGGAGCGTCTTGTAAAAGATGAGAACAGGACAAAAAGTGAACTTTTCAGGGAAGCCCTGCGAAAATACATAAATGATAAGCGCTGGCAGCAGATACGGCAGTGGGGTTTAAGAACATCTCAAGAACTTGGTATATCAACAGATAAAGAGATTGATGAGCTTATACATAAATATCGCAAGGCAAAGAATTGAAGGTAGTTCTTGATACAAATGTTTATATATCAGCTATACTTTTTGGCGGTAATTGCGAAGAGATTTTAAGACTTGCGGCACTGGGTTCTTTTGAGTTAGTAATTTCAAAAAATATTATCATAGAACTAAAGACTATTTTAAAGGGAAAATTTAAGTGGTCAAAAAAACAGATATCAGAAACTATCACATACATAAAAAATATTGCTACAGTGGTCAATCCGGACATCTCCCTTTCCATAATTAGCAATGACCCTTCTGACAATAAAATCCTTGAATGCGCTGTCACCGTAAAAGCAGGCTGTATTGTTACAGGGGATAAAAATCATCTTCTACCGCTAAAAGAATACAAAGGGATAAAAATAATGACACCCTCTGAGTTTTTAAGGCTGTAATCAGAGCGAACTTTGTGGGGTCAGGTCTGGTTTCTTGCATTTAGACTTCGAGTGAGCCTCAGTCGAACTCCTCACCACCTTATTTTTTTTAAGTCCTGAGTTTATCGAAGGGTTTGCGCTGATTTGAGGAGCGCAGCCATTTTTCGAGACCTCGACTGAGCTCGGTCGAAGTCCAAGCTCAGGATTTCTAAAAAAAAGATTCTGAGCTTTATTATTTAAGTCGGGGGATATCGAAGTATATTGGCGCCTGTCCCGTGCACAGCTATACGGGAACTCTATAATCTCTACTGTCAAGTTTCAGGAATAGTTAAAATAACCCTGGTTCCCTTCCCTGCTTCGCTTTGTATTTCCATTTCCCAGCCGTGTAACTGCACAAGATGTTTAACAATCGCGAGTCCCAGGCCTGTTCCTCCCAAAGCCCTTGACCTTGCGCTGTCTATCCTGTAAAATCTCTCGCCGAGTCTTGAAATATCGCCTGCTCCTATGCCTATACCCGTATCTTCCACTGATATTTTGATGTCATTATTTGTGTCAGCCTTAACAACAACACTCCCGAATTCAGTAAATTTAATCGCATTATCAATAATATTTAAGAAAATCTGCGTCAGTTTGTCTCTGTCTGCCGCGATGGCATGAAATCCATCTGGTATTTCATTCAAAAGTTTTATGTCTTTTGATGAAACTTTTTCCCTGAGTGTAAGAAAGATCAGATCAACAAGCTCTCTAACATCGATCTTCTCAAGATTGAGATGTACCTCTCCTTTATCCAGATTTGCCAGGGTCAAAAGGTCCTGAACAAGGCTGTTCAGCCTTTCACTATGGTCTTTTATTATCCCCAGATATTTGTAAGCTTTTTCTTTATCATCTACTGCGCCATCAAGCAGAGTCTCTGCGAAGCCCTTTATTGCGGTTATAGGTGTCTTGATCTCATGTGATACATTTGCGACAAAATCTCTTCTTACTGTTTCAAGGTGTTTTATTTTTGTAATATCGTGCACAATGATCACAAAACCGGCACCCAGGACACTGGACTGAAGCGGGGTAACTGTGATATACAGTTGTCTGTTTGCAGGATGGAAAATTTCGATCTCTCTCAGTGCTGTACTTTCTGAATCTCTTGCTTCCTCCACAGCATCCTGAATAGAAGGATCTCTTAAAATCTCAAAAAAGGGCCGGCCTGTGATGTCCTCTGAAATACCGAGCATCATGTTAATGGCAGAACTTGCGATGGTGATATTTCCCTTTACATCAGTTACAAAAATTCCATCGCGCATAGTGTTGAACACAGTCTCCAGAATTGTTTTTTCTTTTGTAAGGTTCTTCATCTTTATTTCAAGTTCCTCGGCCATAATATTCAGATTTTTCCCAAGCTCTCCGATTTCATCTTCGGGAAGCATGAAGAGTTTTCTATGGAAATTCCCTTTCGCAATATCTTTGGAGGCCTCGGCAACAGTTTTAATTCGCCTTGTAATTGAACCGGACAGATAAAGACCGATTATTATTGAAACTGCAAGCGCTAAAAATGAAGCAAGGATTATTTTTTCTCTTATCGCGTACAGTGCATTCTCGATATCAGTCATCGGATATGCGAGACGGAGAAAGCCTTTTAACTCACCATTATCCATGATCGGCACTGCGAGATAAAACAGATTTTTCTTAACGGTATCGCTGTACCTGATGCTTCTACCGGAACTCTTAACCATAGCCTTTCGGATCTCAGGTCTTTGCAGGTGGTTATCCATTACAGTCGAAGGTTTGTCTGAATCAGCCAGGACAGTGCCGTCACGCGATATAATGGTGATCCTTGCATTTGTTTTTGCTTTTATACTTGCCGCAAAAACATCGAGATTTTTATTTTTTTCAAGTGAAGGGAGTCCATCGACAATCATCCTGCTCTGGATCAATAAACTTTCTTCCAATCTGTCCACAAAATAATTTTTAACGCTCGTGGAAAGATAAAGCCCTAAAGGCAAAAAAACAAGAGGGATCAAAACCGCATAAAAGACAATGATCTTTCTTGATAATTTCAATCTTTATCTCCTGAAAAATAATATCCAACGCCTCTCATTGTCTTGATGTATTTTGGGTCCTTCGGGTCATCCTCTATCTGGCTTCTAAGGCGGTTTATGTGCACGTCAACTGTACGCGGCGTAACAAAGGACTCTCCTTTCCATACTGCGTCAAGCAGATGATCCCTGCTGAATATCTTACCCTTTCGCTGCACAAGAAACTTTAATATTTTAAATTCTGTAGCGCTGAGCTTTATAGGCTCACCCTTTACACTTACCCTGTAAGTATCGAAATTTACAGTAAGGGCACCTGTCTTCATCTCTTTAGGTGCCCTTTGTTCTTCATCTGTCCTTCTCAAAACAGCTTTTACCCTGGCCACTAATTCTCGCGGGCTAAAAGGCTTTGTTACATAATCATCCGCGCCTATCTCAAGACCCACAATTTTATCTGTCTCTTCAGCTTTTGCAGTAAGCATAATAATTGGGATTCTGCTGGTTTTTTCATCCTTTCTGAGAATTTTACAAAGTTCAATGCCGGAAATTACTGGAAGCATTAAGTCAAGGATTACGAGATCATAACTTTCTGAACGTATTTTTCTCAGGACCTGCTCACCACTTTCAGCAGAATCAACAGAAAAGCCTTCCCTTACGAGATTGTATCTTACAAGCTCTATAATATCAGGCTCATCGTCTACAACAAGGATCTTCATCAGGTAGTTTTCATGTGCCGTATAATTTTGCCTTCAACCATATAGATAACCATTTCCGCGATATTAGTGGCGTGGTCTGCTATGCGTTCAAGATATTTCGAGATATAGGTTATCCTTGTAGCCCTCGAAATATTTTTAGGCTCTTCGATCATAAACAAAAGGAGCTCATTAAAGACCTGAAGATTTAGATTGTCAACCTCATCATCTCTCCCGATAACATCCATAGCAAGTTTAGTATCTTTTTTTATTAATGATTCAAGAGAATCTCTCAACATCCCCTCAGCTATTTCTGCCATTCTTGGTATATCTATGTAGGGCTTCAGCGGAGGCTCTTCATTTAATTCTATCGCCCGCTCTGATATGTCCTCAGCCAGATCACCTATTCTTTCAAGGTCTGTGGTTATTTTCATTACCATAGTTATAAACCTTAAATCTCCTGCCTTGGGTTGTCTGAGTGCTATCAATCTTATGCATTCTTCGTCTATCTCAACCTCAAGCGCATTAATCTGATGGTCATTTTTTATGACTTCCCTTGCAAGGTCGCTGTTTCTCTGAACAAGAGAGCGAACAGAACGCCTTATTGATGCCTCAACCATTGAGCTCAGTTTTAATGCCTTTGCCTTAAGGTTCCTTAACTCATCATCAAAAATTGCCATTATCCAAATCTCCCTGTTATATATTCCTCAGTTAATTTTTCAGAAGGATTTGTAAAAATTGTATCAGTTCTGTTGAATTCTATCAATTCACCGAGCATCATAAACCCTGTCCGGTCAGATATTCTTGCTGCCTGCTGCATATTATGGGTGACTATTATAATAGTTATCGTCTTTTTTAATTCAACGATAAGTTCCTCTATCTTGCCAGTAGAGATCGGGTCAAGGGCTGAGGTCGGCTCATCAAAGAGTAAGACCTCCGGCTCAACAGCCAATGCCCTTGCTATTACAAGCCTCTGCTGCTGCCCGCCTGAGAGTTCGTAAGCGCTGATATTTAGCTTATCCTTTATTTCATCCCAGAGAGCTGAATTCTGAAGAGCCTTTTCAACCCATTCAGAGAGGTCGGATTTTTTTCTAATTCCCTTTAATCTCAGGCCATATGCAATATTGTCAAATATGCTCATTGGGAAAGGAGTAGGTTTCTGGAAAACCATGCCGATCCGGCTCCTGAGGTCAATCAGGTCAATATCTTTTGAGAGAATATCGATCTCTTTAAATATTATCTCCCCTTCATATCTATTGCCTGGATAGAGGTCATGCATACGGTTGAAGCACCTCAGCAGCGTGGTTTTTCCGCAGCCTGAAGGTCCTATAAGGGCAGTAACATTATTCTTGGGTATCAGCAGAGAGATTTCTTTTAAGGCATGTACACCACCCGGGTAGTAAAAATTAAGTTTCTTTGCTTCAATCTCAACTTTATCGCTCATCGTCTCCCGTATCTCCATCTGATTATACCCCTGCCCAGAATTGTTATGATTAGTATAAAGATTGTTATAACAAGCGACGCAGCCCATGCCTGCGCATGCCAGCTATCATAAGGTCCCATTGCATACTGGAAAATGGTTACTGTAAGAGATGCTATGGGCTCATTCATATTTGTAGAGAAAAATGAGTTGTTAAAGGACGTAAACAGCAAAGGCGCTGTCTCGCCTGCAACCCGGGCGATTGAAAGCAATATCCCGGTAAAAATCCCCGCTGCCGCACCCCTGTAAACCACCTGAATAATCACTTTATAGTAAGGGGCGCCTAATGCAAAAGCAGCCTCTCTTAACGTCCACGGGACAAGGGTAAGCATATCTTCTGTGGTTCGCAGAACAACCGGCACCATTATGATCGCAAGCGCTACAGACCCTGCCCAGCCGCTAAAATGTCCAAAAGGTTTTACGAGTACCGCATAGACAAAGGTTCCCACCACTATAGAAGGCACGCTTACCATAATATCAGAGAGAATACTTATGACCCGCGCAATTTTCTTACCGCGTGCATACTCTGCAAGAAATGTCCCGCCCAGAACTCCTGTTGGAACTCCTATCAGTGTTGCAAAGAAGGTTATCAGGAGCTGTCCGACAAAGGCATTTCTTAAGCCTCCTCCATCAATCCCCGGAGGTACGGGGTCACTGGTAAAGAGAGATATGTTTAATGCGCCCATACCGTGAATGAGAACGTCTCCAAGAATAAAGATAAGCCAGAATAAGCCTGCAAAGGCGGCGAGTGTACTCACGGAAAGTGCAATAAGGTTCTGAATTCTCCTTTTTCTGTCCCTCTTCACCCTGAATACCTCTTTTCAGCCTTTAAAAGAAATATTTTTGCAATAGCCAGTGTAATAAAACTAAAGACAAAGAGAATAAGCGCCAGGTAAAACAGGGAAGAGAGATACATATCTGAATCTGCCTCTGTAAATTCATTGGCAAGAGTCACAGTAATAGTGGAAGCGGCATCAAGGAGAGAACTGGTAATCTGATGATTGTTCCCAAGCACAAAGGCCACTGCCATAGTCTCACCGAGCGCCCTTCCAAGGGAGAGCACCACCCCGCCAAAGACACCCGTTTTTGAATAGGGGATAACTACATTTTTCACCACCTCCCATTTTGTATTGCCAAGCGCGTAGGCAGACTCCTTAACAACCGCGGGGGTGAGATTAAAGGCATCCCTTGCAATGCTTGCTGTAAAGGGGATGATCATTATACTTAATATGATGCTTGCAGTCAGAATGTCTATACCCATTGGTGTACCTTCAAAGAGAAGGCCAACAAGAGGGATTTGACCAATACTGTTCTGCAGAGCCGGCTCTATATAGTCTGCCATGATGGGAGCCAGGGTAAAAAGTCCCCACATGCCGTAAATAATGCTTGGTATGGCTGCAAGGAGTTCTATGGCAATGCCTACGGGGCCTTTGAGAAAACCCGGTGCGATCTCTGTTACAAAAATTGCAATACCAATTGCAACAGGTATGGCAAAAACAAGGGATAATATCGTTGTTAACACTGTTCCGAAAATGCTTGTTGCCGCTCCAAAAGATTCTTTTACCGGATTCCAGTCCGTTGAGGTAAGAAATTCCAGAACACCGAACTTTTCCATAGAAAGGGATGACTCGGAATATAATACTATGAAAATTCCGGCAACAAAGACAAGGACAGAAACAGAGGCAACAGCAGTTAAGCCGGAAAATATTATATCAACAGGATTCTTTCCGGGAAGTATCTTCAAATATTCGTTCCTTAAAAAATGTTATGTGCTTTAAGCTTCCTATCCCCCAGTGTCGTGTCAAGCTTGTTCTGTCGGCTGCCTTGTTTGTCATTCCGGCAGTCCTTTTCGCCTCGGCGAATCTGACGAGTCTGAAAGCCGGAATCCAGGAATTATTAACAGTATCATCTTGTCCCAAGCCTGGATTCCCGTTTTCACGGGAATGACAGCACACCATGGTTATCCGTCAATTTACGGTTGACACGACACTAATAGATTCCATTATTTTTCCAGTATGCCCTGATTTTATCCTTTAACGAATCAGGAAGGGGCACATAAATAAGCTTTTTAGCTGTTTCATCACCATGTTTAAATGCCCAATCATAAAATTTAACGGTATTGATATTAGAAGCCTTCTGTTCTCTTGCAAGGAGTATAAAGGTCGCTCCGGCAATAGGCCATGCATTTTTGCCCGGGGCATTTGTAAGCCAGAGATAAAAATGTTTTTTCGGATCAAATTCACCTGTTGCGGCCGCAGCCTGGAATGTTTCAAAATTCGGCTCAATAAAATTACCTGCAGGGTTTTTAAGGTGTATATAGGTGAGTTTGTTCTGCTTTGCATAGGCGAATTCTACATACCCGATGGAGTATTTCACTCTTTTAACATAGTTTGCAACACCCTCATTCCCTTTTCCGCCAATACCAACAGGCCACTTCACTGACTTGCCGACCCCTACTTTTTCTTCCCATTCTGGACATGAATCACTGAGATATGCAGTAAATATCGCGGTTGTACCTGAACCATCCGACCTGTGAACAATGGTAATCTTTTTATGAGGAAATTTCACATCTGTATTCAATTCCTTTATTTTCCTGTCATCCCAGTGCGCTATCTTACCCAGGAAGATTTCACATATAGCCTCAGCATCAAGTCTTAAATCACCGGTTTTTAAGTTCGGAATATTTACAACAGGAACTACGCCTCCAATAACGGCAGGGAACTGGAATAGTTTTAATTCATTAAGCTTGTCAGTTTTCAGTGGAGCATCAGAAGCACCGAAATCAACAGTCCTGTTTGCAATTTGTCTCTGCCCGCCTCCAGAACCGATTGACTGATAGTTGAGACGAACTCCGGTAATCTTGTTGTATTCATATGCCCACGCAGAATAAACAGGATAAGGAAATGATGCACCCGCACCATTAATTGTCTCGCCGGCAAGAGCGGCCGCACTTAAAACCAATGCACCTGAAAGAAATAGAATAGTTAAGAAGATCTTCTTCATACCTTCCCCTTTTATACAATTTATTTGTTACAGAAATATTACAAACCGATAACAAATTCATTAAAAGTGCTTAAAAGTGCGGGGTCAGGTCTTCAAACTTCACTTACTTCCATCGAAGCTTGGGGGGGCACGTCTCCGGGCTAAAGTGGTGTAAAAAATATTTCGCGGTTTATTAAAGCAGTCCCTCTTTCAACTTATCTCTTATCTTCTTCGCTTTTTCAGGCATGGCCTTATGGAAGAACTCCATCTGTGCCTCGAGCCACTGGAGCTTTAGTTTTACAGGTTTTTCCAGGTAAGTTTCTATATCTTCTTTAGTCCTGTAATACAAAAAAGGTTCTTTCCGGGATATATTAAAGGTTTTTTTATTTTTCATCTTTCCATTCCTTCATGATCTTTTTAAGATAGAATATATCGGCCCTGTCCTGGGGCCTGCCGGACTTTTTTTTCATATTAACCAACTCGTGCATTGGGACTACAGGGATTGTCGTGCCCTCAAATTTAATTCGCTTTCTTTGCCTGTAGACTTCATCAAAATTAAAGGGCATCTCGATAAAGATATCGACAAGAAAAAACGGATTTTTTACATCATAGAGACAGAAGACCTTCATGTTCTTATCTTTGGCCCACCGTTTTCTTTTATCCGGATCAATAAGATCTTCGATCTTTACCGGCATTTTTGGTTTTAAAGCAAGCTTTTTGGCAACTTTGACAAATTGTGAAAGATTCCTGTCATCAAGCATTAAAATAATATCTATGTCGGCTGTTGCCCTTTCTATTCCATAAAGGTTAACAGCAACACCGCCGGCAACCATATATTTTACTTTATCTCTATTCAGAGAAGAAAATAATTTTTTTAAAACTTTCATTTAATGTTCCCTTCGGAAACCTAATGTAAGGAAAAACTGATCATTATCATATTCGCTCACATTCGCTCGCTGTGCATTTAATCTTCCCTTTGGGAATCATGAACGTTTAGTGAACGTGCACCCCGTAGTCTACAAGTCGCAGACTTGTTATGGGGTTAGTGAACGCATATTAATAACAGATTCCTTCCCTACATTAGTGTTTCCAGGGGAAACACTAATGTAGGGACTAAAACATATCATTACATTCGCTCACATCCGCCTGCCTACCGCGGGCAGGCTCGCTATTCATTTATTCTTCCTGCCTTACCTCATTAAGAACTTCAAACTTCAGCGTCTGTTTTATTTTCCCATAAATCCTTTATTTTTTCACTATTTTTCGAGCTCCCGGCATACTTGCCGGCGGTAACCCCGGACCTGATACCAAATCACCCGCATATTTCATGAAGGATTCGGTTCTCAAGGTAAATATCGCAAAGCAGGTTGTGCGATCGCCTGCACACGCATAGCTGTTTCATTTAGTGGTCACCCTTCGGGTAAGCACAATGTAAGGAAAAACTGATCATTATCATATTCGCTCGCGTTTAGCTCGCTGTTTCATTTAGTGGTCACCCTTCGGGTAAGCACAATGTAAGGAAAAACTGATCATTATCATATTCGCTCGCGTTTAGCTCGCTGTTTCATTTAGTCACCAGTATTTGGTAAAATTATCAGGTTATATATTTATATCAGGCTGTGATAAATTAGAAGTGTTAAGTTGTTGAACTATTTAACTTTTAACTTCCAACTTTAAACTTAAATTATTTAATGGTCCCATCGTCTAGTGGTCCAGGACGTCGGCCTCTCACGCCGAAAACACGGGTTCGAGTCCCGTTGGGATCACCAGATACAATTGACGAATGCTGATTGAGGATTGTTGATTGATATTAAAGATACGAAAAATTAACAAGTGATCCCCTTAGAAATTGCAAATTTCTGGACAGGGGGACTAACGGGAGAAAAAAGTAGAGAAAATCATCTGTGTAATCGTCTTAAGAAATCGGCTTGCCCCTGCTGCTTCGGTTTGCGAAGCAAAACGGCAGGGGTGGATAATCAAGTATAATGAAATTATACCAGGAGAAATAAAATGGCAAAAACTTACAACATCGCTGTCATACCCGGTGACGGCACAGGGCCTGAGGTCATTGCTGAAGGCATGAAGGTCCTTGAGGCCTGCGCGCAAAAATACGGGTTCCGCCTGGAAACGCGGAACTTTGACTTTGGCGGAGACCGGTATTTAGAGACCGGGGAAATCCTGCCCGATGGCGCGGTAGAGGGGCTCCGAAAATATGACGCTATCTATCTCGGGGCGATAGGTCATCCAGACGTCAAACCCGGAATACTTGAAAAAGGCATCCTTTTAAAGCTCAGGTTCGAGCTTGACCAGTATGTCAACCTGAGGCCGGTAAAGCTTTATCCCGGTGTGGAATGCCCGCTTAAGGATAAGGGGCCCGAGCATATCGACCTTGTTGTCGTCAGGGAAAATACCGAAGGTCTTTACGCCGGCGCGGGCGGTGTTCTTAAGAAAGGAACACCGGATGAAGTTGCCGTTCAGGAGTCTATCAATACCAGGAAAGGCGTTGAGCGGTGCATCCGCTTCGCGTTTGAGTACTGCAAAAAGAGGAATAAAAGGAACAAGCTCACGCTCTGCGGCAAGACGAACGTACTTACATTTGCCTTTGACCTCTGGGAGAGGACCTTCCATGAGGTTGCTAAGGAATACCCTGACATAGAGGTTGATTACGCGCACGTGGACGCCATAACAATGTGGTTCGTAAAAAACCCGGAATGGTTTGATGTCGTTGTTACGGACAATATGTTCGGCGACATTATCACTGACCTTGGCGCCATGATCCAGGGGGGTATGGGGATCGCCGCCGGAGGGAATATTAATCCGGAAGGTGTATCCATGTTCGAACCTATTGGCGGCTCCGCGCCTAAATACAAGGGCAAGAACGTGATAAACCCGCTCGCGGCCATATGCGCCGCCGGTATGATGCTCGAACATCTTGGCGAGGTAAAGGCCGGCAAGGCAATTGAACAGGCTGTGATGCGGGTCACGGAAAAGGACATAAAAAGCCTCGCGGCAGGAAGGATGGGACACTCTACCACAGAAGTAGGAGACCTCGTCTTGAAATACTTGCAGCAATAAAGTAGAGAGCAAAGAAAATGCAAAGTGTAAATTTAGCATTTTAAATTTAAAAATGTTAATTTTACATTGCTAATTTTAAATTATTATTCTTTCTACCCGCTACTTAAGGAGAATCATGCTTAAGAAAAAAGACAAATACGTTGTTGCTGTGGTCGGAGCAACCGGAGCGGTCGGCAATGAAATGATCGCTATTCTCGAGGAAAGGAATTTCCCGATCGAGAAACTCCGGCTGTTCGCGTCCGAACGTTCAGAAGGAAATACTCTTGAGTTCCGCAACAGGAAAGTATCTGTCAAAGTCCTGGGGGAAGATGTTTTCAAAGGCATAGATATAGCCCTGTTCTCAGCCGGCGGTGATAGAAGCAGGCATTTTGCCCCGTTCGCCGCAAAGGCGGGCTGTGTTGTTATTGATAATTCAAGCGCATGGAGAATGGACCCGGAAGTGCCTCTTGTTGTCCCGGAGGTAAACCCTCATGATCTTGAGTGGCACAAGGGACTAATCGCCAACCCCAACTGTTCAACGATCCAGATGGTAGTCGCATTAAAACCGATCCACGATGCCGCCCGGATCAAAAGGGTCGTTGTAACCACTTTTCAGTCAGTTTCCGGTACCGGCAAAAAAGCAATGGACGAGTTACTGCAGCAGAGCGCGGACGTTCTGAACTTTAAGGAAGCCAGGCCCGGTGTATATCCGCACCAGATCGCTTTCAGCTGTCTTCCTCATATTGACTCGTTCATGGAAGACGGCTACACCAAAGAAGAGATCAAAATGGTAAATGAAACGAAAAAGATCATGGACGACGACTCGATCAGGGTCACCGCGACCACTGTAAGGGTCCCTGTGTTCAGGTGTCATTCTGAATCGATCAACATTGAGACTGAGAAGAAGCTGTCTGCCAATGAAGCAAGGGCCGTGCTTTCCGCGGCGCCCGGCGTCATTGTCTATGACTCACCTGAGAAAAATCTCTACCCTCTTCCAACTGACGCCGCCGGAAAGGACGAAGTCTACGTGGGAAGGATCAGAGAGGATAATTCTGTCGAAAACGGCATTAACATATGGGTAGTATCCGACAACCTGAGAAAAGGCGCGGCCCTTAATGCCGTGCAGATAGCGGAGAAGCTGATCGCTGATTACACAGATTAAACTGAGGGATGACACAGATAAAAACAAATCTGTGTCATCAAGTAAACAGAGTTTACTATGAAAAAAGTCGATTACATAATAAAATCTGATCATCTTCTGACTATGGAAGGTGACTTGAGCGTAATTAAGGACGGCGCGGTCGCTGTCGCTGGCAAAGACATTGTTGACGCCGGAACTTTCAATGAGATCTCAAAAAAATATTCCTCAGAAAATACAATAGGCGGAAAAGGAAAGGTTGTTTTCCCCGGACTGATCAACACTCATACACATGCCGCGATGGTGTATTTCCGGGGGCTGGCCGATGACCTGCCTTTAAAAGAATGGCTTGAAGGCCACATATGGCCGGCTGAAGGAAAGTGGCTCAGTAGTGAATTTGTATCAGACGCCCTTGAGCTTGCCTGTCTTGAGATGCTTAAGGCCGGCGTCACAACTTACAGCGACATGTATTTTTACGAGGACGCGGCCGCCAGGGTCACGAAAAAAATGGGAATGAAGGCTGTCCTTGGAGTGGGTGTGCTGGATTTTCCGACCCGGTTCGCTCAAACAGCGGACGAATATATCAGCAAGGCAGAGGGTTTTATAAATGACTGGAAGAATGATGAAATGATAATTCCCTGTATTGCTCCGCACGCGACCTACACATGCGGTACTGACGCCTACAAAAAAGCAAACGCAGTCTCTGAAAAACATAACGTTCCCATTCATACTCATGCCGCTGAAACCAGGTGGGAGGTCGAAGAGATCAGGAAACGCCACAATAAAACCCCTGTAGAGTATTTAAACAGCATAGGCGTGCTTTCAGAACGCATGCATGCCGCGCACTGCGTATGGCTGACTGATGAAGAGATCGATATTCTGGCAAAGACAAAGACCGGGGTGTCTCACTGTATCGAAAGCAACCTTAAGCTGGCCTCAGGAGTAGCTCCCCTGTCAAAGATGCTAAAGGCCGGGGTCAGGGTCAGTTTCGGCACGGACGGAGCGGCAAGCAACAATGACCTTAATATATTAAGTGAGATGTCAACCGCGGCAAAGATCCACAAGGCGGTTTCAGACGACCCGACAGTGCTTGACAGCAGGACCAGCCTGCTGATGGCGACAAAATGGGGGGCTGAAGTGCTAATGCTCGGCAGCAGGACAGGCACTATTAAGCCAGGCAAAAGAGCGGACCTTGTGATAGCAGACATGGAAAAACCGCATCTGACGCCCATGTATAACGTCTACTCTCATATCTCATATGCCATGAGGGCCTCTGATATAGAAACGGTCATGGTTGACGGCAGGATCGTTGTTGATAACGGCAGGCTTATAACAGCGGATGAAGAAGAAATTTTATCCAAAGCCCGGAACTGGCAGGAAAAGATAAAGGAAAAGTAAATCCCGTTAGAAAAACTTTACCCTTTCAACATACTGGCTCACACAGGACATCAGACGCCGTGTTCAATGTAGAGGGAGTTTATTTTACCCAAGCTGCAAGCAGGGGGGGATCTAACTGGGCAAATATGGTTGGAGAAGTTGCAACGATGCGCTCAGTGATACGTGCCTGAATGATAATTACAGGCAATAAAACAGTTGGAATATGAAAACTGATAAAAACCAAGAAGTCATAGCTGGCACGCATTCACTGCAGCAGCTGGTTATCTCGTGTTCTTTTTAGTTCACAGGGGTGAGACGATAAACTTTAGCCGCTCTACTTGCAGAATCAATATCTTCCCGACGGAGCGCCTCTCTAATGTCGTCTAATTTCCCAGCATCTTCGAGGGATAGATAAGGTGACCAACCTTCGCCCGTTTCAATAAGCTCGATGTCAACTTCAGCCACATAATTCCCCTCATGAACAAGTTTGACATGATGTCTTTTTTTCATTTTCTTCTCTCCATAAAATCGTCCGACCAAAGCGAACGATCAGGTTTATATGCTGTCACTAAAACTGATGGTGAAGATGATCCCTTTGGGATGCCCCATACAACATGGATGGGATTGCCTCCCTTATCTCGCTGAAGGACAAGAACGCATGGTCCTTTTGGATAATCAGGGTAATCTTCTATGACTTTCCCTTCTTTTATTCCTATCATAACATCTTTTACCAATAAACCATCTTCAGCTAATTCATTATATCCATGATTGGATATTCTGATTTCGCCCTTATCAATTAGTTCAATTATTTTCTCGAATGTTTTGCTCACGATAAATTATAAAACCATATACCTATTATGACAAGGAAAATTATTATATTTCAGTGAGATAACGCCTGCATGACCGACAGGCGGAACCAATTGAAGTTGTTTGTTGCTACACAAACATTAAATTCTGAATAACTTGAAAAAGGTCCCGGCTATAGCCTGTTCGAGTCCATGCTGTTGTTATGGATTCATATACATTCAGTGACTTTCTGATCTTCTTCCTGTCTATAAACTTGGCACAGGTATTTGAGTAATTGATAATCTTGTGTCACCATACTGATAGTACTGGTTTTGCTCAATCTCTTTGAGTACATTTGTTGCTTTTTTGTCGCACCGCTTCACTAAGTCATTCAAGAGATTGTCGGTAGATCCGTCACCCCTCCCATATATCAGCTTAAAATTATCCGGCAAGTAAATATCTTTGAATATTGGCAGTTGCTTTTCGTTATAGGATCGGTGATTATCTAAATCATGATCGGTAACTATAGCGAACCTCTTCGATTTATTTAACGGATCATGATTAATGTTTTTTATTATTGTTATCCATCCGAATTTTTCTGAAGGTAAGTCGCTTGGGCAGTTTCGAAACGGCATAGCACCCTCGAAAATAAAACTAGCTTTATATTTCCCAGGATCTGGAGTACTCCGTAAGACGCAATGTACAATCCCCGTCACCGATATTGTTTCATTTTCTATAACTTTCGTATTTGTGTCAGAAGCTATAATCAAATCGAATGATGAAGTAAGGTGTCTCAAGAGATCACTTTGATCAGGAATTACCTTATCATGAATTCGAGACAAGACCTTTTCTTTTCCAGACTTGCTGTTATAGTGAGTTTGAGAGTAGGTAACAGCAGGTTCGATCAATCTATCGTCATGGGTTATGCCCATAAACGTCATCTTTTCTTTATCATAGTGGAACCCTTTGAGAGGCTCTGGCGAACCCACCATTATACTCTGTTTACGTGGTTTTTTACCGAAACAGCACTTTTTATACTTTCTGCCGCTGCCACACGGACATAAATGTTTTTTATTGATTTTTACCATAACGATCAGGATCATCGATGCAGACCATGTAGAACATAAACAAGCTGAATAACATTCGCAAACTACAAACTAATCAAAAACCAAACCGTTACCGCTGGTCTGCATTCACTGCATGTGATGGTTATGTGCCTTTATCTTCGTGCTAGTATCTATCCCTCGAGAAGTGCTTGGAATATAAACCAGCATACGATCATCAATACAAAAAAACCTAGTGCTCCAAGAATCTGAAAATGAATGATGCTCGCAAGCATGGAAAATAATGAAGCAAGGGCACCAAAAAAGAATGCTACCTTCCAAAACCATCTTCTGGTACATAGATAAATAGCGCCAGCACCCAGAACAAATAATATTAAAACACCTGCATCACTCATTTTATGCTTATTCTTTTATTTGGCAAAGCTCTTGCTAGGATGAAATGTATCCCAGTTCCAATTCTTATGTTTAAAAACGTATTCAACTCTGACTGATTTCTTGAAGTAAAAATACCATATAGAAGACACTACTAATGCATAGCCACTGAAGAAAGCTGATCCGGTATCTGGCCAATAATTCATATCAATAGGGATGCTGACAAGTGATAATATAATTTCAGCAAGCAGTATGTTTCTTAAAATCAGAATATGTTTCCAATCCCTTCTGACGCTAGAAAGCAAGTAATAAGTTAATACTATTTGTGCAAGCAATAAAGCATCGCTTGGAACGGTTGTAACTATGAAAAAGAAGTACATAATTTTATCATCCCAAAGCATCGGGTTGAAATTTGATAAATTATCAGGTGCAAGCGTAAGTGCTATAGAAATGAAGAAGCCTACGAAAAGGGTTATAAAATAATATAGTAGCCATCCCCCGATTGGGTTCTTTCGTTTCCAAAAGCAGATTAACCATATTAATAATCCACCGCCAGCCATAGGGGGTTTCGTTGTTTCTGCAGATTCAGCAGCTAAAATGATTTCAGGAGACAATAGGGATAAAACAAGAGAGCAGAACAGTATCCACTTTTTTTGTACGCCAGCATAATATCCATTGCCTCTATTTTTAAAATTGACTGACATATATTCTCCTCATCTTACACATAACGCAGAGGTCATGGATGCGTGACTGAAAAACTTTGTCTTGCCTGAAAATTGATTTGCAAAACTAAAATCAATCAGGAGCAAAAAAGGTCTCTGCTGTCACGCATTCCAATGCACTGACTTGTTATAAATTTTATTGTCCTTCTTATTTTTTTCGTTCCCATTTTGGAAGATTACTAAACAATTTGACATCAATCCCATTATTTGTCTGGATTGGAATGCCATAGGTACTTACATTTTTCCCTTCAATCTTTGATGTTGTTTTTACAACAAGGGCATCCTTGTAGGTATGATATTCGTTATTAGTTTTTAAAAAGTATACTTCACATTTTAATCTGTATATAACTCGTTCAATTGGATACAATGCGCCACTTTCTCCTTTTACAAAAAGGTTTGGCTCTAAATCTAGTGGCATATCTACCAAGCAACTCTTATCAAGCCCGTTATCGAAAAATCCACTCTGTGATAATTCTTTGTGAATTATAGAGCGTCCATGCGTTTCATATATTTTGTCTAATTCAGTGATCGAATCGCTGATTGCCTTACCGCTTTTATCATAAAGCGTTTCATTATCAGCCAAAACTTCATTGCTTTGTCTTTTAAGTTGAGCCCCCGTATCTAAAAGAGATACTTCAAACCTATATAGTCCAATTACGATTTTTTCAATAAAATCAGACCACTCATGTTTATTTGCTTCATCTAATGAAATGGCGATAATATTATTTTGCTCAGCTTTTTCTTTAGCAGTATTTGAAAACCCAGAGCTTGAAACTGCAATAATTTTATCAACACTAATATTTGAATATTTCCCTACCAATTCGTCAATCCAGCTAATAGTTTGATCTCTGTTATAATCCCTGCATTCCACGGCAAGTTTTATTTCTATTTGATTTATAGTAGTTGTAATTAGTACATCAATCTCTCGCTCTATTCCAAGGTTATCTTTGACCAGCGCAGACTCTTCTACATGAGTAGACTCGTTGGCTAAGGATTTTTCGATATTATATATCAATGATTGAAACTGATTTGTTCTTTTTGGCATTGTTTAATTCATGTATTTATAACGCTGTTGTTATGTGCTATATTTCTACTATCTCATTAATTCGTTAACGCCAGCCTCGGGTCATCGCTCCGTATGCAGCGACTAGCCATGAGCGCCCAAACATTGGCGTTGTTTTTCTCGGTAATGTATCGCTGAGTCTTCAACGCAGCTTGGTCTGCACCCTCTCCGATTGCTTTTTGGTATGCCTCGGAAGACTTAGAGTAAACGTTCTGCTCAACCATCAGGAGACTGTTTCTTACTGCTTCGCACTCAGACGCTGAGTCATATGCGCTTTGATGACCCCACTGCGACAGAGGTTTTTTGTCTAGGATTTTGTAGCCACTCAAGTAGGAAGTATTCTCATTGTACTCGCTCCGTGGGGGGACGAGGAGATACCACCCCTCCGCTGCCCACAGCGACGTTACCATGATAAGCAGAATTATGCTTACTAGCCAGGCTCCAAGATTAAATCGCGTCATCTTGACTTGTCCTCCATATCTTTTTTCATCGTGGGGTCGCATCTTTACCTGTGACCGTTTTTCTTCTATCCGACAACAAACAGAGGAGTGACCCATTAAAGTTATTTAGTATCCTCATCTGTTGTGAATTAATCCTCAATATTTGTCACGATAAAAGATCTGACCCCACACACTTGCCACACATTGACCAATGAGGAAATATGGTCTATAGCATCGTGTAACCTATACCACGCTTCAGGAAGAATTTCCATTTCTTTGTCATGAATTTTCAAAACTCTATTAAAGAGCGTATCTATTTGGTATTTG
Source organism: bacterium BMS3Bbin08 (assembly GCA_002897775.1). Lineage (GTDB taxonomy): Bacteria > Nitrospirota > Thermodesulfovibrionia > UBA6902 > BMS3Bbin08 > BMS3Bbin08. The sequence goes on along the minus strand of BDTR01000043.1, from coordinate 113 downwards.
AAATCTTGAAGATTTTTCTTTTGCTCATTTTTATAGGCTTCCATTCTCCTGGCAAACTTATCTTCGATCCATTGTTTGCCGAGAAATAAAAACAAGCCATAAGCGATGGCAGC
>BDTR01000042.1 GCA_002897775.1 bacterium BMS3Bbin08 | reverse complement strand
AATCAGTGTTAATCTGTGTCCTATTGATTTTTGTGTTTAGCATATCTGCATACGCTGAATCGATAGACGACATTCGCGTCATCAAAATCTCTGCTCATGACCAGAGGGCGATAATCAAAACAACCGAAAGGGAGTTAAGAATAATAAAAGTTGGGGACGTGTTACAAGTTCAGAGTTCCCCCCTTAGAAATCATGGATTTCTAGACAAGGGGGCAGGGAGCTATCAGCCTGGAAACGAACAATTAAACAGCTATCAGCAAAGAAATGAGCAACTAAAAAGCTATCAGCAGTCAGCGGTCAGCGGTCAGCAAGAAAAACAATCAAAAAACAATGAGCAGCGAACAGCTTTCAGAAATCAACACAAAATCGTTGAGTTGAAGGTTGTGGAGATTGCAAAAGGCAGGGTTGTACTGGAAGAAGAAACTGAGAATGGTATTGAGACGGTGATAATAAGACTGGACAAAGGAAAACAAACGGTCGAGAGGATAAAAAGGACGCCGGATGAACAACCTGTGTTTTATGCACCACAATTGGACACGGATAAACACTGATGAACGCTGAATTAGAGAAACTTAAATACGAGAAATTAACTGAAAAGATAATACAGTCTTTTTATAAGGTGTATAACACTCTGGGATATGGTTTTTTAGAAAAAGTATATGAAAATGCACTAATGATAGAAGCGTAAAGTGTTCGATAACTGGAGAAAATGATAGCAGAACTCGGATGAACACAGAAACAGCAGATTAAAAAAAATAAAAAAGTTATAAAAATGAGCATGAGAGCTATCAAAAAAAATAATCTTTTAACAAAATTATTATCAGTGTTAATCTGTGTATATCTGTGTCCAGTTGTCTTTTTTTCTTCTGTGTCCCATGCTGCTGATTTTACCGCGACGGCTATTGGTGATTTCGGTAATGTGACAGTAATGGAAGTATCCGGCGATTACGACGCTAATGATCCTGATGGAACACCAAATTCCGGGCCACGGCAGGAAATAGCAAAAGAGTTCTTTAGTACTCACAGGGACGAATACGACTTCCTCGTTATCTTTAGCAACTTTGACTTTGAAATGCCTGATGAAGACGCTATGGCATTTTACACCGGTGTCAGAAATGATACGCAGGGATTAAGTTTGCCTATCTTTGACTATTCAGACCTTTATGGAAGCGACAGCAGACTGCAGGGCACTATTGATATGGGTAATATTTCAAATCTTGAGACATTCCGAAATAATCCTGAATTCGATGCTACGCTTAATCTTTTGAGTCATGAGATATTGCATAGGTGGGCGGCTCACGTTAGTTTCATAGATTCCTCAGGGGAAATAAACACATCACTTCTTGGGAAAAATCAGGACCACTGGAGTTTTCTGCTTGATTCAGACGCCTCTTTGATTTATGGAAATGACTGGCAGGATAACGAAGATGGCACATTCACATCAATAGCCAAGAAAAAATATTATAGCCCGCTTGATCTGTACCTCATGGGATTAATAGATAAAACAGAAGTTCCACCCATGCTTCTTATTGATAACCCGGCTATTGACCCGGCAAGAAACTCTGAAGAGGGAATTACCATCAATGGAACTCCTCAATATATCACGATTGACGACATTGTCGCTGCTGTGGGAGAGAGATTTCCTGCTTCTTCAGAGTCGCAAAAAACATTCAAGACTGCTTTTATTCTCATAACAGAACCTGGGACATCATTTGGCTATGAGATCTCTGGGATTGAAAATATAAGGAGTGGATTTGTGACAAGGTTTTCAATTCTTACCGACGGTCAGGGCCTTATGCAGGTTGCCTCAACCCTTAAAGACGACCTTCCAGTAAATCCCGGCGTTCTGCCTCCGGAAATTGATCCAAGAACACTTCCGCCTGATGTTAATGACGGTGTAGCGTGGCTTATGAACAATCAGAGGATAGATGGAAGCTGGATGGATATCTCTCAAACTATTGTAAGGGATACCGCTGAAACAGTCATAACGCTTGAAGATTTTGATGTTGCGGCTCAGAACTATTCAACCGGACTTCAGTGGCTCGAAGCAGAATCTTTAATGAATACAGATTATTTGTCGCGAAAGATCGAGGCTGTTGTTGGTTCAGGCAATAATGTAAGCGTCTTAATAGATGAACTGCTGTCAAGACAGAACAGCGATAGCGGCTGGGGTAGCAAAAAAGGATACTTAAGTAATCCCCTTGATACATCTATTGCTCTAAAATCTCTTGCATCTGCAGACTATTCAGAACAGACGGTTGTTTCAATTGCTATTGAATATCTTAAATCAATACAGAATACAGATGGAGGGTGGGGGAATTATGATGAAGGAAGTAATATCCAGGCAACAGCCAATGTGCTCTCAGCATTTAATGCGTATAAAAATCAATATCAATTGGAAGAGCAGATCAATACAGCCTCGGCGTGGCTTCTTACAAAACAGAATACAGACGGAGGATTTGGGAACAGTCCGAGCACAGTATATGATTCTGCCGTTGCAACGCTTGTACTGCGAGCATTGGGACTGACAACGGATGTTACAAATAACGCAGTGAACTATATCCTTGGCCTTCAGGCAGATGACGGGAGTTGGTATGCAAGTCCATATCAGACAGCGCTTGCTGTAAGATCTGTGTGGACGGCAACTGTTGACCCTGATCTGTCCATCAGATCCAATGATATAAGCTTTATACCAAGTACCATAACTACTCTTCCTGCAACTGTAGTTATAAACGCTGATATATGGAATCTGGGACGAACTGATGTACCACAGGCAAAAGTAGCGCTGTATGACGGAGCAATAGCTGTACAGAATAAAATTGGCGAGCAGACTCTCGCGTTTCCAGGCGGGTCTTCTGTAACTGTGACATTTTCAGCAGAAATTACAGATGGGGAAGGGAAACACTTTTACGTGGTTCTTGATCCTGACGATCTCATAGAGGAATCCAGTGAGGCAAATAATACTGCTGTCAAGAATCTTTCACTTCAGACGACCTATGACTTTGAGGCTGCTGACATATCAGTATCAGCGAATCCAGTAGATATTTTCGAGGATGTAACGATAACTTCAACCATCAAAAACAATGGAGCAGAGGACGCTTTTAATGTCCGGTTTAAATACTACATTGATGAAGCTGAAGGACCATTTGATATAGCCACAGTGACAGTAGACATTCCCGCAGGCGGGACAATAACTAATGAATACGTTTGGACCGCAAACAAAGCAGGCGAAAACCTTACTCTGACAGTGCAGGTAGACCCCTTTGACACATTTACAGAACTTTCAGAGACAAACAACCAGGCTGTTACATATCTGACTGTCAATGACTCAACAGAGCCGAATCTGACCGTATCGTATCAGGACATGGTAATAACCCCGAGTCCTGCCCAGGAACTTGGAAACACAAATATATCAGCGCTTGTCAGGAATGAGGGATTTTCCGAGGCTTTAAATATTAATGTGAATTTCTATAAAGGAGTGCCTGACGCAGGTGGTGTGCTTCTTGGAACGAGAACGATTCCCTCTCTTAACGCGGGAGAAAGCGCTACCGTGTCTTTTGACTGGACAAATATCATGGCTTCAGGAGAGAGGATCATTTATGTTCAGGTCGACCCTGAGAATCTTATAAGTGAAGTAATCGAAGATGATAACGACGCGTTTATCACGCTCTACATCCTCAGCCTTCCTGATCTGATAATTGCAAAATATTCTATAGTATTCTCACCAGCGGCTCCAAAAGAGGGGGATGTTGTTTCCATTGATGTAACAGTGCAGAATGCCGGAGAGCAGGAAGCGTCAGACGTTACTGTCACAGCGTATGAAGGCAGTACTGTCATTGGATCACAGATCATACCCGCAATCTCAGGGAATTCTCAGGGAGTTGCGTCATTCACATATAATACTGCAGACAAAAAAGGAGTACATGAGATAACAATCTCTGTTGACCCTGATAATACAATCGCAGAGCAGAAAGAGGATAACAACCAGGCATCCAGAACTTTTGGTGTGCAGGACGCGAATCTATGGCTGACAGAACCTTATATATCACCGAACGGAGACAGTATAAAGGACAGCACGCAGTTCTTCTTCGGACTTGAAACTCCTCAAACAGTCAGGATCATTATTGTTAATGAGAAAGGCGCAATTAAGAGGACATATGACGAAAGCGAGTTTATTGAGACCACCGGAGGAAATATTATATGGGATGGAATTAATGATGACGGCGTGCTTGTTGATGACGGACAATATCAGATACAAATAGTTGATGAAAACAATGATGTTATCGGTAGTTTATTGGTGGTGGTTGACAATAACCGCTCACCTTTGGCAGACGCAATGGGCACAGGGTATCTGCTGAATAATAACCTAACATGCGAACTGCCTGTTGATTTATCTGACAGTCAATCTGATGAAAAGTGGCAGTGGTTCCCTGATGAGAGCGGTATTTTATTCTATATTGACGATCCAGACATGGATACGCCTGAATATCCTACCGGTCTTTACACTACAGCCCCTGACGGAAAGGATATCCTCAGAATAGTACCGTGGGAATGGAGCGAGGGGATTGATCCGGCAAATGACTATTATTATGAAGGATATGAATTATCCCCTGATGGAGAAAAGGTCGTATTTATTCTTAGAAGAATAGGAGACAGTAACTCAAACCAGTTATGGATTGTGGATAGTGACGGAAGCAAGCTTACATTGCTTGATTCTTATGATCAATCTGCAGGATACGCGGAAATTAGAGATATCAGATGGTCGCCTGATAGCTCGCATATATTATATCAGGTCAATAGTGACGAGTTGTGGGTTATAAAGCCGGACGCTACCGGCAAGACAAAGATCGATTCTGATGTTAATTTTGATTTTTATTATCTTGACTGGTCTCCTGACAGCCAAAAGATTGTCTATTCGTATCACTTTTTTGACAATGATGGGAATTATTTTAAAGGGATCAGAATAACAGACACATCAGGAAATAAAGAAGATATGTCCCAGTTTAGTGATTATTCTTATAACTTTACTGAATGGTTTGATGATCAAAATATCATTCTTGCCGGGTTTGGAGAGTTATGGCTCCTTGATGCCAGCGGAGATGGGAATCATGCAAAAATATCATCAGATTTGGTACATGATTGGAATCAGCAGGCATTTTATATATCTCCTGATAGAAAGAAATTTGCCTTTATTGAAGAAGTTGAAAGTGAAGACAGGATGTCAGTAAAGATGACCGATGCCGCAGGATATACCACTGTTTTGTATGAGGTGCCCTGGTCACAAATCGCTCTACCGGGTGACGATATTAGAAATATCATATCATATTTAAGCTGGTCATACGACGGGAAAAGGCTTGCCTTTTTAGATATATCAAATCTTGAAACAAAGTTAATTGTCTTTGATACTTTTACTGATGATATAGAGGTCTTTAATCTGTATGAGTCCGGCCTTGAGTTGACCATGGAAGATGTCTTCACATTAAGATTATTGATCTCGTGGATGCCTGATAATAAGTATCTCCTGTTTCATACTTTAAAAGGAATTTTTATTGTTAACTCAATCACGGGTGAAATAGGGGAGTATCTCCCCATTGAAGGGGGTAATCTTAGTCTTAGCCCGTTTGGCAGATATATTACCTATAAGCAGTATGTTGACGAATTCAGCGTATGTCAGGGAAAGGGCACCTATGATCTATGGGCAATAAGCTCGCTTCTCAACCTTACTGTCGACCTGAGGGCAACCAGGGAGAAATCAGCGGTTATTCTTAAAGGGATCGCGGCAGACCTGAACTTTGAAGGATACATGCTTGAATATGCTGATACCAAAAATCCTGATGTCTGGAATCTTGTTAAACCGCCATCCGGCATACCTGTAGTTAATGATGTCTTTACCACCTGGGTTCCTCCGTATGAAGGGACTTTTTATGTAAGGCTTTCTGTCTGGGATAAGGCCGGCAATGTATCATGGGCCAGAAAGAGGATCTCCTGGGGTCTATTTTCAAGTATAACCAATCTCTATAAGAGCCTTGAGATATTCTCTCCAAACAGTGACGGTGTAAAAGATACAGTTGAACTCTTTTACAGGGTGCTTGAGCCTGTGCACCTTGATTTCAATATCTATGATGAAGATAACAAACTCATTAAAACAATACAAAAGGATTATACATCACCTGTCAGTGATCTCATAACATGGGACGGCCGGGACAGCGGCGGAAATGTTGTGTCTGACGGCACGTATAAGATAGAGGTCTTTACCTATGAATTTTTCGTTAAAGTCGACAATACTCCACCTGATACCGGCTTAGAGGTTAGTCAGTTCAGCGTGGACACTGAATCAGGTTTAACGTATTTAGAGGTGTCCGGCCATGCGGTTGACAACAATTTAGAGTACTGGGTAGTTGAATATGGCGAAGGAGAAAATCCTCAGGAGTGGTTTAGGTATAGAGGAGGGAATGATCTGCTTGTCGAAACAGATGAAGGCGGCAATCCTGTTCTGGATCCAATAAGGGATACAGCGATTAAGAGATATCCTATAAATTTCATACAAAATCCAATAGTGAAGAGTTATCTCTGGTCTGATTTCCAATGGCTTGCAGGGAAGAAGTTCAGAATAACAGCCGAAGATTCAGCAGGAAATAAAACCTCATATACCTCAAATATGGTTGAGGAGCGGATCGTAATATACATGTGGGATGACTCGTTATATATTCCTTTGTCAGGGAATATAATTACGGATTATATTTATGTGAAGCCGGGCTTTCATACATTTTCAGCAATATCAACAGTCGATGAAGAGATTGCAAGTGTGGCTGTTCAGTACTTTAAGGGTGACACCTGGTATGATGTCGAACCTGCCGGCAATAATTTTTCTTTTGGGGGGGACTTCGATTGGGATAGTTCTGGTATCAGTATTATTGGTTACCCGGTGCGTCTGAAAGTAGTTGATACACCCGGTATAGAGCATTATTCAAATGAAATGACTGTTTGTTTAACATCAGTTTGCGAACCGGTCGATGTTGAAAAAGACCCGGATATAGGTATTGTTCTTTTAGTCAATTATGACGAAGCATCAGCCTGCGGTCTTATTTCTGACACAGCCCGGCTTTCAATAGAGATGAACGGCTTACCAACAGGCAATATGCGGCTAACATGGCTAACGTATTATATACAGAAGGCAGACAATGATCTTGAACTGATAAGGAGTTTTGACCTTGCAAATGAGCGTATGGACTCGATCGAGATTGACACCTCTACACTCGAAGAGGGGACATATCCTGTAAAAGCTGTTCTTTCCTATATTGATTTAGATGAAAACTCCAGCAAAGAGCTTACAGCTGCCGCTGAACTGGTTGTTGATCGCGAATTACCTGTAGCTCAGATAACATATCCGGACCAGTCACTTATGCTGTGTCCAATCAAGTTTGACAGTCCTGTTGAGTGGTTCGGCGTTAATGCTGAGGGCGTTGTAACTGATAATAATGATGTGCAAAGTTATGAGCTTTATTACGGCATTGGCGCAAATCCTTCTGCATGGATGCCTGCAGAAACCCGCATGACCGGCAAGAAAGAGCCTATTTTGGGTGAGGGGTCTGTTCAGGGCCGGATCGGAGTGATGGATATAACAAATTTGAGCGGCAGTGTTTTTTCTCTAAAACTCAAGGTAGTTGATATCACAGGGAATGTAAGCTGTTACGATACAGGCTTTACTGTTGACAGAGGGGTTGATATAACAGCTCTAACGAGAGACAAGACCCTTTTCTCGCCGAATGGAGACGGGACTCTGGATAATGTAAATGTCAGTTATGAAATCGATGAATATGCCACTGTTGATGTGAAGGTGTTTAAATTATTAGAAGGCGGCGGCTCTTATGTCCCTGATTCAACACCTGTAAGAACACTTGTATCAGGGCTCCAGCATCCCGGAGGATCTGGGAGTACATCATGGGACGGTACAGACGATTCAGGTGTTGTTGTGCCTGATGGGAAATATGCAGTAGATGTTTTTGTAACGGATTCCTGCTTAAACACGCGGCAGAAATGGGATGATGTTGAAGTGGATAATACTGTTCCCTCAGTTGTAATCACCTATCCGACAGCGTCTGACCCGCCTGGAAATATCGTGGAAATTAAAGGCACTGCAGATGACCAGCATTTTCAGAGTTATGATCTTGAGTTTGGTCAAGGTGAAGCTCCGACGGAGTGGCTGTCTATTTCATCCTTTACCAGCCCTGTAGAAGATAATGTTCTCGGCACGTGGAATACATATGGGTTTATAGACGGTAAATGGACGTTGAGGCTTTCAGCTACAGATACAGTTGCCAATAAAAGTGAAACAAGAGTTACAATAGACCTCGGGCAGAGAAAAGATCTGATTAAAGACCTTGATGCTGTTCCAAAATTGTTCTCGCCTAATAATGACAGCAAGCTCGATACCACAAATATCAACTATGAAATTACTGATACCAGTGATGTACAGATAGAGATATTTAACTCAGAGGATGCGCTTAAAAAGACTTATACGACTACTTCTTCATCTGCAGGAACATACACATATACATGGGACGGCAAAGACGATCTGGGAACCGCAGTTCCTGACGGTGAATATAGCGCTAAACTGACAGCAGTACTTTCATCTAATCCTTCTGTTACACAGGAAGAGGCAATAACTCTTATTGTTGATGTTATGCCGCCTGTTGTTGATATTGAACAGCCGGAAGAGGATTCATTTATTAAGACTGATGTGGTTGTTAACGGCACGATCAGTGATGAGAACCTTGTGGAGTACTCTATTACATATACAGGAGATTTCGGCACAGAGCTTCTGGATACTGCCGGCCAGTCAAGGGAAGATTATACTTTCGGGATTATCAATGAACCTCCTGAGGGAGAATATACGCTTGAAATTATGGCAACAGACCTCGGTGGGAATATAACTGAAGATGCTATAGCCTATACCATAGACAGGACCCCTCCAAAAGTTACTCTGGATGCTCCCAAAGAAGGGGAATACTATGGTTCAGATAAAGACACAGTTAACATTGAGGGTGCTATAGATGAGAAGAACATTGAGACTTATTCGCTCAGATACGGCGTTGGCAGCAATCCATCTGAGTGGACAGAGCTTTTGACGGGGAATATCCTGCCGCCTGATACACAGTTATTTGCATGGAAGGTAGGAAAAGATGGCGGTATCCCTGACGGATTATACACTCTTTCTCTATATGTAAAAGACAAAGCAGACCTGGAAGGTGAGGCAAAGGCCGGGATTATAATTGATAACACCCTGCCTGAGGCATTGATATCCGGGCCTCAGGACGGAGAATATGTAAAAGGAGCAGTCGATATAAAAGGCACTGCTTTTGATGAAAACCTTGACAGTTATACACTTGAATTCTCAGAAGGAAATTGCAGTGACGCATTTAAATGGGCAGCTATTAGAGAAGCAGATATCCGGGTGCAGGATGGAGTGCTGGCAGTATGGCAGGCCCTGCCGCCTGACGGGGATTACTGCCTGAGATTGACAGTTGCTGATAAAGTTGATAATAAGGCAGAAGCAGAAACCGATGTTAAGGTGGATACACAGCCGCCTGCAGCGCCTGAGCTGTCAGGTGAGGTTGAAAACAGGACTGATGCAAGACTGGACTGGACTCAGAACACAGAGCCGGACCTTGCCGGTTTTAACCTCTACAGAGACAATCAAAAAGTCAATACTGATCTTATAACAGATATCAGTTATCTTGACCAGGACCCTGGTGAAGGAATTTATGCGTATACTGTGAAGGCGGTTGATCTTGCCGGATGGGAAAGTGACCCTTCCAATGAGGTGGAACTTGCTATAGATACAACAGGGCCTGACGCAAGGATCCGTTCACCTCAGGACAATGCCAGAGTAAGCGGCCTTGTTGATATTAAAGGGACCGCATACAGTTCTGATGACTTTAAAGAATACAGGGTATACACCGGTCAGGGCTCAGAGCCATCCTTCTGGAACCTTATCAGAACATCACCGGTGCCGACAACTTACGGTACTTTAACTCAATGGGATACAATCGGTCTTGGAGAAGGAGAAATTTATTCTGTAAAACTTGAGGCTGAGGACATAAACGGCAATATAAATGCCAGCCGGGTGACTGTGATAATAGACAATACACCTCCTGAAGCGCCTGTCCTTATATCTGTAACTGCCGATGTGTCAGACGTCACTGTTGAGTGGCAGGCAAACACAGAGCCGGACCTTGCAGGGTATCTGCTTTACAGAAATGACCGGCTTGCAAATGTTTCAGGTATTGTCGTGGGAGACCTGGAACCATATTTAATTGAAGGCATAACATATCCGGATGAGGGGTTGCCTGACGGTAAATTCAGGTATTATCTTTTTGCTATGGATAAGGCAGGAAATATCAGTGACCAGTCTAATGCTATTGAGGTTACACTTGATACTCATCCTCCGCAGGCATATATTGCTGACCCTGTTGACGGCTCCGAGTTTGTAAACAGTATTCCTGTAAAGGCTGAATCTCAGGATATTGACATAGAATCAATACAGTTCCAGTACAAAAAGGCGGAAGATGAGGCATGGATAACTCTCGGCAGTCCTGTAACAACACAGCCGTATATTACATATCTTGATCCTGAAGAAACTGGATTGACATATGGAGATTACCATCTCAGGGCAGTAGCTACTGACACCGGCAATAAAACTGACCCGTCACCTTCCTTGATAACTCTTACATATACTGAGCTGATCGAACTGAGCGCGTTGACAGACGGGAATGGCGTCATACTTACATGGACAGCAAATAATGAGGCGGTCATTGACGGTTATAACGTTTATAGAACAGATACAGGCTCGAGAATAAGGATAAATACTGAGATCGTTAAAGATACAGCATACACTGACAGCGGTCTTTTGGATGGGACATTTACTTATGAAGTTACCGCGCTGGATATGGACGGGAATGAAAGTTCGTATTCAAACAGCGTATCAGTGAAAATTTACGCGCCTTTGATAACTCAGCCTTATACGCCGGCAGGACAGAATATTATCCAGATCAATGGAAATAATGCAGAGGCCGATTCAACAGTTGAGATATATTTTGAGGAGGTTTCGGGTTACGTGTTGCAGGGTACGACGTCTTCTGATTCGGCGGGGGAATTCACTTTTGATGCAAGCCTTACTCTTGGTGAAAATAAGATAACGGCAAAGGTTATTGATAGTATCGGTAATATCAGCAGGGAATCAGATGAGGTTGTTGTAGTATATAATGAGCCTCCGTCAGCTCCAACAGGATTAAGCGCTGATATTAATGGAGACGATGTAACCCTCACATGGAATCCGAATCCAGAGGCAGACCTTTCCGGATATAATGTATATAGAGACGGTGAGAAACTGAATGCTCTGTCTGAGGTATCAGGAAGTGCCTCGTCCTCGCCCCATGATCCGTTATCAGGCCCTGAGTTAGCAATAGATAATGATCCGTCCACATACTGGCAGCCTTACAGCCCGTACCCGGTCTGGTGGCAGATTGACCTTGCATCCCCTGAATTAATCAGCCGCATGGAAATAATCTGGGGAAATGACTTCGGAGGAGGGGGTGGAGAAGGTGAAGGAGGTGGCGAGGGTGGAGGTATATATGAAGGCAAGAACTATGAAATTCAGTTCTGGTCCGGTTATGCCTGGATTACTCATACAAAGGTAACCGGAGATGGTGAATCAGGATATTTCTTTGAATTTAGCCCGTCATACAGAACAGATAAAATCAGGATATTTATAACAGACGCTGTTGATCCGGATAATGGAGTAAGGATCTCAGAAATTGAAATTATTAAGGACAATCTGAAAACAGGGACATCTTATGATGATATGGATTTAAATGACGGAACATACAACTATACAGTTACTGCTGTTGATTATTATGGATTTGAAAGCCTGCCGTCAGACAGTGTTCAGCCGATTGTTGGAGATGTAACTCCTCCGTCAGCGCCGGAAAATCTTACTGCTGCCGCATCCGGTGTTGATATAATCCTTGACTGGTCTGCAAATACAGAGGGTGATTTAGCAGGATATAACATTTACAGGAATACTGCTCAGGGATGGCTGGGGATAAATGCGTCTTTAGTAACTGACACTGCTTATACAGATGCCAATCTTCCAAATGATACATATACCTACAGGGTTACGGCAGTGGATACTGCCGGTAATGAGAGTCTGCCTTCAAATGAGGCATCTGCAAGCGTGTATACTGAGCCGCCTGCACCTCCTCTTAGCCTTGCGATGAATGTTTTGCCGGAAGGAGAGGCTCTTAATGCCATATGGATATACACCGGCGGGCCTGTTGCAGGTTATAACCTGTATAGAAGTACAACATCCGGCGGGCCATATACAAAGGTTAACAGCTCTTTGCTCAATGACACTTCATATCCTGATACAGGGCTTACAAACGGAACCGCCTATTATTATGTTGTTGTTGCAGTGGATTCTGCGTTAAATGAGAGCTTATATTCCAACGAGGCAATGGGTATACCGTCAGACACTGTTGAGCCTGAAATGCCAGGTATATTTTTCCCGACACTGACCGGAATCCCAATAGTGCTTCGTCAGGATACAACAGATATTATCGGAAATGCTGAGCCGGGTTCTGATGTAGAAGTATTTGCAAATAACATTTCTCAGGGACTTACAACAGCACGTATAAATGACGAGTTCTTTAATATTACGCTTCAACATAATAATTACTATGGGATGGCTTTATCATCTGATAACAGTAAAGTTGTATTCAGTGATTCTTTTAGAGATATTTATATCAAGGATCTGAATACTGAAACAGAATCAGGTACCGGACAGCAGGGTTATTATCCCAAATGGTCACCGGACGGCAGGCAGATATTATATAGAGCATACCCCGATAATCAGTTGATGATATATGATTCTGAAACAGGTGCTGTAACCCCGGTTACAGAGGATTCGTTTAATGAATACGGAGGCGAATGGTCCCCTGATGGAAGCAGGATCGCTTTTCAAACAAACAGGACGGGAAGTGTTGAAATCTGGATAAAGGATCTGATAACAGGGGAGCTGAATCAGGTCACTTTTACGGGATATGCGGTTTATCCTGAATGGTCACCGGACGGACAACGAATTATCTACAGAGACTCTTCATGGAACATTTACTATATTGATCTTGTTACCGGAGAAACTACAGAGATTGATTCGGGCAGCTTCTATTATGAATGGTCGCCGGATGGAGATAAAATTGTATATACGATCGGCAATTCTATCTGGCTTATGGATATTGAGTCTCAGGAGAAAACAAACTTGACGATTCAGGGATCAATTGAGAAGAAACCTGTCTGGTCACCGGACGGCAGAGAACTGATTTTCATATATTGGGATAATAATATTAGAAAGTATGTGTTAACCCTTATGGATATCAATACAAACGAGAGATTTATACTGACACCCGAAGGAACAAGCGGAGAACCCAAAGATGTCCTGTGGAGTAAATCCGGCCGGGTCGTCTATAGCGAGTCAAGTGCTGTAAATATAATAGACCCTGCCGGAATCTTCCATCTTGAAGACGCAAATTTGAAAGAAGGAAGAAATGTCATAACTGCCGTTGCTGTTGATGAAAGGGATAATCAGAGCCTTCCGTCTGAAGAAGTAGTTGTTAACGTTGACCTGAGTCTCTTACCTGATCTTGAAACCTTAGAAGATGAAATCCATATCTATCCTGTTTATCCGTTGACAGGAGAACAGGCAGCAATAAATGTAGTTGTTCGTAATACAGGCGGAAGCGAGGCTGAGAATGTGGATGTTGATATTTATGTCTGGGATTTCTCAGGCAATCTGGAACTTGTGAAGTCGGAAACGATTCCGTATATGGGGGCCGCCTCAAGCGAAACCGTAGGATTTAGCTGGGATACGGATGGCAAGGTTGGTATAAATACGGTAATTGTTGTTATTGATCCTGAGGATAAGATAGTTGAGCAGTCTGAAGCCAACAACTACGCGACGAGGGATTTTGTAGTAGTAGAAGAAGAGGGGCTGTCAATGACAACCACTCTTGACTCTAATGTATACACAAGCAACGATGATGTGAATATCAATATAGAAATTATCAACAGCGGTATGGAAAGGGATGTTGTTTTAGAAATATTTGTAGAAGATGTGAATGGATATAAAGTAACTTCGATTGATATTATTAGTACCCATCTTGCTTATGGAGCACTGGAAAATTACAGTTTTGTGTGGAACACGCGTTCAACGTACGCGGGCCCGTACAGCGTGCATGCGCTCCTTAAGAATCCGCCTGATGTAATGGCTGAGGATATTGTACCTTTTGAGATCCTGGCTGATGTTGATATAGGCCTCACTGCGGCGACTGACAAGACTCGATATGATGCCAACGAGGATGTAACAGTTAGCTTTAATGTTACAAATAACGGAATTAATTACATTATTCCTGAACTGACAGCTGCGGTAAGTATCACTGACTCTGACGGCATTGAAAAATTCACGGATAACAGGATACTGACAAACCTTCTGCCCGGTGTAACAAGCGCTCTTGCTTCTGTATGGAATACCGGGCTTAATACGCCGGGAGATTATACGGCAGTCGTGGACATATTTGTTGACGGACAGCTCGTTACGAGCGAATCATCGGCGTTCAGCGTTAATGAGTCCATAATAATCACCGGAAGTATCAAGGCCGCACCGGCAGTAGTGGACCTTGGAAACAATGTTAACGTCGAATACGACATACAGAACAATGGCAATGCTGATGCAAGCGGTCTTGTATTGAGAGTTCTGGTAACAGATCCTGCTACACAGGCAGTAATGAAAACATATGAGGAGATAGCAGACCTTTTGATCGGCGGTGTTCAGAACGGAGAATTTATAATTCCGACAGAAGGTTATGGACTTAAGACCTACACAGTAAGCCTTAAGTATATATATGGAGAGGATAGCGGAAGCGTATCAAGCTCATCTTTTACAGTAATAGACGGTACGCCGCCGGTGGTATCAATACTTTCACCTGTCTCAGGCAGTTATCATAATTCAATGGTAAATATTGCAGTTCTGGCTGCGGACAATGCGTCAGGCATTGAGAAGGTAGAATACAAAATGGATGACGGCTCCTGGAAACTGCTGCGGGCCTCAGATCCATCTTTGGGGAAATATTCAACATCATGGACTCCTGAAGGCACTGATGAAGGCATACATACAATAAGCTTCAGGGCAACAGATAAGACTGGAAATACATGTGAGCCTGTATCAACTACAGTCATAGTTGACCTTACACCGCCTGTTATAGAAATAAGCGGTGTTGAGGACGGGCAGTACCATAATGTTGATGTAACGCCTGTAGTCACTGTTATAGACGAAAATCCGGATATACTGATAATTAAGCTTAATAATGAGGAGTTTGCAAGCGGAACAGTGATAACAGCAGAGGGTGAGCACATACTTGACGTAACTGCCACAGACAGAGCCGGCAATGCTTCAGGCGTAACCATAAGTTTTACAATTGATATGACTCCCCCGCTTCCGCCGGTTATTACATCACCTCCTGAAGGTTCAACAGTTGATACAGAAACAGTTGATATAATCGGCCAGGCAGAACCCGGCTCAACAGTTGAAATGGGCTTTATCAATATCTTTACAACACAGGCCGATTCAGTGACGGGCGAGTTTATTTTCAGCAATGTCAATCTGATCCCCGGCGAAAATATCTTTATTTTTACAGCGGCTGATAACGTTGGAAATGAAAGCGAACAAAACAGATACACTCTTACATTGTCTATAGGAGAACTGGAACTGTCTAAATCCGTATTCGCGGCATTAAATACCCTTGTATGGATTGGAGATGAAAATCACCAGTGTGGTAAGCATAAGGGTGATGATCCAACTATAGTTCAGACAAAAGAATTTATAGAGAGCGCCCTTGAAGATATGGGTGCCCTGTATAAGGTTGTAACAGAGGAGGATGATTTCTACCTTGAACTCAGATCCGGCATCTATAACACTTATATTATTGTTGATTTACATAGCTATAAATCCCATGGCCATCATATATCAATTCATCCTGAACTCCAGAAAGAGCTCAGAGAGGCAGTATATCGAGGGGAAGGAATAGTTTTTATAAAAACTCACCCATCGGAACTCTCATATCTTAAGGAAGCTCTCGGAGTTCATTCCTACGGCGTGAACAATGAAGACAACGTGATAGTAACGCTTGATACAGAAATAGCCGGCAGCGGTCTGATAAATCTTGCAGGTAATTCTGTGAAGATAGACACGACAACTGCGTCTGTTATTGGGTATTTTGAAGGGTCAGATTTGCCTGCTATAACAGCCAATGATTTTGGGGCCGGTAGAACTGTTCTTTTCGTTTTCAATCCGATAGATATAGAGGAAGAGTCCCTGATGGCAGACATATTCGAAAACTCTATAAATTATGCGGCTCCAATAGAATACACTCAATATCCCGGCAGTATTCTTGAGGTTCAAATAAAGGTAGATGCTGTGGATGGTGCTTTTGATATTAAAGTGGAGGAGACAGTACCTTCTGAAGTGGAGATACTTGGGATTTCAGAGGGTGGCATTCTGGAAGGCGACACAATAACCTGGCAGGAGTATCTGGATGCTGATACATCGGTTATTTTCAGTTACTTACTGCAGCTTCCGGATATTGAAGGCTCATATACACTCGAAACAGTATTGTCGAATTTAGAGAATGGATCATATTCTGAATACAGCACTGATGAGATCGTATTAAGTATAGAGGAAGATTTGCCGGGCATGGCGGAAGAGATTGTAGCCCAACTTAATGCTTTAAACGCTGAAGGTGATGACCTGGTCAGGATTTATGATGCGGTAAACAGCCTCGAAAAAGTCTTGAATAGAAATGTTATATCAAGTGAAGACATTGAGAAGAATATTAAAGATATAATCAAAGCCGCCCAAAGTCTAAGTAAAGTGACAACACTGGACGTGGGATCAATAAGGATAATGACAGATGAACTTCTCAAATGGTGGGAAATTAAGTGGTATCAGCTCAAAGAAGAGGGGCTTTAAAACCGGCCGTTCCGGAATAAGCATCATTTGACATCCATCTTCCCCTCTGTTATTTTAGACGCAATGAAAATCTGCGTCAGATCTCTCATACTGATAATCACTCTCTTTGTTCTTCCCTCATTGGCATATTCATTTGACGGGCCTCTTCAGGTAAAGAACCAGTACCCCATATTCCTCCATGCCGGCCAGCCGTATCTGGAAAAGGCGCGGATGGAGAACTCCTTTTCAGCCAGCCTTTCCCATTCAGGCACTTATACTGTGCAGTCTTCAGGCTCATGGCTTATTGCCCTTGACATGGAAATTACAGAGGTTAATCTAAGGTACAAGAGGATCATAAGGGATGTTGTTGAATTCGGCCTGGATGTTCCTGTGTTGTGGTTTAGCGATGGTTTTATGGACGGCTTTCTCATAAACTATCATGATACTTTTGGTTTTCGCGGCTATGGAAGGGATGCGAGACCAAGGAACGAATTTCTTTACGAGATAAGACAGAATGATGTTTTAATTATAAAGGGTGAGACAGGCATAGGGCTTGGCGATATCAGGCTTACGCTTAAAAAACCTCTTGTCTCAGAGAACGGGTTCAATTTAGCTCTAAAAGGAGACCTGGAACTGCCCACAGGAAACGCTGAAAAAGGTTATGGTAACGGAAGGGTGGATGCGGGGATTTCTGTGCTGCTTGATAAAAATATCGGCGAATTCATTATGACATACTGGAATTTCGGCGCTGTATTTCCAGGCGATGTCAGTGGATACCAAAAAATAGATCTAAAGAATTTTGTGTATGGCGGTGCCGCAATAGAAGTGGACGCGGGCAGGAATTTCTCTGTGCTTACGCAGATCCAGGTGCAGTCATCTATATATCCTGAGACAGACCTGAAGGCGGTTGACAGGCCGGGGTACCTTCTTGCGTTCGGCGGAAGGTATGACACTGGAGATGATGTGTTCGAACTTTCTTTAACAGAGGATGTCAATGAATCAGCCGCGCCTGATTTTATAATAAACCTCTCTTACAAGAGGAGATTATAAGATATGAATAAAAATCCGATCCATGACTGGATGATAAACCATCTGAAACAAAAACTCTCAAGAGAGTATGACGAAGTTAAAATCAATCTTGAGGGGGAACAAAAACATGAGTTCAAAGGGCATTATCCTGACCTGATACTAAGCAACCACGGCCTGGAGCTTGCTGTTGTGGAGGTTGAAACTATTGAAGGCATAACCTCTGAAAAGGCGGATGAATGGTCCCGAATGGTCGGGACAGGCCCTGGAGTAAAATTGATCATCATGATCCCCAGGGCGTCAAAGGCAAAGGTCATAGACCTGTTATGGAAAAAAGGCATTGCGGATAGAACAGCTGTGGGAAGCTATGACTTAAATGTGCAAATGCCGTAACTTAATAAAGTAGCATGTAGCAAGTAGAGAGTAGAGAGAATATGAACTATGATTTGCATTTATGGAATTGTTTACGATTAACGAACAACTATTAACCCCGTAAAGTCCACAATTGTCGTGACTAGACTACGGGGCAGGCGTATAACGGTCATTTTGTCTATGAGCTATCAGCTATGAGCGTTTTAAGGCCGCCAGGGCCTTAAAATGCAGTTTTTTATTCCCTGAGGCAAGAAGCGCGACCGTCCTTTTTATCCCAACGGGAACACTGTCAATATCTTCTCCATTGAGGTCAGTAATGATCCCGCCCGCCTCTCTTACCAGCAAATATCCAGCGGCATGGTCAAAGCTCCTTGAAGGGGCAGGGGCAACGAACACGCTTACAGCCCCGGCTGCCAGGAGCGCCAGGTCAAGTGCTGTTGAACCAAGACACCTTGTTCTTCTGAAAAGTGAAAGCAGAGGGAGAATTTCAGGTATGTGCACTTTTGGCGTCTGAGCCTCGTACGCAATAACATTAAGAACCTCATCCTCCTGTGTTCTTACAGGGACGCCGTTTAAAAAGCTTCCTTTACCTTTTTCAGCCCAGAACTCATCGCCGTTAATAAGGTTTATCACATAACCCATGGATATATGACCCAGCGTGTCCCCATTCACGATCGCGATGGATGTTGAGAAAAAAGGTATGCCTGATACGGCGTTCTTACTGCCGTCTATGGGGTCTATGAGGATATTTGGACCGCCGCCTTTTATATCCTTAATGCCGTGTTCTTCTGACACCAGGGTGACCGGCTCATTGAGTTTTTCTATCTCCTTAAAAATGATCTCTTCAGCTTTTTTATCAACCGCAAAGGTCATGTCACCGCCCGCACCCTTGCCGATCGGAGCGGTGCCGTGAGGTTTTACTGCAAGGGGAGGGATCTCCTGTCTCAGCTGTTTTCCGATATTTCTGAGAGTTTCAATGTTCATTTGTAAAAACGTGAATTGTGAATGGTGAATAGTGAATCGTTAACTGGTTATAATTGAACATATATCATGAATCGAGCTGTTATTGTGTTTCCTCGCCATCCCGCCTTTTTTTAGATTTTTTAAACGGTTTGTCCCGAAACGTCGGGATGAACTATTTTGTACACTTACTATTCCAGATCCCCGAAATTGGTTTTGTATCTCTTTACGAAGTTTTCGTATGTGTAGTAGTGCTCCTGGGTCCCGTAGTGCTCTATCGCGTATGTCGCCGCGACAGCCCCTATCTTTGCCGATGTTTCAATATCCTTGCCCATCACAATTCCTTTTACAAGGCCTGCCCTGTACGCGTCGCCCGCGCCTGTGGGGTCAAGGATATTTATGATCTTTGCCGCAGGTATGCTGGTGTCGCCTTCAGATGTACTTATAACAGAACCTTTTTCTCCCAGGGTCGTGATAATGGTTTTTGTCTTTTTTAGAAGGTTTTTTTTGTCCAACCCTGTTTTCCGCATGATCATATCAAGTTCATAGTCATTTGAGATAAGCATTATCGAACCCTTGATCCAGTCTGCAAGGTCTTTGCCTTCCCACGACGTCAGGGACTGGCCCGGGTCGCATATATAATTGATCCCCCTGCTCTTATATGTCGCTGCGTATTCGATCATGTCCTGGAGGTTTCCGGCTGCGATAACCGCTATTGAATCCTCAGGCTTTACGTTATTGAATTTGTACCCGGATTGGTGCTTCATGGAACCCGGGTTAAAACCTGTTATCTGGTTATCAGCCTTGTCAGTTGTTATATAAGCGCCGGCAGTGAACTCTTCATGTATTACTTTTATGCCCTCTGCCGAGATCCCGTTGCCTTTGAGCCAGTCAAAATAACGCGCGTGGTCCTTTCCTATGGTGGCAAGTATCACGGAATTTTCTTTTAGCAGGCTTAATGAATAGGCAATGTTTCCCGCGGTGCCTCCGAATTTTTCAACCATTCCATTAACAGTAAAAGACACGTTCAGAATGTGTATCTTGTCAGGCAGGATGTGGTCGGAGAATTTGCCGGGAAAATCCATTATCCTGTCATACGCCATTGAACCTGAAACATAAATATGCATGCTCATTTAACCCCTCTGTTTCCCCCGTTAGAAAGTTATACTTTCTGGACAACGGGGCTCATTTTTTATTTCATCCCCTGCAGGGACGACTTTAAAATTTCAGCGATTTTTTTGTTCATGCCTTTTAAAGACGCTATTTCATCGACCGACGCCTTTTTAATGGCGCTTAAACTCCCAAAGTGCCTTAATAGCAGGAGCCTCCTTTTCTTGCCTATGCCCCTGATCTTTTCCAGCGGGGATTCAAGCACCCTCCTGGCGCGTAGTTTTTTGTGGAACGTTATGGCAGATCTGTGCACTTCATCCCTTATTTTCTGGAGCAGGTGAGTTGAGGCCAGAAAAGGTTCCAATCGTTTTTCTTTCTCACGGGGTAAAAATATCCTGTCTTTCTGCGCGGCTGCCATTGCGGCCCTGCCTGTCTTTGCTTTTGCAATGGCAGCGATCATCACAGGCAGTTTGAACTGTTTCATCGCGTTTAAAGCGGACCCGAGCTGTCCTTTGCCGCCGTCTATAAGTATCAGGTCAGGCAATTTTCTTTCTCCATCAGAAAGTTTTTTGAAATATCTTATCAATACTTCTTCTATCATAGCAAAATCATCGATCCCTGTTACTGTTTTTATTTTATAGAGCCTGTAGTCATCCCTGATAAAGACCCCGTCCTCCCATACAACAACAGCTCCGACCGCTTCTGAACCGGACAGATTTGAAACATCGACAGCCTCGATCCTGCGCGGAACGGTTTTCAGCTTCAAAAGGTCTTTAAGCGACAGAAGGGCCTGTTTTACAGCCGGAGAGGCCTTTAACTCCCTATGCCTTATAAAGGAGTGACAGGCATTGTCCAGAGCCATTTTCATGATCTCTTTCTCTGCCCTGCTTTTTGTGTCTGCAATTACGACCTTATCTTTCCGTTTTTCGTTTAGCCAGCGTCTCTGTGTATCAAGCTTTGCTTTAAAGGGAAGCAGTATCTTTGGAGGAAGGATCATCTCCTTTGAATAAAACTGCTCTATAAAGCCCTCAATAAGCTCGCTGTTACTTAAGCCCGCCGTCTTTTTCAGCAAAAAATCTTTCTGTCCGATAACCATGTTGTTTCTTATGAAGAGCAGGAACACGGAGGCTTCATTGTCTTCCATGTGAAGGCCTATGACATCCATATCTCCAAGTTCAGGTGATATTACGCGCTGTGACTCCCACGCCCGCTCAATTGCCCGGAGCCTGTCCCTTATGGCTGCGGCCCGCTCGAACTTCAGATTATCCGAATATGTTCTCATTTTGTCCTCAAGGCCTGAAAGGAGTTCTTTTTTGTGTCCGAGCAGAAAAAGTTTTGCCTCGTCGGCCACTTCCCTGTACCTGTCTTCATCCGCCTTTTTTCGAAAATCTTTTCCGCACGGCGCGAGACATCTTCCTATCTGGTACTGGACGCACGGCCTGAAGGGCTTATCGAGATTAAATTTGCATGTCCTGAGGGGGAAATTGCGCCTTATGAACCTCAGTATCTCCCACATACTGCCTGACGGTACATATGGGCCAAAATAAACCGCCCTGTCTTTGGCGATCCTCCTGACTACTTCAAGCCTCGGCCATTTTTCGTTTATTGTCAGCTTGAGATAAGGATAGTTTTTGTCGTCCCTGAGGATTATGTTGTATCTGGGCTTTGACCTTTTTATGAAGTTTGCCTCGAGCACCAGCGCCTCAAGCTCGTTCCTGGTTACGATACAGTCAAAATCCCGTATCTCCCTGACCATTCTTTTTTTCCGGGCGTCAAGAGAAGCGGACTTCTGGAAATATGACCTCAGCCTGGTTTTCAGGTTTTTTGCCTTGCCGACGTAAATAACACGGTCCCCGGCGGCTTTCATGACGTAAACACCGGGAGAAGAGGGCGCCTGCTGTAATTTTCCCCTGATATCCATAAAAAGATTATAACCCAGTTCCAGTTTAAAGTTCCGGCGGTCAAAGGGCCGAAAATTCGTTATATTGGCCGGGGTTATTTTGTTATATGATATATTATGATTATGTGGTAATATTTAAGAAATTATATTAAAACATCATTTCAGGAGGTGTTTATGAAAACATGGGTTTTTATAATTTCAATGTTCTTAATGCTGTTCATGCTGTCAGCTGCGGCTCTTGCCCAGATCGATGATTCATATGAAGAAGGGCTGAAGTACTACAACACCGGAAAATTCGAAGAGGCAATAAAATATTTTGAAGAGTATGTCGAGGAGCACCCTGCAGCACCCGCGTATTACCGCCTGGGCTACGCGCTCTATAAGCTTGGAAGGCACGATGAGGCAATAAAGTATTTTGAAGAGGCCTATTTCATTGACCCTGCATTCACACCCGGACCGTATGTACCAAAGGAATAAAAGCCTGAGAAGAGTTTAAGAACCTGCTGGATCACCTGACTGAATGCCCGCGTCTTATTATGACTGTTCGATCAGGCTGAGACATTCTTCTGCCAGGACCCCTCCAAAGTCAAACATAACCGCTTTTATCATTTCAGTGTTTTTGCGCTTTTGCTTTAATACGCAATTCTTTTTCCAGATTATAACATCAAAACCAGTATATGTGATCATTGGCCTTACATATCAGCTTGCTTTAATGGGAAACGCTGTGTTTTCATAGAAAAGAATAAATCTGTTTTCGGCATGGCTGGTCTTTAAGGAGGTTTGTAAATGGACATAAAGGAATTATTAGGCGATGCTCAGCGTTTTTTCCTGGAGGGCAAATACAAAGAGAGTGTGGAGGTTTTTACAAAGATCATAGATGCGGGAGAGCACACGGAGATCGCGTGCCTGAGCCGCGGCGCGGCATATTTTAAAATGAACGAATATGATAATGCTGTTAAGGATTTTGGCGCTGTAACAGGTCTGAACGACCAGAACTACAGGGCCTATTACTATCGCGGCATAGCACTTCTGGCAAAAGAGGAATATGAAAAGGCGATAGCCGATTTTGACAGAGTTATAAAGCTGAAACCAGACCACGGCGCGGCCTTTTTCGGAAGGGGAACCGCCTATGCCCATAGAGGCAATGAAGAAGAAGCAACAAAGAGCATCAGGACCGCCCTGACATACTCCGAGGCTGTTGCGCAGGGCTTTGCAGATACCGCCGGGATTTTCAGGACACAGTTTGACAAGGCCATGGCGATGATGAAAGGTAAAGAGTCTTCAATGCAGCTGACTGAGGAAGAGACCAAAGAACTGAGAAAACTGCTTGAGGAATAAGATTAAGTATAAATAAAAGCTGAAAAAACGTATAGTTAGACCCCGCATAATACCGCCTTCCTATCATTAAGACCCTGATAAGAATTAAGATTTGTTGACTCATATTGTTTTATAAGGTTAAACTAAATAAAAGGGGCTGATATGAAGCGGACATTTAAAGGGAACTTTCATGCCTGGCTTCTGGTTTTGTTTGTTCCTCTTGTTTTATTCCTGGCCGCAGGCCTTCAATCATGCCGAAGCGACGACAGCATGACCGGGGAAGGCGGTATTGGTGATAAACCAATATCCATACGCTCTCCTGTCAGGATTGATTTTACCTCAGACGGCAACCTCCTTGTTTCTGATTATTTCCGGAAGAGAATATACATAATTGACAGCTCAGATCTTAAGATGATCAGTTCTTTTCCCGTCGCGGGGAGACCGCTGGCAGTCGCTTTTTTGGACAGTCTTTTTTTTGACATTGTTTTTGTCGGCAATGAATCAACCGGAACAGTTGAAGCTTACACCTTGCAGGGCTGGTGGCTATACGATCTGGGCGGCACCAAAGGGAATGTAAAAAAGCCGAATGATATCGCAATTGATAAAACACAGAATATGGTATTTGTTGTGGATAGCAATGACGGGCTTATAAAGGTCTTCAGAACAGATGGACAATTTCTGTACTCAATAGGCGGGACAGGGGCAGATCCTGAACTTCTGGTTAGCCCGAGAGGCATAGCAGTAGATGAAAATGCCCAGGAGATATTTGTAACGGATTTCGGTAACCCGTCTGACTCTGCTGAAATCCCCGCGCGATTAAAGATTTACAATTATGCGGGCAACTACCTCGGCGGGTTTTCAGCAGAAGATGTGGCCAGTGGCTATGAATTCGCAAGTCCGCAGGGTATTGCAGTAAGTGATAACTACATCTTTATGGTGGAATCCGTTTTGGGTAAGATCCTTGTGTTCAACCGCGGGACATTTGCCGGCGTAAAGACAATTGGCAGCTTTGGTTCTAACCCCGGACAGCTGTTTTTGCCCCTGGATATTATAATTGACCCGGCGACAGAAGATGTTTTTGTCACGAATAACCGTCCCAGACGGATAGAGGCGTATCCAGGGGGAGGTGTGATACCATGAGGTATCTTCTCCGGTCATTAGTTTTTACATTTGTTTTATCGGGCATTGTTTTTTTCCTGCCGGGTATTGGTAATGCCCGGGTTCATGAATGTGATTTTTGCCATGACATTCATGGCGGCAGCCCGTCTTATTTTCTGTTAACGGGATCACCCGCATCTATAGAAGCCCTGTGCATGAGCTGTCACGGGCCCGGAGGAAACGCTACCCAGGTGGAAGTCCATGAGAACGACCCGAATGACAGTTCTCCTGATTATGGTGTGTGGCAGATAACGTGCAGAGAATGCCACAACCCGCATGAAGGGGAAGTTTTGGCCTTTGACAACTGGTGTCCGGGCAACTGTAATGGTAATGGAACCGGCACTAATATCAAGATGGTGGGGGATTCAGACCTGGACGCCTCCGGCTATACAAAAATTAACACCCCTAACAGCGGGATCCGACATGTGGTTTTTGAAAACCGCGGCACGGATGTTGGGGATCCAACCCTGCATTCTTTCTGCGATCGTGACCAGGATGGCAACGGGTACTACGACAGTGTCTGTGACACCTGCCATACACAAACCGCGAGGCATCGCAACACCTCCGGCGGCGGAGGCGGAGGCGGCGGTGGTGGCGGCGGTGGAGGCGGCGGTGGAGGCGGTGGTGGCGGGCACAGCCATCAATGGGGAAGAACGTGCACAAAATCAAGTTGCCATGCGCATATTAAGACTTTTAATCCATAATAAGGTCGAATCAAGGCAACTTTCAACTCCTTCAGCCCTCACGGTTCATTTTGCTTGCCCCTGCGTCTTCCTGTCGGTAGACAGGAGCTGGTGCAAAAGCAAAATTGTGAAGGGTTATCCTTTCAACTATGTCTTTATCCCTACCTCAATCTGCCTGTTCCTGATTGCCTTTATCCTGTCTCTCAGTTCCGCTGCCTTTTCGAATTCGAGTTTATCAGCCGCCTGTTTCATCTCATCTTCAAGCTGTTTAATGCCTGTTTCGTCCGTGTATTCAACCTTCTCGTCTGCAACCGCCGGGACTGTCCAGTAGTCAGCCTCGTATATTGAACTGAGGACGTTAGTTATATCTTTGATGATTGATTTAGGAGTTATTTTATTCTTTTTGTTATATTCCAGCTGGATCTTCTGCCGCCTGTTTGATTCATCAATAGCTGTCTGCATGGATCCGGTGATTGTGTCAGCATAAAAAATGACTTTGCCGTTTACATTCCTCGCGGCACGGCCTGAGGTCTGAATAAGGGAGCGGGCAGAGCGCAGGAAACCTTCCTTGTCCGCGTCAAGGACAGCGACGAGTGAGACTTCAGGAAGATCAAGTCCTTCTCTTAACAGGTTAATACCGATGAGTACATCAAACTCTCCGAGTCTGAGGTCTCTAAGTATTTCAACCCTCTCTATAGTATCAATATCGGAATGCAGATACCTCGCCTTAAGCCCAAGTTCTTTATAGTATTCGGTAATGTCTTCTGCCATTTTCTTGGTCAGGGTGGTTACCAGTACTCTTTCACCTTTATCAGCCCTTTCCCTGATCTCTCCCAGCAGGTCATCGAGCTGGCCCCTTACAGGTCTTACATCCACAGAAGGGTCTGTAAGGCCGGTAGGCCTGACTATCTGCTCGATCACCCTGTGGTTTGACTTCCTGATCTCATACTCGGAAGGGGTTGCGGATATGTATATCGCATTGTTTATGCGTTGCTCAAATTCCCTGAACTTAAGGGGCCTGTTATCAAGCGCTGACGGAAGCCTGAAGCCGAAGTCAATAAGGGTCTGTTTTCTTGAGCGGTCTCCCTGATACATACCGCCGATCTGTGGTATGGTTGCGTGGGACTCGTCTATTATTATTAGAAAGTCCTCCGGAAAATAATCTATCAGGCAGAACGATGGTTCACCCGAAGCCCTGCCGCTCAGATGTCTTGAATAATTCTCAATCCCGTGACAGTAGCCGAATTCCTTTAACATTTCCAGGTCAAACCTGGTTTTTTGCTCGATCCTTTGAGCCTCAAGCTGTTTATTCTCTCTAATGAAAAAATCGATCCTTTGCTCGAGTTCGTCATTGATCGAGGTCATGGCCGCGTCAAGCCTTGATCTTGGAGTGATCCAGTGACTGTTGGGGAACAGGGCGAACTTTGAAAATTGTTTGATGACCCTGCCTGTTAAAGAATCAAATTCGTAGATCGCGTCAATATCGTCACCGAAGAACTCGACTCTGATCGCGTTATCAACTGAAAAAGAAGGGAATATCTCGACTATATCCCCTCTTACCCTGAACACGCCCCTTGTGAAGTCCTCCCTGCGTTCGTAGAGCATGTCCACAAGCCTTCTCAGGAACGCGTCTCTTTCAATATGCATACCCTCTTCAATAAAAAGGTGCATGCCGAGATAATCTTCAGGCGAGCCGATGCCGTATATGCATGAAACAGACGCGACCACTATGGTATCGCTTCTTTCAAGAACAGCGCGGGTTGCCGAATGCCTCATCCTGTCAATGTCTTCGTTGATCGACGAATCTTTTTCAATGTATGTGTCTGATGAGGGCAGGTAAGCCTCGGGCTGGTAGTAGTCGTAATAGCTGACAAAGTATTCCACCGCGTTCTCAGGGAAAAATGCCCTGAACTCTCCATAGAGCTGCGCGGCAAGGGTCTTATTATGGGCTATGACCAGGGTCGGCTTGTTCGCATTTGCGACTGTATTGGCAATGGTAAATGTCTTGCCCGAGCCTGTGACGCCAAGCAGTACCTGATGTCTCAGGCCCTTTTGAACGCCCTCTGTAAGCTCTTCTATAGCCTGGGGCTGATCTCCTTCGGGCCTGAAGTCAGAAGTTAGTTTGAAACGATTCATAGCTCCTTAAAAAGTAGAGAGTAGAAAGTAGAGAGATTAAAACCTGAATTCTAAAATCTAAAATTTGCAGTCTCTGTGTATTCAGTGTCCTCAGTAGTTGATAGCTCATGGCTCATAGACAAAATGACCGTTATACGCCTGCCCCGTAGTCTAGTCACGACAATTGTGGACTTTACGGGGTTAATAGTTATTCGTTAATCGCAAACAATTCCATAAATGCAAATCATAGCTCCCCGTAAGGTTCTTCTTGAAAGGGCGAACCTAAAACTATCCCGTAAAGTCCAATTGGACTTGGACCACGGGACAGGCTGGGGTAAATACATAGTTCATAGTACAGTTCCAAGAGAGAAATAATCTAAAAGATTAAATCTAAATTCTTCAATCTATGAATGCACAGTGAACGTTTAGTGAGCGAATATGATAATAAGTAAATTCTTACATTGTGTTTACCCGCCGGTTCTTGTGGAGGGCTTGCCCTCCAGTTTTTGTGGAGGGTGACCCCGCCAAACAGACTGGCGGGCGGGCACTAATCTAAAATGTAAAATATAACTTATCTTTTTATGTCTTTCCATTCGCATACCAGGTTTCTTCCGCTTTCCTTGGCGTGATAAAGCGCTTTGTCAGCCTTGTCGATGAGTTCTTCCCTGGTTTCAGCGTCGTTAGGGTATACAGCTATTCCCAGGCTAAGAGTTACTGATATTTTATGGTCAGCTATAAAAAAAGGCGTGTTCATTATGGATGACCTCAGTCTTTCCGCCATTTTCCTGGCGCCGCCGCTTCCGGTGCCCATCAGTACAGCGGCGAACTCTTCCCCGCCGTACCTGGCTATGATATCTATCCCCCTCAGGGTTTTCCTAAGAAGCTGTGCGATGTTTTTAAGTACACTGTCTCCTACCGGATGTCCGTAAGTGTCATTTATTTTTTTGAAATGGTCAATATCTATCAACATCAGAGACAGGGTCTGGGGGATCCTCTTGATCCTGTCAAACTCGTCATTCAGTCTTTCCTGAAAATGCTTGTGATTATAAAGGCTGGTCAGGCCGTCGGTTATTGCCAGTTTTTCGACTTTATTGTGAAGCTGAGCGTTGTTGATATACATCGTTGCCTGGTCAGCTACTGTTTGCATGAGGTGTGCCTGGAATGAACTTATAGCGTCAGGCTCTCTTGATGTTACGGCAAGGACCCCGAACAGTTCATCTCCCGGGATGATAGGTATCCCAAGAAAGGTCCTGGTCTCATTTATCCTGAAGGGGAGTACGCCTTCTTTCCCGTCCAGACGGGACAGGTGCATGGTCTGTTTGTTCCTGACGATGAAATCAAAGAAAGTGCCTTTTGTGTAGAAGGAGTTTTTTTCAGGTTCAAAACCTTTTTTTGACAGTATCCTGAGCTTTCCTTTATCCACGACAAAGAACCCGACGGCAGATGAACTCACCATCCCGGAAATAAGGTCAACGAACGCATCCGCTATCTCCTCGATCTTTAAAGAGGTGCTCAGGGTCCTGCTAGCGTCATGCAGCGCCTTGAACCCTTTTGTGAATCTCTCCACTTCAACATAAAGGCGTGTTCTTTTCAGTATCTGTTTTGTCTGGACCGCGAATTCACTGACGATGTCTTTTTCCCTGTCCCCGAAGGCGTCTCCTCTGTGGCTGTCCACTACAATGGCTCCGAGGGGAACGTTGCCATCAAGTACAGGCACGCAAAGAAAGGATCCTGCCTCATCTGAATGGCGATAACGCAGGCCGAAAAAGCCGCCTTTCAGTTTTGTCTGAATAACCGGGGTCTTTTCTTTTATAATTCCTGATAAATACCCTTTTTCAGCGTAAGTTGGTTGTGCCTTTATGTCTTCTGTAGATGTTTTTATGACGAGTTCATCCTGTTCGAGGGTAAAAAGCGTCGCGGAGTCTGTATTTAAAGCTTTTTTCACCAAGATAAGCATAGCGCTTAATTCTTCCTGTGTTTCCAGGATGGACTTGACAGCATGGGAAAACCTGTCCTCGTGAAAAATATCACTCTCAATGGAAGACTCGAGGTTGATCGCGCTGCTTTTAAGCTGTTCAAGCTCAGCAAGGGCTTTTTTTGATATTTTTGTTTTCCAGTAAAAAATGGAATAAGACAGGATCCCGGTCGTCACTATTGACAGGTAAACCCATATCAGGGAATCCGGACCTGGATGTACCGACGATACTAAATGAACTGTCTGAAAAGGATAGATATCGATCCACCACAGGGTAGGGGCGCCCAGAAGCAGAATGGCAATAACGCAGCTTACTATTATTTTCAGGGGGAAATAACCTGTTATGACCACGATAAAAGGTATATATATAAGGTGGAGCAAAGGCGCGCCCAGGAACTGAATCACACTTTCAACAATGAGCAGCAGCGGCAGCAGGAATTCAAGGCTTTTCCATTCAGGAACATGAGGCCGGGCCTTTATATACCTGAATAGACCGGTACCCAATGCTATACAGAGCGCAATGAACCATCCTGTCAGAACCGGGGTCGTTTTTATAAGATCAGGCGGAAAAACAAATACAGTATAGAGGAGTACTAGAACAGACGGGAAGATGATCCCTTTAAGCTCTACCTTTTTTGGCTGCCTCTTCGTGGAAAAACTTTTGATAGAGGACCTCCCATTCAGGGCTTCCTTCGTGTATTTTCTTTGAATACGACTGTAATTTGGTACGGATCCCGGCGTCTATCTCATCTACGAGCATCAGCTCTTTTGTAAATATCCTCCTCATCTCGCGCCTTATTTCTCCGTCTTCAGCCAGCGGCATTATCAGCCCCTGCTCCAGAAGACCCTTGAGCAAGACGTGAGTTGTATGAGTTATTTTATCGTCCGAGAGCCTCACAGAATTATATCCCGTTCCCTGACGAGCTTCCGCTTTGTAAGCTCAAAGAGCCTGCGATAGTCGAGATTGCCTCTCTCTATCTGCGTGTCATATTCACTTAACATCTCTCTGACTTCTTTGTTAATGATATCTTCTGCCATAAGTTCGTCAAGTATTAATTTGTCGGTTGACCGGACAACTTCTTCTTCAGGTTTGTTCAGATCGACAAGTTTTTTCTCGCAAAGCCCCTTGATGATCTCTTTAGCGAGGACAGATATCCACCCTTTCGGAACCCGCATTATTTTTCCACGAATGGCAGTAGAGCTATGTTTCTTGCCCTTTTAATTGCGGCAGACAGCGCTCTCTGGTGCTTTGCACAGGTATTTGTCATTCTAGCCGCGGTAATTTTGCCTTTTTCAGAAAGGTAGCTTTTTAGCACTTTGACATTTTTGTAGTCTATGAACGGTGTCTTGTCAGCGCAAAATTTGCAGTACCGTCTTACCTGAAATCTCCTGTACGGCCCTCTCTGTCCTCTCGGCTTGTCCCCTGAACTTCTAAATTTTCTGTTCATCATTTAAAATGGCTCCAAATCCGTTGTTTCGTCAGGAGGCGGCGCACTGCCGCCCGTAGTACCGGCAGAATCGGCTTTCCTGGAGAGGAACCTGACAGTCTGGGCAACTACCTCATACTTGCTCCTCTTCTGTCCCTCTTCCGTTTCCCAGCGCCGCTCCTGTAACCGGCCCTCTACAAGGACACTGCTGCCCTTGTTTAAGTACTGGCCGCAAGTATCCGCCTGTTTGCCAAAAACAGCCACATTAATAAAAGTAACCTCTTCTTTTAGCTCGTCCCCCTGTTTATATTTGCGGTTAACGGCGATTCCAAAGTTACAGACTGATGTGCCCTGCGGAGTGTATCGCACCTCAGGGTCTCTTGTAAGGTTGCCTATTAAAATTATTTTGTTAAACATTCTTATTCTCCTCTTGTGACGGAGCGGGTTCTGTTTCTTTATTTTCTTCTTCTGCCATAGCAGTCAGAAAAACCTCTATCTGTTTCTTTGTTAATTTTATGATCAGGAATTTGAAAACAGGGTCAAATACCTTGTAAAACTTTTCAAGTTCAGCAATGGTGTTCGGGAGGGCCTTGAAGATCAGGAGGACGTAAATGCCTTTTTTCTGCTTTTTGAGGACATAAGCCAGTTTTTTCTGCCCCCAATTTTCTGTCTTGAGGATTTCACCGCCCTTTTTGACGATCAGTCCCTTGATCCGTTCGACCGAGCCTTCGATTGCTTTATCATCAAGGCTGGATTCGAAAATTACCAAATTTTCATAAAAATTCATCTTTCTGTCTCCTTATGGATTAGTATTCCCGCCTGCTGCATTACCCCAACATAAGCGCAGGAACCAGTCCTTACTCTGTACAGCCGTAAGAACAAAGAGTCTATTGTTATATCATATATAAAAAGCAAAAATCAATACTAAATTATTTTACTTATAAAATCTTATCTGCTAAAATAAAAAAAATGGGAAAATCCAGATATCACATGCTTTTCGGGCAGTTTTTGATGGGTAAAGGCCTTATAGACAGGGAAGGTGTTTTTAAGGCCAGGCTGCTGCAGAAAGAGATCAACCTCAGGATAGGGCAGCTGGCCAAAAAAAAAGGCTGGCTGACAGAAGAGGATATTGAAAGGGTCCTGATCATTCAGGAAGAGACACATGAAAAATTCGGCGCCATAGCGGTCAGGGAAAATTTTCTGACAAAGAGCCAGGTTGATGAACTTTTGAAAGAACAGCCTGACAGCTATATTTTTTTCGGCGAGGCCCTTGTGAAAACCAGGGTACTGTCACATGATGAGCTCATAGACAACCTTAAGGAATATAACAGGATGCGTGTAGCCGAAGCGTTAAAAGATTAAGACCGAACCCTCTCCCACCTTGTTTTTTACCCTTGCCCTAAAGTCCGGGACTGTCTATTTTTTTCTGGATCTTACGGCGTCCGCCCCGTGATCTGTATTCTTAGATGCGGGGTGTTTTCTCACCGGATCTAACGGCGCCAGCCCCGTGATCTGTATTCTTAGATGCGGGGTGTTTTCTCACCGGATCTAACGGGGGGGGGGTACATATAAATAAAGGCAGACCCCAGTACAAGGAAAATTGTAGCTAAGAGGATCGTATTTCCCGGTAGCTCAATATATACAAGCTTCTGGACGTAATTTATTATGAATGAGCCGGCATATCCGTGTAATGGATCATACGTCCGCCTGAGCCAGACCTCAAGATATGTCAGGGGGCAGTACCATCCAAAGATCTGAATGATAATTGCAAATCCCATTCCCAGGATATGCAGGACTTTTACCACTTTGTGCCGCCTGCCGATAAGCGCACCGAAGACAAGGAATATTATCCACAGGAAATGAAGCAGAACAACAATGTCAGCAATTA
Organism: bacterium BMS3Bbin08; assembly: GCA_002897775.1. GTDB lineage: Bacteria > Nitrospirota > Thermodesulfovibrionia > UBA6902 > BMS3Bbin08 > BMS3Bbin08. The sequence continues at coordinate 106,021 of BDTR01000042.1, read as the reverse complement.
TTTTATAGAACACAGATACATTTTAAATTGCAAATTTTAGATTAGTGATCACCCTCCACAAAAACTGGAGGGTAAGCACAATGTAAGGAATAATTATTATTATATTCGCTTACTAACCGCTCGCTGTGCATTTATAGATTTAATGTTATTTCTTCTTTGGAATTTTACTATGAGCTATGTATTTACCCCGTTGTCCAGATTCATCAGAATCTAACGGGGATTGCTACTCTCTACTTTTTTATTTAAACGGTAGTTCCATGCCCATTACCTTTCTGAAACTCTTCCTGTGGATCGGGCAGGGCCCATGCAGGCGTATAAGTTCAACATGCTCTTTTGTGGGATAGCCTTTATGTCCTTTAAAATTATAAACAGGATACTCTTCGTGGTAAGCGGTCATGATATGGTCCCTCACTGTTTTCGCTACAATAGACGCGGCGGCGATCGAGGCGCTCACTGATTCGCCTTTGATTATTGGTTTCTGGCTAATATTGAGCTCAGGCAGGCTGACCGCGTCTATCAACAGCATGTCCGGCTTGCGGCTCAGGTCCTTAACAGCCATCTGCATTGCGAGTTTTGTGGCTTTAAGTATATTTGTCCTGTCTATCGTATTTTCATCAACAATTCCAATCCCGATATCCGGACAACTGATTACAATGTCCCAGAAGAGCCTTATACGCCTGTTTTCAGGTATCTGCTTTGAATCTCTGAGGTCTTCAATGACAAGTCGTGCCGGAAGTATTACGGCAGCAGCTACTACCGGGCCTGCAAGCGGCCCCCTGCCTGCCTCATCGATACCGCAGGTAACAGGGTAATTTTTTCTTACCTTTTCATCGTGTGAGAACAGTGTTCGTAGAATTTTGGGAGGAGACATTAGCCAGTTGATAGTTGTTAGTTGATAGATAAACCGCTTGAGCGAGTTTCGCCATAGCGGAAAACTAACTGCTAATAACCGGGGTACCACCCCACAGAAAATAAATTTAGATCGGTTAAATTCTATCTGGACCTTTTAAATCCCTTTTCTTTCACTTTTGCCGCCTTGCCTTTCCTGTCTCTCAGGTAGTACAGCTTGGCCCTTCTTACGGCCCCTTCTTTTACTACTTGTATCTTGTCGATCAAAGGAGAATGAAGGGGTATGATCCTCTCCACCCCGATGCCGTAGGATATCTTTCTCACAGTGAAAGTCTCGCGAATACCGCCGCCTCTTCTGGCTATCACGATCCCTTCATATGCCTGGATCCTTTCCTTGTCGCCTTCTTTGATCTTCATGCTCACTTTAACCGTGTCACCAATGCTGAACGGCGGGATCTTCTTTTTGAAACCCTCTTCTACTATTTTTACGGCATCCATTGTAGTACTCCTCCTGTTTAATTCTATTAAATTAATTACGCCGGTTATCTGTATTTTTTATCTGTGAAATCAGGCATCCTCTTTAGAGGATGCCTTTATTTCTGCTATTATTTCTTTATCTTCATCAGTAAGATGTATCTTTTCGATCAGGTCAGGCCTTTTCTCAAGGGTCTTTCTCAACGCCTCTTTTCTCCTCCAGCGTAATATTTCCTTATGGTTCCCGGACAAAAGCACGTCAGGGACGCTGAATCCCCTGAATTCCCTTGGTCTTGTGTAATGGGGATAGTCAAGCAATCCCCGCGAAAAAGAATCCTCCTCAGCAGACCTTTCGTCACCAAGGGCTCCCTTAATAAGCCTGACCGAGGCATCAATTATAACAAGTGCGGCCAGTTCTCCGCCAGTCATGACATAATCACCGATCGAGACCTCCTCATCGACCAGGACTGCTCTGACCCTTTCATCAATGCCTTCATAGCGCCCGCATATGAACACAAGCCGCTTTTTCTCTCGGGAGAACTCTTCCGCGACTGACTGATCAAAGGGTTTCCCCTGGGGGCTTAAGAGAATTATTTTTCTCGGTTCCCCGTCTTTTTTAATAAAATCGATCGCCTTAAAGAGAGGCTCAGGCTTTATTACCATTCCCGCGCCGCCCCCGAAAGGATAATCGTCAACAGACTTATGTTTACCCGGCTCAAAATCCCTGATGTTATACGTCTTGACCTCAAGGAGTTTTTTTTTCTGAGCCCTTTTTAAAATACTCTCTTTAAGATAGGCGGTTATTATATCAGGAAAGAGGGTCAGGACATCACATTTCACGGGATATAAATCCTAATACCCGCCTGCCAAAACCCTATAAGGCGGACAGGTCTAAATCCTAAACTCTAATCTGTATTCAGGACTCTTGAATTTAAAAAAATTATTTTAAATTTTACTCATTACCCCGTTAAAAGACCTTTGCCCTTCTAATGGGGTTTACTCTAATATCTCAAGTACGCATCTCTTGCCAAGCTTTGTTCCGGCGGCACTCAGGATGGTCCTCATAGACCTTGCTGTCTTGCCCTGCTTTCCTATGACCTTGCCGAGATCACTCTGTGCGACACGCAGCTCATAGACGGTTGTCCTTTCTCCTTGCACTTCAGAGACAGAAACATCTTCAGGTTTGTCAACCAGAGCCTTGGCCATTTGTTCGATTAGTTCTCTCATCTCCACCTCCATGCGATCCTGGACCGGATATTACAAGCCCGCGATTTTCAAGAGTTTCTTAACAGTGGCAGTTGGTTGTGCCCCGTGACTAAGCCAATATTTGGCCCTGTCCGTGTTTATTTTTATCTCTGAAGGGTCTGTTAAAGGATTATAAGTCCCCAGGATCTCCAGGAACGGCCCGTCTCTCCTCGCCCTTGAGTCAGCTGCAATCACTCTATAGAAAGGCTTCTTTTTGGCGCCTTTTCGTGTAAGTCTTATTTTTACCAAATCAGTTCTCCTCCTAATTAAAAAAATTACCGAACTTGAGTTTCCCGCCTTTGAACTTTTTAAGCATCTTTTTCATCGCGAGATGCTGCTTTAGCAACCTGTTCACGTCGGGCACTGCGGTACCGCTTCCAGCGGCTATTCTCCTCTTGCGACTGCCGTTAATTATAACATAATTCATTCTTTCCTGCCTGGTCATGGAATTGATGATGGCCTCGATCGTTTGAAACTGTTTGTTGTCCACAGAAATACCTTTAAGCTGCTTGCCCATGCCCGGTATCATCCCCAGTATGTTCTCAAGCGGACCCATTTTCTTTATCTGTTTTATCTGGGTTTTGAGGTCCTCAAACGTGAACCTGTTCTTGCTGATGCCTTTCTGCAGCTTAAGCGCTTCTTCCATATCCATAGTATCCCGGGCCTTTTCCACAAGGCTTAAAACATCACCCATGCCCAGAATTCTCGAGGCCATGCGGTCCGGATGGAACGGCTCAAGCAAATCAATTTTTTCGCCGACTCCAATGAATTTGACCGGCTTGCCGGTAACAGAGACCATAGAGAGCGCCGCGCCGCCTCTGGCGTCACCGTCCATTTTGGTGAGAATAATGCCGTCCAGGCTCAGTTTGTCGTTAAAAGACTTCGCGATGTTGACAGCGTCCTGTCCTGTCATGGCGTCGGCAACAAGCAGGATCTCAGCCGGTTTTGCCTGTTCTTTTATTTCTTCCAGTTCTTTCATTAACTGCTCGTCTATATGGAGCCTGCCTGCCGTATCAAGTATAAGAACATCCCTTCCTTCGGAATTAGCCTGTTTGACAGCTTCGGGCCAGATGTTTACAGGGTTTTCCCCAGGTTTTGTCGCGTACACCGGGGTATCTATCTGAGCGCCCAGGGTGATCAGCTGATCAATGGCGGCAGGCCGGGCTGTGTCAAGGGGTACAAGCAGCGGTCTTCTGCCGTCTTTTTTAAAGCTTTTCGCGAGTTTTGCCGCTGAAGTTGTCTTACCCGAGCCGTGAAGGCCGACCAGCATGATAATGGTTGGAGGGTTAGGAGCAAGCTTTATCTTGCTATGGCCGCCGCCCATGAGACTGCAGAGTTCGTCATGGACTATTTTCACTACCTGTTGTCCAGGGGTAATGCTGTCAGTGACCTCCTTGCCGACAGCCTTTACCCTGACTTTTTCCACGAAATCCTTGACAACCTTAAAATTAACGTCTGCCTCAAGAAGGGCCATTTTGATCTCCTTAAGGGCGGACACTATATCCTCTTCCCTAAGGAACCCGCGTCCCTTCAGTTTTTTCAGTATGCCGTCTAATTTCTCTGATAATGCTTCAAACATGGGTGATTTTAAAATCACTGACTAAAGAGAGTAAGATTTATTTTAATCTCTCTTGGAAGTTTTCCTCAATATATTTTGCCGCTGATATGGCGGCTGTCGTCCCGCTTCCAACGGCAACCGAGATCTGTTTCACAGAGTTGGCCCTTACGTCGCCTGCCGCAAAAACTCCCGGTACGGAAGTGGCCATATTATGGTCGGTAACTATATAGCCTTCCTCGTCAAGGGTAATAAAGCCGCTGAGAAACTCGGTGTTCGGGATATAACCAACATAGATAAAAATGCCCTGAACATCAAGCACTGATTCCTGCTGTGTTTTCCTGTTCTTTATAAGTAAAGAGGTGACCTCTTCATCCCCTCTTATCTCCTCTACGACAGAGTCCCAGATAAACTTTATTCTTTCATTGGCAAAGGCGCGTTCCTGGACTATCCTGTCAGCCCTTAGCTGGTCTCTCCTGTGGATCACGTGAACTTCCTTGGCGAACTTCGTTAAAAACAGAGCCTCTTCCACCGCTGAATTCCCACCGCCCACGACCGCGATTTTCTGCCCCTTGAAAAAGGCGCCGTCACAGGTCGCGCAGTATGAAACACCTTTTCCCCTGAGTTCTGCTTCTCCTTTAACACCCAGAAGCCTTGGATGGGCGCCGGTACACAGGATAACGCTCTTTGCCTCGTACTGCCGGCCTTCCTCCAGAATTATTTTTTTTGTTTTTCCATCAAGGGAGATCTCGCGGACAGAATCCTGAACTATCTCAAGGCCGAACTTTCTGGCCTGTTTTTCCATTTTGGCGGAAAGTTCCGGGCCCATGATCCCTTCCTCAAACCCCGGGTAGTTCTCCACCAGCTCAGTGGTCATGACCTGACCGCCTGGAAGGCCTCTTTCTATAAGCAGGGTTTTTAGTCTGGCCCTTGAAGTATAAAGTCCTGCCGTGAGCCCCGCGGGACCTCCGCCGATAATTACAGTATCAAAAAGCATTTATCCAAGGAGCGAGTCGATCTTCGCCTTGAGCTGTGCCTTGGGAACTACGCCGACTATCTGCTCCACTATCTCGCCTTTTTTGAAAAACATCAGAGTGGGTATCCCCCGGATCTTATAACGACTCGCAAGATCGGGGTTCTCGTCAGTATTGAGTTTGACAAACCTGGCTTTACCTTCATATTCCCTGGCCAATTCTTCCACCATTGGAGCAACCATTTTACAGGGACCGCACCACGCCGCCCAAAAATCGACCAGTATCAGGTCAGGTGACTGAAGAACTTCCGCGTCCCACGAGTCCTGAGTAACATTTGTAACACCTTCAGACATAATTCATATCCTCCTCCTCAAATTTTATAAATTATATTTGTTTGAAAAAGTCTTTGTCAATTTATTTATATTTATAGCTGTATGGGCTGATCGTTGAAAAAGGCTGAAAAACAAAGTTAGTCCTTCAAGTTTTTTTTATTCTAAATCCGAGCCTGTCTATGCAGTCCATGACGATCCGCCTGAACTTTTCCTCGCTGAACTCGATCCTGGAGGGATCATACTCAATAACAGCGCTGTCATTATTTTTTACCTCGACCGAGAGTACACCCTTCATTTTACCCACAAACTTTCCCACTGCTTTTACGCAGTCATAACAATAAACATGGCCGATCTTGAATGATAAGGTCGCCATAATCCCCCCCCCTAAAATAACACAGATGATCACTGAAGTGCCTTCAGAATGAAATACATTTGTATTGCAGGCTTGATCCTGATAAACCCCGTTAGAACACCTCAGCCCTTCTAACGGGGTAAAAAGATAAAGGGGAAATTATAAATGTTTCCTGATCGCGTCCCTTATACGAAGAGAGCGGGACTTATCGCCCATATACCCGACCCTTATGATCAATTCGGTTGTTGACGAACCGGCTTTTCGGAACGCTCTATAATTTGGCGATCTCTTTGATAGCCTGGTTTTTTAACGGATACCGCAGTTTTCTGAGTGCCCTTACCTCGATCTGTCTTATGCGCTCCCTGGTGACATTGAATTGCTGCCCGACTTCTTCAAGAGTAAATGAATCTTCACTTTCAATGCCGAAGCGCCTTTTGATGATCGCTGCCTCTTTTGTGTCGAGGGAGCCTATAATGGCCTTTATCTGACTCTGCAGGTCGTTCTTCATGACCTCTTCAAGCGGCGAAGGCGCGGTCTTGTCCTCAATAAAGTCTCCGAGAATGCTGTCCTCTTCCCTGCCCAGCGGGGTTTCCAGTGACACAGGCTCTTTGGAGATCTTAAGGATCACCCGCACCTTGTTCAGTGGCAGTCCCATTCTTTGGCTGATCTCTTCCGGATTTGGTTCTCTGCCCAGTTCCTGCACAAGGTCACCGGTAACCCGTTTTAACCTGTTCATGGTTTCTACCATATGCGCCGGGATCCTTATGGTCCGTGCCTGGTCTGCCAGCGAGCGAGTAATAGACTGGCGTATCCACCAGTTCGCGTAGGTGCTGAACTTATACCCCTTTGTATAATCAAATTTATCAACAGCCTTCATCAGGCCTATGTTGCCCTCCTGTATAAGGTCTGACAGACTCAGACCTTTTCCCATGTATTTTTTTGCTATGCTCACCACAAGCCGCAGGTTTGCCTCCACAAGCAGTTTTTTTGCGCTTAATGCTTTTTCCTCATTGCTCACGCAGGTCTCGAGCGCTTTTGCTGCTTCTTTTCCCTTAAGCCCGAGCTCGGATTCGATGAACCTTTTTTCCCCGGCCAATTTTACGGGATCACCGTACGGTTTTCCGCTTTTGCCGTTGTTTTTATTGCCGGTCTGCGTGATGATGTTGTTGTATGCCGAGGTATACTCTTTGAACTGCCCCAGAAAAGCCGTAATTTTTGCTTCCCTGAGGTTGAGTCCGAACATCCTGTCAATTGTTGTCAGTTTGTTTTTTTCCAGTTTATCCCTCACAGCCTTCAGTTTTGCTGTGTTGCGCTTTCCATTATGACCGTTCCTTCTTGACAGCAGGTTTCTTAATGACCTGGTATCTTTCAGGAACTTGTCCAGGATCTTTTTTTGTTCTGCGTCTGATATGTCTTCCTTCATTATGATCACGTCTTTTGTCGAGATCTGTTTTTTCCTGAGCGCGTCAGAAAAGGATAGTACTTTTTTTACTGCAAAGGGCATGGAAAGGACGGTTCTTAACGCGTCCCGTTTTCTTTCGTCTATTTCTCTGGCTATCTCAACTTCACGTTCTCTTGAGATCAGAGGGTAGGCCCTCATCTCCCGGAGGTACATCTTAAGGGGGTCTGCTGTCGCGAGTCCCGCTTCACCGGTTCTGCCTTTGATCTCTTCAGTGAACTTATCCGTGTCTTTTGTGAGGGCTTTGCCGTACTCGCCGTCTCTAAGGCTTTCATAATCAAGGTGTGCTGTCATTTTTTATTGCCTCCCATGAGAAAAAGTATTTCAGATTGTTTTTTTGTGTCCAGCCCGGCCAGTTTTGAACAGACTTTAAAGCTGTTACCTGAGAAGAATTCCAGGCTTTCATTCCTGTGATCAGGGCTAAACATGTCTTCGATGGACTGAAGTATGATCGCCTCTGAAAGACTCTTCAGGCCCTTAAGACTTCCGTTGCTTCTGAGCTTTCTCCGGCAATGTTTTTTCCGGTTTCCGGACATTTCCGCGTTTTTTCCTGAAGCCATTGTTTTAGTTGGTGACAGCATTGAATGACCAGATCCGTTCATTTAATAATAAATAAATTTTGATAAGTTTCATATGATTTCCGTCATATCTTTAAATAATTCAGGTCCCCGGCGCCGTTGCCGCAGTTAAATTCTTCAGGAGCGATCCCTATGATTTTTAAGGGTTTTTTTAATCTTAAAGATTTCCTGTATGCAGAGCAGAGCAGCCGGTTGCACGTCATATCGATCCCGCGTACCTTATTAAGGTTAAGAACAATAAGATCAAAGTTATGAAAAGCCTTCATTAACTGGACCTTCAGTTCAGCATGGTGTTCTGAAGTTAGTGCGCCGTCAATCGTCAATATCCCTATATGCCCTGACTGTTCAAGGTCGATGTTCATGGTGTTATCAAGGGTTTTGCTTATGACCCCGCCTTTTTTTAATTATTAATCTCAATTAGTGATCGACAATATCGTTCAGTTTTTTCACATCAGGTCCGGGCTGACCCGGCGCCGTTTTTTTATAGATCACGCGCGATCCAAAATCATTTCGGCAATAACGCATTAAGAAGCTGATGTTCGTACTGCTTGGATTAACGCTATAACAGTCCTTAAAAGGCTTCATAATAAAAGGGCATAATCTGGTATTTCGCTGACCGTACAGTGTCTTCTAAATTTCCGTCAAAGTAAAGATCAGATCTTATAGCGGCTGTAGATCTCCTTCCTTGTGGGACATGTGCAAATAAAGGAGTATCCGAATGAAAGCCTGTACTCGCAAAAGCCGCAATCACCTGACCTGATAAAAATGATCCTGTCCGAAAAATGATCCTCAGGTTCACAAAGACAATCCCGCTCCCCGGACAAACAGGAAAACCCGCTCCTGCATTTAGTGGTGGCCTCTAATATGTTATTATTTACGCTAAACACTGCTTTTCTTATGACCTCCCAACGTTAAGGTCTGTTAAATTGTTTCCGTATAGCCGCTATTTTTCGGCTTCAACAGGAAAGGGCACCTGTAATGGTCTTTATTCAGGCAGTATTCCTGAAGCTGAAAAGGGCTGGGGAGGTAAGGCTCGTCCCCGCCACCAATATTATCCAGTCTATGGTATCTGCCAATTTGGGACATTTCACATGTGAAGGCCTTACCATGATAGAATGTGTAACAAGAAATGTGCCAGTTTTGTTAGTAAATGTTGTAGTTATTTTTTTTTGATCAGTCGGGGAGCCCTTAACAGGGAAGGCCGCTAAGGAAGGAAAAGTTATATCAATAAAAAAATACAATAAAAACAGGAAGTTGTGGCGTGGATTTTTGCTTGTAGGTTCATGAAGGCGCTTTTTTATTAATGAAAAAAAGTTGTTAAGAAGACCGGATCCAGGGGTGCTGAAGAGCAAACATAAACAGGCAAAAACCATGACATGTCATAAAAGCATGATGTCACGAAACCATGACATGCCATGGTTTTATCCTATAACAAAACCCTGTGGCTCGAAGCGAGTCTCGCGAAGTCGAAGCGACCCTCAGTGTAGACCCGCATCGGGAGTCGCATCGACTTTATGGGCCTGCCCTGCATACGGCATGCAAACCGGTAGGCAGGACTTCCCGCACAAGTAGTTTATAGGCCTAAGGTGTGGGTGAAGGAATTCTAACGGGATTTATTTCAAATTCGGTTCTGTGAGTCCATACTTTTCGATCTTCCTGAAGATCGTGCGCACGTTGATGCCAAGAAGACGCGCTGCTTTGGACTTGTTCCACCCGGATTTCTCAAGTGCCTGAAGCAGGATGTCAGGGCCAGCCCCTTTTTTCTCACCTGCCTGCGCGGACGCTTCTTCCTGAGCCGCATTCATGTAGGCCGGGATCTGATGGACAGTAATAGTGTCATGAAAACAGAGGATAAAGGCATGTTCCAGGACATTTTCCAGCTCTCTGATGTTGCCGGGCCAGGAATATTCCATGAAAACCTGCTGGACGTCTCTGGAGACTGCAACTATATTCTTATTGAATTTCTTGTTGAACTTCTTCAGAAAATGATTAATAAGAAGGGGGATATCGTCTTTTCGTTCCCTGAGCGGCGGCATCTCGATCTCAACGACCTTCAGGCGGTAATACAGGTCTTCCCTGAACTTGCCGCTCTTGACCTTGTCCATAAGACCATGATTGGTGGCTGCTATTACACGCGCATCCACTTTGATCGGGTTTGACTCTCCAACGCGCTCGAATTCTTTTTCCTGCAGTACCCTCAAAAGCCGCGACTGCAGTCCGGTAGAAACATCTCCAATCTCATCAAGAAAAATGGTGCCTGTGTGTGCCTTTTGAAACCTGCCGATCCTGTCCCTGTCAGCGCCTGTGAACGCGCCTTTGACATGGCCGAACAGCTCACTTTCAAGCAGGTTCTCAGACAGGGCCGAACAGTTCACCTTGACAAAGGGTTTAGTGCCGCGATTTCCCCTGTAATGGATCGCGTCTGCTACAAGCTCTTTGCCGGTTCCGCTTTCACCGGTGATCAGCACGGTTGTTTGAATATCTGCAAGGTCTTCTATAAGGGAGTAGATATTTTGCATTTTCTTGTTTTTGCCGATTATGTTATGCAATTCCCGGCGGTCTTTTAAATGTTTTTCCAGGCTTTCCAGCCGTGTTTCATCACTGATGACCAGGACAGCTCCGGAGAACCTTCCCTCATTGTCAAGAAGCGGGGCGGTTTTCAGGTTCACGATCTGTGACGGCCTGTTCCTGCGCCGGCATTCAAGGCGGTGCAGTTCGACGGACTTTTTCGTGCTGATGGTCTTTAAAAGCGCCTCAACGCACCAGCTGTTGCAATGTTTGGGCAGGGTTCGGAGATCCCTGCCAATGACATCCCGGAAATATCCGCATATTTTTTCAGCGGACCTGTTGATCTCAAGCACCTTAAGGTCATTATCCACTGTAATTATTGCCTCTTTTACGCTCCTGAAAATAGCCTCAAGATTGGACCGGTATTTTTCCGCCTTGTCCTGCAGGGCCTTGTGCTGCAGGGCGATATCAGTGACGTGAAGCAGGGTGTTCTGCCGGATCGGTTTGGGAATGTACTCAAAGGCTCCGAGTCTAAGGGCCTCGGCTGCTGTTTCAACGTCCGGAGCTCCTGTGATCATGACAACAGGGCATCTCAGATTTTTTTTTCTGACCTCCTGCAGAAGGTCAAGGCCTGTCTTTCCTCCCAGAATAATGTCCACGAATATCAGATCAAAATTGCTTTCATCTGTTTTTTTGAGAGCTGACTCAAAATCCAGGGCCGTAACGACATTATGCCCTGCATTAGCAAGAAAGCTTTCAAAGGTATAACAGATACTTTCCTCGTCGTCAATAACCAGAATATTGGCGCTCATTCTTCATTCCCTTTTTCATCTGCGGGCAGATCGATCACAACCCTGGTAAATTTACCTTCCATGCTTTCAATGGACATCTTGCCGTTATGGTCAGTGATGATACCATGACTGATGCTAAGCCCCAGCCCGGTCCCCTGGTCAGCTGGTTTGGATGAAAAGAACGGGTTCAGGACCTTATCCAGCATATCAGTGGGGATTCCGCTGCCGTGATCAAGGACCGCTATCCGCAGGAAGGGTTTTTTTTCGATTATCACCTTTTCTCCAAGGAGTTCAATTATTTTATCTTTATGCGCCCCCTCGTATTTCTGGTTCAGGGCATGCCGTGAATTGCTTATTATGTTCAGGAGGACCTGTTCGATCTGTTGCGGCTGGGCCAGAATTTTGGGCAGGTCAGGCGGTATGTGCTTTTTTAGAGTGATCCGGTCTCTTTTTAATTGCGTTTCAACCAGGCTAAGTACTGTGCTAAATATTTCATTGACCAGTACAGGGTGTTTTGCCTCTTTACTGTCACGGGCAAAAGAAAGGAGGTTTTTTACGATATTCGCGATGCGGTTGCCTTCGTTTATTATTCTGCCGGTAATATCACGTTCTTTTTCGTTCTGCTCATACATGTTGGCCAGGATCTGCGCGTAGTTTATAATGCCGTTCAGGGGGTTATTGATCTCATGTGCCACACCCGCGGCCAGTTCGCCTAAAGCCGCCAGGTGGCCCGCGCGCTGGGCCTCTTCCCTGGCCAGTTTACTTTCAGTGATGTCCTCAACTGTACAGATCATGCCGTCGAAACTCCCCTCTCTTGTTATCGGGATAAGCCATCCGCTCTGAAAACTCTGTCTGCCTGCATGGGTCATTAGGGGGACCGCGTCGTAATGGACCGGTTTCAGCAGATCTTTAGCTTCCAGATAATAAGGGCCGAAGGATCTCATGCTCTTTTCTTCAAGCCTTGTAAGCACATGAGTTCCCAGAATTTGAGTGAAGGGGATCCCGGCGATCTTTTCCATTCCTTTATTAATGTAATTGATTATATCATCTTTGTCAGTTACCCAGACGCCATTGACAATGCTGTTCAGGATATCAGCGTAGAACTGCCTTGTCCGCAGTATTTCCTCCTCGATTTTTTTGCGCTCTGTAATATCCCTGATTATTCCTATCCTGGCAACGGGCTCGCCTTTTGTGTTGTTAACTACTGATGTCGTCAGCCAGACGGGGAAGATGCGCCCTTTCTTGTGCCTGACCATAAGTTCCCCGGTCCACCGGCCTGTCTCCATTACTTTCGGCATTATCTCTTTACCGGCAATATCAGGGTCTACGTTCAGTTCATTGACATGTTTTCCCCTGAATTCTTCAACTGAAAAGCCGTATATATTTGCTACGGCCTTGTTCGAGTAGATAATATGGCCGTCGAGCCCCACGATCTGCACGCCGTCCGGGGCGTTCTCAACCGCTGTTGAGAAGATCCTGAGGGTTTCCTCTGTCTGCATGAGTCCGGTGATGTCATCATAAACAGCAACTATTTCGCCCGAAGGCAGTTTATAGACATAGTTTTCCCGCCAGCCTGAGATCCTGTTATCTTTATATAGAGTAGCGGGGAGATGTTCGGGTTTTCCGGTCTTCCATACGCGCCGGAATACGTCCAGAAGCCCGAACTCCCTGACAGCGGGAAATACTTCTGTTACTTTCTCCCCTATAATTTTTTCCTTTTTGATCGAATCTATTTTTTCTCCTGCTTTGTTGAAATCCCTTAATACAAAGTCTTTTCCGTCTGAAGTAGCCTCATATACAGCGACCCCGCTGCTCATATAATTGAACAGCTCCCGGTACCGCCTTTCACTTTCTTCCAGTTCATGCAGCGCCCATTTTCGCTCAACGATCTCCTCCTGAAGCTGTTCATTGAGTTTTCTTAATTCAACAGTGCGTTCCTCCACTAAAATTTCAAGGTATCCGCGGTGCTTTTCTAATTCCTCTTCTGTCTGCATGCTGCCGTGATGGTGGTCTGACGCTGAGGGTTTTCCGGTGTTATTTTCCGGTTTTTCTCTGTTTCCAGATGTTTTTTTATTTTCAGCCATAAGAGTATTCGGGGGAAAGAATATATCAGTTTAAGACTAAGATATTTTTTGTGTTTTGTCCAGCCTTGAATTGTCCTGAAAGACGCTCATAGCTCATGGCACACAGCCGATAGTCAGTAGTAAACGAATGGTCAGTTGCCAACCGTTACTGATCCTTTATAAGCTCCTCAAGCTCCTCAAGATTGAACGAGCTTTCCCGGCACTGTTTCATCCACCTGGAGCAGCGGTTAGCGTCAAGCGGGATACCGACAGGCGGGATCCCCAGTTTAATGCATAGTCTCATTCCCTGGGCAAGCTCGGGCACGCACGCAATGCCCAGGGCTCCGACGCTGTGATGTCCGGCCTTGATCTTCTTAAAAAGTTTTTCAAGTTCCATTGAAACAGAAATATGGGGGTGGATATCATATTTTTTCAACAGAAGGCTTCCAAGGTTCACAAAACACTCTTTAGTGCATCCCCTGCAGATGGATTCAATATCACCGGCAACAGCCCGGCAGTCAGGCCTGAAATCACGCAGGCAGTGGGCAATAAGGGCGAACTTATATTTGCTGCTCGTAAATACATGCTTATATATCCTGTTTATCAGTTCGATCTCGGTCATGTACAGGTGGTACTGTGCCTCTTTTGTACGAATGACCGGGTCGAATCTCTGTGAGAGGGGCAGGGTCTGTAAATGCCTTTTAACGCCTGTGGTATAGAGTGACAGGTTTTCCGAGAGGGTCTTTTTTATAAAGGAAACCAGCGGTTTATCGACATATTTTCTTGAAAGCTTTTTTATGAAGGACCTGTTGCTGCCCGCGTTCTGGATCTGGGCAAGCAGTTTCTTTTCGTCAGGGCATTTCTTAAGAAATAAATCTGTTATGCCTTTAATGAGACGGTAATATCCTGATATTTCATGAGTTTCACCGTACAGGGAGTAGGTTTTCCCTTTAACGGATTTATATTTAATCCCATGTTTGTCCATAGTTGATTATAAACGGTTAATTAAGGAAATAAAGCCTGAAAAACGCAGATATGCGGCTTTGATTATGGTACGGGTTCAGTTTCATAATAAAAAATTTCCTTTTATGGGGCTGGTTTTTGTATAATTTAATTATGAGCGATGAGGACAGAAGACATTTTAAAAGATATGAAAGCCGGTCTGAGTGTGAGGTAAAGGTAGGCTCAGAGACCTATAGAGGCAGAGTACTTGACTATTCGGACGGGCTTGGCGCGGTTTTTGAGAATGCCCCGAAGCTTACTGTCGGCACACAGGCGGATGTAAAGGTCTTTGACCCTGAGATACAGTTTAGGGGCGAGGTCGCATGGGTAAACAAAACAGACGATGAACTCAGGGTGGGGTTCAAAAGACTGGACAGCCTTCAGGGCTCTTTAAAGAGCTTTGCACTGGCAGATGTGCTGATCGGCCTGCAGAGGAGCACAAAAACAGGGGTTCTCAGGGTTGCGAGCGGCTCGGTAATCAAGGAGGTCTTCATAAGGAACGGGGACATGATATTTGCCTCGTCCAATTACAAAGAGGATGGGTTTGGAGAACTTCTTGTAAGGCAAAAAAGGATCAGCCAGGAAGAATTTGACAAGGCGCGCGGTTTATCTGAAGAAAGCGGGAGCAAGCTGGGCAAGGTCCTTGTAGAGCTCGGATGCCTAAAACCAAAAGAGGTCTTTGTCGCGGTACAGCATCAGATAGAGGAGATCATACTCAGTCTTTTTGCCATGGAAACCGGCAAGTTCAGGTTCCATGAAGGCTCTCTTTCTTCAGACGATTTGATAACTCTCAGGATCAGTGCCGCAAATATTATATGCAACGGTATCAAAAACGTTAATAATATCCTTCACATAAAAAAGGTAATCCCGCCTCTGACGGCAGTGCTTGATCTTTCGCCCAGCCCGATGAACATCTTTCAGGATGTCAAACTTGATGGATCTGACAAGGCGATCCTTTCCTGTATAGATGGCAAACGTTCATTAAAAACCGTGTTGTCGCTTTCACTTTTGCCTGAACCCGATACCCTCAAAACCATCTGCGCCCTTCTCAGCATAGGGATGATCGCTGTCAGGAAAGAAGAAAGAGCGCCTGCGGAGCTCAAGATCGAAGACGTTGAAGAGATCATAAAAGAACCGGCTGAAGAGATCACGCCTGAGTTCCTGAATAAAGTGGAAGACATACTTAAAAAGCTGTGGTCCATAGGATATTACGGTATACTCGGCACTGAAAAAAACGCGTCTGCTGAAGAGATCAGCAAGGCATACTACAGCAAATCAAAGGAGTTCCACCCGGACAGGCACTTTGCCCTGCCGTCTGACGACCAGGACGACCTGAAGGGGAAACTGACCGCAATATTCTCATATATTACAGAGGCGCATGAACACCTGTCTGATCCGGGCAGGAAGGCTGAATATGACAGGACACTTTTACCTGAGGCTGTTGAGATAGAAGAGGCTGCCAAAGAAAAGGCTGCAAAGCTTGCCGAGGAAGAGGCTGCCAAAGAAAAGGCTGCAAAGCTTGCCGAGGAAGAGGCTGCCAAAGAAAAGGCTGCAAAGCTTGCCGAGGAAGAGGCTGCTAAAGAAAAGGCTGCAAAGCTTGCTGAGGAAGAGGCTGCCAAAGAAAAGGCTGCAAAGCTTGCCGAGGAAGAGGCTGCCAGGAAAAAGGCTGCAAAGCTTGCCGAGGAAGAGGCTGCTAAAGAACTTCTCGCTAGCCTTAAACCTGAAAAACCAACTTCCAAGTCTCCGAGCGAAATGTTCATGCTATATAAGACTCAATTCGATAATAATGAGGATAAGACTTGGGAGACATTCAATACAACCATGGCTTCTGCACGGATAGAAAACGGGAAGTATTATATCGAGAACAAAAGCGAGAGAGGCAAATACGTCACGCTGAATGCTTATGATTTTCCTCTTGACAGGAAGTTCATAGTAGAGGTTGCTATGAAAACAGTGAGGGCTTCTGGCAACCACTCTTATGGATATGTGATGGGCGCTAAAGATGCCGGCAATAATTATACGTTTCAGATCAGCTCAAATGGGTTATATTTTATCAAGAGGTATTACAAAGGCGTTCCACAGGAACTGGCCAGCGGAAAGATAAAGGACATGGTTTTCCAGAAAAATTCCTTCAATACTCTTAAGTTGGAAAAACAGGGTACTACGATGCGCTTTTACTTAAACGATAATTATCTCGGTGAAGTTTCGGATTTATCCCCTCTTGGCAAAAGAATGGGTTTTATCGTTGAGGGGAAATCGGAAGTAGCTGTTGATTATACCCGTACGCAAATGTGGTCTAAATAGAACAAAACAGGGTCAGACCTGCCTGCCGGTAGGCAGGCTTGACTATTGACATTTGGGTTAAGTCCTGACATTCTGACCCCATGGCATGAATGCCTGAGATAGAATTTGGACGAATATGGTATTCGGGAAATTAAGAGTTTTTTGGTACTGAAAGGAGCAGCTATGAAAAATATATTTATTATTCTATTAGCGATTGCGACTTTTGTTTCAAACATTCAATTAGTTTATGCGGAATCTCCAAGTGAAAAAGCAGCTTCCGGACCTCAGGAAGAAAAGTTCATGCGCACCGAAGAACAATTCGATAATAATGCCAATAACTGGGAAATATTCAATACAACCATGGCTTCTGCGCGAATAGAAAACGGGAAGTATTATATCGAGAACAAAAGCGAGGTAGGTGAACTCTTCATACTGTATTATCAGGATTTCCCACTTGGCAGAGAGTTCGTAATAGAGACTTCTATCAAAACAGTAAAGGCTTCAGGTAAACACTCTTATGGATTTGTGATGGGCGCCAGTGATGCCAGCAATAGTTATGTGTTTCAGATCATAGGAGATGAGACCTATTCGATTAAGAAGTATCAAAAGGGTATTTCAGAGGAGCTGTCCGGCGGAAAGATAAGGAGAATGGTTTTCCAGAAAGATTCCTTTAATACTCTTAAGATGGAAAAACTGGGCAGTAAGATACGTTTTTACATAAACAATTATTATGTCGATGGAGTTTCGGATATATCCCTTTTTGGCAAGAGAGTGGGTTTTCTCGTTGAGGGGAAATCGGAAATAGCCGTTGATTATACCCGATCCCAGATATGGCCGGATTAATGATGTTCTTCCTGAGGCTTGATCCCCGAACAAGATTATCCCTTTGAACACCTGATCAGGGCGGCCAGGCCGCAACCCCTGGCTCCTGATGCAGTACAGGACAGGGAAGAGATCTTTGCCAATATCACTTGATTCGGAATGATTTACGGAAGGGTCTTCAGGAACTCTTTGAGTCCTGAGGACTGTACAAGGATCTCAATGCCAAGGCAGTTTGTGCAGCGGCTGACTGATTTACTGTCAGCGCTTGACCACTTCACTACACCCGGAAGGTTCAGTACCTTTCCAGCGGAGGTCTGAAATGTCAGTTCCACCTTTGACTGGGGAGAAAGCTCCATTGGCACTGATGAAGGAACGGTCTCAATATACGCGCCTGCCGCGGTTAAATTCTTTATAAAGCAGGAGTAGCGGCGTTTACCTGAGACAAGCTCTGCTTTTAAACTTAGGACCTTTCTATCCTGCTGCCTTCGTTCCACGCTCAAGCCTTTCCTTTGATTGGTTCATAATTTTAACATTTCCGCTCAAAAAAACCGAACATATAATTGAGGAAGGCGGGTCCATCTATCGAGGTTGAACCTCGATAGATGACTGTGGTAAGATTTAAAGCAATGCGAAAACCTCAATTTGTAAATGATTACGTCTATCATCTCTTTAACAGGGGAGTTGAAAAAAGAAAGATTTTCATGGATGACGATGATTATTTTCGATTTATACAAAACCTGTATGAGTTTAATGATGAAAATCCTGTTACTAATTTCGGATATTTTTTTAATCCTCGCAGTATGAATGTTGAGTTCCGCGCGACCCGCGCTCTGAAAAAGGAAAGACCGCCGAGGAAGCGCTTAGTAGAAATCCTGGTTTTTACACTTATGCCGAACCATTTCCATTTGCTGATCAGACAAAAGGCAAGAGACGGGATTGTAAGATTTATGCAGAAACTAGGAACTGGTTACACCATGTATTTCAATCAGAAATATAAGCGGGTTGGCGGGCTTTTTCAGGGAAGATTTAAAGGGGTACTAATAATCAGTCAGGAGCATTTTGAGTATCTGCCCCATTATATCCATCTCAACCCCCTGGAGCTCATCTATCGAGGTTCAACCTCGATAGATTGGCGGGGGAAAATAAAGTCTTTGGAGGACTATCGGTGGAGCAGCTTTCCTGATTATATCGGAAAGGCTAATTTTCCTTCAGTGACCCACAGGGAGTATCTCCTTGATATGTTTGCTGGAGAGAAGCAATACAAGAAAGATGCTGTAAGTATTTTAAAAGAAAGGTTTTTTAGTCAGAATAAAGAGCTGATGCAGGATGTGGTTATTGATTAAGGCCCATCTATCGAGGTTCAACCTCGATAGATGGGGGAGGAGTAATATATATCTGCTATGAGGAAGAGAATGGATCGATTTGTGCCGGCTGTTGATGATCAGCAGATCAGCAGGGAAAAGAACAGGGCGCGGGACCTCAGGAAAACGCAGTGGTGGAAGCAGAAACGCGCCAAAGGAAAGTGTTATTACTGCAAAAGGGAAGTACTGCCCAGGGACCTGACCATGGACCATGTTGTGCCGCTTATAAGGGGAGGCAGGTCAACAAAGAACAATGTCGTGCCTTCCTGCAAGGAGTGCAACAACAGGAAAAAAAACCTTCTTCCGATCGAATGGGAGGATTATCTGGAGCAGTTAAAAAAAGATGATGTTGATCAGTAAGCAGCGATCTTTTGCTATTTCTTCACTGTTACTAAAAAAGTCAGCCCTGTTTCATCCTTTTCAAGCTTGATCGCGTTGTCCGGAAAACCAGCGGCCGCCAGAAGCGCAAGAATGTCCTCTTCACACCTGTAAACAAGTTTCCAGTCAGCCAGGTATTCCTGCCATACCTTGTAAGGGTTGTCTTTTTTGATGTTTGTAAAGAACAGAATGCTGTCCGGTTTTAGAAGTTTATTAAGCGCGTATTTAAGGAAAAAAGAGATGTGCTTGTCAGATATATAATCAAACAGGCCGCCGGCAAGTATCAGGTCAAAGGGCCCTGATTTTTCCATGATCCTGAGTGAATGCAGGAAATTGCCGCTGATCGGCTGAATATTAGCCTTAAGGTCTTTAAGCCTTTGCTTTGACAGTTCCAGGGCGTCGTTGTCTATATCGTAAAGGACCAGGTCGAACTGGATATCAGAGATTAATTTTGTGATCTTTAATATGTCGCGGCAGCCCCCGCACCCGACTGAAAGGATCTTTTGTTCGGTCTTGCCGTTTAACAGTTTATTTAAGATGATCTCAGACTGGCGCTGTATCTTGTTTCTATGCTGTTGTGCCATCGCGGAATTAAGGGCGTAATCCTCAATGTAGTATTCGATCTTTCCGTACTGCGAAAGGTTCTCAAGGTTACAGATGTATTCAATGGTCTCAAAGTCACCGGGATATTCCCTGGGCCATTCCTGCAGGCGCTTAACAAAGACCGAGCGGCTGTGGATGTCCCTGGCAGGTTTTATGATCTCGTCTATCTTTTCGCGGGACATGCCGTTCTTTTCAGCCTCTAATATGTAAAAGCACAGGTCATGCATGCCGGCAGCGACCTTGTGGAAAAGCTGGGAACTGCCATCAGTTATGTGGCGCTCAAGTGCTACAAAGTCTTTGACGCTTTTACGCAGTTGATCCATATCGATAGTTCCTTCCCGTAAAGTCCAAATGGACTTGGACCACGGGGCAGGCAGGGCAAAAAAGTAGATTATAACATTTTTGTCGTTTTGGTAAGGAGTTTGGGGTGGAGTTTTGAGTAGAGTGAGGGTTAAGTGAAGTTCATCCGCCCTAGGCGTGGTTTGAAGATTTATCCGTATGAATAATTATAGAAGTCGGACTTCCATAATTATTCATAGTTGGGTAATGGAGATATTATTCTTTATTTTCAATGAGTTGTCGAATGATTATTCACTGTTACGCTATTTTGCGAGCCTTCTGGATAGGAGGAGTTTACAACTCTTAATCTCAAAATTTATTTATAAAACAAATAGTTAGGAGTAATATCGGGGGAAAACTATGGAAGTCGGACTTCCATAGTTGGGGCTGTTTTTGTAGATTTGGTAGGAGGTTGAGGGGTATGAGGGGTGGTTCGACAAGCTCATCATTCCGGTTCGACTATGCTTCAGTAGCATCCAGGCTCACCATTAAAATACGGCAGGCCCGCCACACTGATAGGCGGGTAAACTCACCATTCCGATTATCCGTATCTGATCTTAAGGACTAATATAGTTACAGCAAGAATAAAACTGACCGAGTTCGCAAGAATTATTGGATAACTGTTTAATAATACGCCGTAAATAACCCACATGAACAGGCCCACCGCAAGCACAGCATACATTGCCAAAGAAATGTCTTTTGTTTTTTTTGTTTTGGCGGTTTTAATAACCTGGGGCAAAAAAGAGATGATCGTACATGTCCCGGCAAGCAGGCCAATGATCGTTATATAGTTTATATCCATCATAATAGAATATCACAGTAGCCGCGCAAGTTCGTATTTTCAGGGGAAAAGTTTGATCTCGAACAATGCTCAAAGAGGGCAGGGACGCTATTCACTTCTCTGCCAACTCCCGAAAAAACTCATCCTTCTCACAAGCCCCGCGCCAATTGCATTCCTTGCAGTACAAGTTAAACCATTCGGAAAACATTTCCGGGATCCTTTTTTTAAGCGTATCCCATCCGATCTGATCGTTACATAAAAGCCCGAGGAGCGCCAGGGCTTTTGCGTCCATTTCCTTAATTAATTCTTCGGCATTGTCTTCATACTGGCATTTATTCTGTTTAAGATGGAGACAGCCAGCGCATACATTATCAGCGCCGGAAGATATAGTGATCATCTCCTTGTCTGCCTGGCTTAACGTATGCCTGAGGTTTTTTATAAATGCCTCATCATATCCTTCGCCATTAAAGAAGTGCAGACAAATTAGGTGATGTCCTCTTAGTAATGGCATGTCTAAACCACCCTCGGGGTTCCCATCGTCGTTTCACTCCTCAGGGTAAACTCACCTTGTTAAATTTTGCAATCAGCTCTTCTTTTTTTAGCTTTGACCAGCCCTTGATCTCTCTTTCCCGCTTTGCTGCCTGGAATTTGTTTTCATGGTTTTCAATATAGAGTAACGGCTGGTTTCCGTGCTGGCGCAAGCGGTTTTCAATGTTTGTAGTGATCCCTGTGTAATACCGATCTTTTTTTTGAATAATATATAAATACCACATGATTGCAAAATTAATCGGATTCTCAAAGAGGGATTCCCTTCGTTGTTTCACGCCTCAGGGTAAACTCACTCGGGTTCTCATCCAAATCCCCCTTGAAACATAGAATAAAAAAACCCCGCCGTAAAAGGCGAGGGATTTTTTTATTGGCTCCCGGGGAGGGATTCGAACCCCCGACAGGGTGGTTACAAGAGCTCCTTATGTTTCCACAAGGCCTGGACTATCTCATTCCCATATCCCGCTTTTGTGCGGGGTTTAGGGATCGGGCGCTAATAGGAGTTTATTGGTTGGGTTCCTCACTCCTTAGTCTCTGCACGTTTCCGCTTACTTTGTACCCTTCAGCGGACTTCGCTCAGGATTACCATACGGTGCGATTAACTCACCATTTAGGCTTCCCTGAATTCACCCGATTTTTCAATCCCGATTTCTCGGGAAAGCTGCACTTTGAGCATGAATTTCGCGGTGACAATTGGCACAAAGCAACTTACACTTATCTAATTCTTCCTGAACTTTAGCCCAGCTTCTCGTATAGCCTTTATCTGAGATGCTAAAGTCTTTCCCGGAAGAATTATTGTGGTGAAAGTCTAATGCCTCGATACAACGATCATAACCGCAGACTTCACAACATCCGCCTTTATAATCAACGGCCATCTGGCGGATTTTCTTGCGGCGCTTATGAACCGCCTTAATTAAGTACTGTCTGCGGTCTGCGTAGCGTCGAGTTTCACGCTTAGCCAAGGGTCACCTGCTTTTCGTTGCTCGCCACTGTTAAAGACGAAACATTGCAAATTCACTGCTCGCTCCGACTTGTCGGAGCTCGCACAGCCACCTGCTCTGCCAGCTGAGCTACCCGGGAATATAAAATGATTTCAAAGAACAAATCCTGAACAGCCACCTGCCAGACCTTTCGTGATGGCTGGGCTGCCCGGAATACAAATAACGAACTAAGCAATACATTATAAAGAATTAGCACCCTTAAATTCAATAAGGGCAAGGGCAGGCCTGCTTGACTTCACATCACAGTCTGTTATAATTTTAGAGCGCTATGAGAGATATGAATTTCTTAAAAAAGCTTATTATCCTGGTTACGTGCCTGCTGGTTCCTGCCTGGAACCTGGCCTTGGCACAGGAAGCGCAGAAACCCGTTCCTCCTTCTGTCCTGGAAAAAGAACCTGAAGTCCCCAGGATCACCCCAAAACAGGTCATGGACCTTCTGTACAAGGGTGAGGATATCATGATCGTGGATGTCCGCTCCTTTGCAGAGTATAATGCCAGGCGCATAATCGGCGCTCGCTCGATTCCTGTCAATGAGATAGAGGCCCGCATCAAGGAATTTCCCCGCGACAAAGATATTATCTTTTATTGAACGTGACCGAATGAGCACAAAAGCGTCCGTGCGGCGCTTGTAATGTACGAACATGGATACAGCCGTGTCTATGCCCTGCTTGGCGGTCTCAAGCGCTGGATATATGAGGGATATCCTGTGTATCCCAAGGGATATAGCTATTAGATAAATATAAAAAAAGCCCTTGGTTTATGAAGAGCATATCGAACCAAGGGCTTTTTTTATTTAATAAATAATGATCAGCTGTACTTATTTGCTTTCTTCAGTGTCCTCTGCCCAGCACGCGGCCTCCTGCTGAAGGCGTTCCCACTGAGTGTCTACATATTCCTGAGCCTGCTTAAGCATCCATTCTTTTCCGGGCGCAAACATGTGTTTGAATCTGCCCTGGGGTTTCAGGAAGTCTGTAATAGGTTTCTTATCCTTAGGCTTAACTGTGATCCTTGTGACTCCGTTCTCGACCTCATACAGAGGCCAGTAACAGGTATGAACTGCCAGTTTGGAAAGAGCGATGGCGTCATTTGTTTTGCTTCTCCACCCGCGGTTGCAGGGTGAGATAATATTCATGAACTTTGGGCCTTTTATTTCAAAGGCCTTTTGCACTTTTCTCACCAGGTCCATCCAGTGTCCTGGCGATGCCTGGGCCGCGTAAGGGATACCGTGGGCAGCCATTATCCTTGTCAGGTCTTTTCTGTGCTGGGGCTTGCCGGGTATAACATCACCCGCAGGGCAGGTTGTGGTGTTCGCGCCGAACGGGGTCGCGCTTGAGCGCTGAATGCCTGTGTTCATGTAGGCGCCGTTGTCATAGCATATATACATCATGTCATGTCCGCGCTCCATTGCGCCGGAAAGGCTCTGGAAACCGATATCATACGTGCCGCCGTCTCCGCCGAATGCGATGAACTTCACCTGCCTGTCATCTATTTTCCCCTGTTTTACAAGGGACCTGTACATTGCCTCAACGCCTGATATTGTTGCCGCGGCGTTCTCAAACGCGCTGTGTATCCAGGGGATCTTCCACGCGGTGTACTCCTGAATGCAAGAGGAGACCTCAAGGCATCCTGTGGCATTGGACGCGATAATGGGATAGTCAGTTGCCATGAGCACCTGTTTAACAATGATAGGAGCGCCGCATCCGGAGCACATCCTGTGGCCGTGAACGAACCGGTCAGGCTTCTTTGCAAACTCCTTTAATCTTAACGGCTGTTTCTTAGTTTCAGTTGTCATAATAATTCCTCCGGAATTAGTTCATAGTTCTTAGCTGATAGCTCATAGTTTTTTACTATCAACAATGAGCTACGAGCCATGAGCTATTTATTCTCTGACTCCTATATATTCTTTAATGGTCTTTACTTTTCCTGTTTTCGCGATTTCTGCCAGCTCATCAAGTACATACTCTGCCTGGTCGGGGAGGTAATCCCTTCCGCCAAGGCCGAAGATCTTGTTTATCATCGCGGGCTTACTGTTCATCGACATTGCCGCGCCTGTGATCTCTGAGTACAGCGGTCCATAGCCGCCGAATGAATCAGCCCTGTCAAGCACTGCTATTGCCTTAACGTGCTTAAGCGCGTCAGCTACTTCCTGGAACGGGAAAGGCCTGAACATCCGGGGCTTTAAAAGGCCGACCTTTACGCCCTTGTCCCTGTACTGGTCGATTATGTCCTTGGTCGTGCCTGCGGCAGAACTCATGACAACGACAGCTATTTCAGCGTCTTCAAGCCTGTATGTCTCAAAGAGGCCGTAGTTCCTGCCGGTCATTTTTTCGAATTCAGCCGCAATCTCAAGCACGACACCCGGCACTTTGGTCATAACTTCGTGCTGTGCCCTTTTATACTCGTGATAAAGGTCGGTCAGGATCAGAGGACCGTAGCTTTTGGGGTTGTCCAGATCAAGCAGGGGATTTACAGCCTCAAATTTTCCCACGAAATTCTTTACATCCGCGTCATCAATATATTCGACCCTCTCAATAGAGTGACTGACTATAAAACCGTCCATGCAGACCATGGCAGGCAGTCTGATGTCCAGGTGCTCCGCGATCCTGAACGCCTGGATGGTGTTGTCATATGCCTCCTGCGCGTTCTCTGAATAGAACTGGATCCAGCCTGTGTCCCTCGCGCCCATACCGTCGGAATGGTCGCCGTGAATGTTAAGGGGAGCTGACAACGCCCTGTTCACAAGAGGCATGACTATCGGAAGCCTTGTGCCTGCCGCTATGTGAAGCATTTCCCACATCAGGGCAAGGCCCTGCGAGGATGTGGCTGTGGCAACCCTTCCGCCTGCCGCGGCAGCGCCTATGCAGGCGCTCATGGCGCTGTGCTCGCTCTCTACAAGCACCAGCTCTGTATCCACTTTGCCGTCATTGACAAAGCCTGAGAACCTCTGCATAAGGTCAGTGGCAGGTGTGATCGGGTATGCGGCGCATACATCAGGATTGATCTGCTTCAGGGCCTGCGCGCAGGCCTCGTTACCGGTAACCGCGACTATCTTACCCATTTATTTGCCCTCCTCTTCCATTACTATTGCTTTGTTGCCCTTTTTACCCGGGCATTCGAGGGCGCAGATGCCACAGCCCTTGCAGTAATCAAAATCAAAATCTTCTCTTTTGCCTTCTTTATTTACCTTAACAGCCATGTCCGGACAGTATATCCAGCAGAACAGGCACTGGATACAGTTCTCTTTTATCCATCTGGGCCTCATGGACCTCCATCCGCCAGTCTTGAATTTAACTGAACTCCCGGCCTCCAGTACAACAGAGCCCTGAGGAAGTTTTTCCCAAAATTTTTTGTTCACCCCGTAAACCCTCCTTCCGTGTATCTCACATATTTTAATTTATTAATTTGCTGAAAAATAACCTTGTTACGCAGAATAACCGAGTGTATGGGGCTCATCCCTGTTTTACCTCCTCATATCCGCGCTTTGCCGCTTCAAGGTTGCCGTCAATGATCTTCTGGGCGAATTTCTTTCCAAAGCTCTTTTTGATGCTATCCAGAAGTGTGTCCATGTTCACAATTTCCGTTACTTTGCATATCGCGCCAAGCATCGATGAATTAGGGAGAGGTCTTCCGAAAGAATCTACAGCGATCTTTGTGGCGTCAACGGCATATACTTCCTGGGAGTCTTTTGCCTTGAGCTTTTTCCTGACCTCTTTGGGGTCCTTTGATGTGTTCACAATATAGATCGCGTCATCCGGCGCGCCTTCAGTTACATTGACAGTGTCTATCAATGTAGCGTCCGCGATACTGATCACCCTGGGGTGAAGAACAGGTCCGTACATCCTTATCACCTTCTCACTTACCCTGTTGAACGCCCTGATCGGGGCCCCCGCTCTCTCAGGACCGTACTCCGGGAAAGCCTGTACATATCCTCCGCCGCTCAGGCACGCGTCAGCCAGGACCTTGGCAGCAGTGACCGTGCCCTGTCCGCCGCGGCCGTGCCATCGAATTTCAATTGCTTTTGCCATCTCATTCCTCCGAAATATGGTATTTATTTTACGGTTATCAGTGAATGATGCGAGCAATTAATATATCCTAAAATCAGTGCCATTTTCAAGGGGTTTATAAAGACCGTTATTCGTTATTCGTTAAGCGTTAATAGTAACTACCATAAAAAGACCGTTAATTGTTATTCGTATTATTTAAAATATTCAGAGCCTAATTGGTAATAATTTGTTGAAAGGGCTTGCACTTTTGATTGAAAAGTGTTAAAAACTGTCATGTCCGGTCAGAGATTCGCATCGAAAAAAATTGTAGTCGATATCGAGACAATAGGCAGGGATTTTGAGTCCTTTGATGAGATCTCCAGAGAATACCTGCTGAAATTCGCAGAGACCGAGGAACAGATAAAAGAGGTTAAGGACGGCCTGGGATTTTCACCTCTTACAGGCGAGATCGTGGCCATAGGCATGCTGAACCCTGATACGAACAAGGGCGCAGTGTATTTTCAGGCGCCTGGAAGTCTGGTTGAAGAGTTTGAGGAAAATGACATCAGGTTTGTGCCTGACACAGAAGAGGGCATACTTAAAAGTTTTTGGGAGGCGGTCAAACACTATGACCAGGTAATAACCTTTAACGGCAGGGGGTTTGACGCTCCCTATCTATTGATACGCTCGGCAGTACATAAGATAAAACCAACCAGGGACCTGATGCCCAACCGCTTCAACAGTACAACGCATGCCGACCTTTTTGACCAGCTTACGTTCTACGGCTCAGTAAGGAGAAAATTCAGCCTTCATATGTGGTGCAAGGCATTCGGCATAAAAAGCCCGAAAGAAGAGGGTATTACAGGGCTGATGGTCAACGACCTTTTTAAAGAGCGAAAATACGCGGACATCGCCAGATACTGCGTTGGAGACCTGTACGCAACCGCAGAGCTGTTTAATTACTGGAACAGGTATGTGAAGTTCCCGCAGGGGAAGTAACTCGTAGCTGATGGCTCATAGTTCATAGCTCATGGATAATAGTGACACGTAACTTGTAACCCGTTACTTGTTACCGATTGCCGGTCACTCCAGTTAATCTCACAACTTTGTTCTTCGATCTCTTACCCCTGATTATCTCAACATTCTTTTTAGGTATCCTGAACTCTTTGGCAAGTATCGCTATAAGTTCCTTATTAGCCCTGCCTTCGACAGGAGGGGAGGACAGCTTAACCTTCAGGCCGTCCTTATAGGGGCCGGCAATTCCCGGTCTTGAAGAGCGGGGCGCTACTTTAATGTTGATAATAAGTTCATCGCTCATGGTTCGACAAGCTCACCATCGATAATAGCTCATAGCTCCCCGTAAGGTTCTTCTTAAAAAGGGCGAACCTAAAACTATCCCGTAAAGTCCAATTGGACTTGGACCACGGGACAGGCTGGGGTAAATACATAGCTTGTAGCTCATAGTTAATTATTTGCAATTCACTATTCTCGATTCTCTATTCACGGTTTTTTCAGTGTCCTCAGTGGTTACTGTCTTTGTTTCTTTTCCCAGTAATCATAGTATTTCTCACCGATATACATGGTAAATAAAAAAAGCAGGATCCCGCCGATAATGTCAACAACATAGTGATAGCGCAGATATACTGTTGACACTATCAACCCAAGTACGAACGGAAGAAAAATCCAGAACAGCGGTCTTTGAAACCTGAACGCAAGGGAAAGCACCACAAGGGTCACGGCAGTGTGTCCACTGGGGAAGGCGTCCCTTTTTATGCCTTCAAGCACACTAAGAGTGCTGTCGATAATGTCTCTGAGCAGTACACCGTGCAGATCAAAGCTTTGAAGATGGTGCATTGTGAACCTCGGACCTATTGCAGGCACAAGGATATACCCGACGTATGAGAGATAGAAACAAAGAACAACAAGAAAGATGGACCTCTCAAGCTCTGCGTCCTTATTCTTTACTATTAATGCCGTCCCAAGGATTATCGGCAGAAAGTAATAGGATATATAGGCGTACTGAAGGAGTTCGGTAATTATTGGAGATGTGACGCTTTCAAACAGTACTGTCGGGTGCGCGCCAAATATCATGTAATCAAGGCGTATCAGCAGGTGGTCATAAGTCGCGGGGTTTATGTAACGGATCAGCCTGCCCAGGCTGTCAAAGATCAGCACTACCGCCAGGTACGGATAAACAAGATGGTATGTGAAGGTCAGGGCCTTTCCGTTATAACGTTTTTTTAGGAGAATAAGAATAACAAGGGTGACTGCCAGGGCAGTGTAAACAGACAGAATAATATGCGCGTCCGGTATCTGCCTGATGAAAATTATCGTGACCGCGGAAAGTAATAAGATAAAACCGAATGTAAGGATATCAACAGGTCTCATGTTTAGATTAAATCTTTAAGTAGTCATTATTGTGTTTATTCCTGCATACCTGCGGTATGTAAACCTGCCGGTTTACCCGCCTTTTAGTGTGGCGGTCAGGCGGGTAACGCGTTACGGGACTGAATGATCAGCCGAACACAACGTCCATTTTAACTGTTTTTCTAATTGGTTGAAAACTGCCTATCGCAAGAAGCAGGCCTTCAGGAGATTTAACCCTTATGCCGCTGCTGGCCGCAAGGCTGTCAAGAAAGTCCTGTGAGCCGCTTATGCTGACCGGTACTCCGTTCTGAACATCCCCGACCTGGGAGTCTGTTACCCTGTATTCAGGCATCCATGAAAGCGCACTGTCCATTGTGTACACCCCCTTGTTCAGGAAGCCTTCCTGCTTCCTATCGGGGTACATCCCCTTGTTCAGGAAGCCTTCCTGCTTCCTAAGGGGACTCAACTCTTCCAAACTTAAGCTGTCTTTTATGCTGAATGGGCCTATCGCAGTGCGTTCAAGTTTAAAAAGGTGGGCGCCTGTGCCCAGTTTTTTGCCTATATCATGACAGAGTGTTCTTATGTATGTGCCTTTGGAACATACCACTGTAAAGCCGGCAAAAGGAAGGTCTATGTCCAATAGTTCGATTTTATGAATGCTGATCTTTCTTTGCTTCCTCGGGACATCTATCCCCTGTCTCGCGTATTTATACAGAGGCTTACCTTCATGTTTAAGCGCTGAGTACATTGGAGGCTGCTGAAGTGTTTCACCTTCAAAAGCGCCAAGGGCGCTCTTTATCGCGCTCTCATCAACATCAATGCTGTCGCTTTTTTCTATTACTTTACCCTGGGCGTCCTGCGTGTCAGTGACCTCGCCAAGCTTTATCACAGCCCTGTATTCCTTGTCCAGGTCTGAGAAGTACGAGGCAAGCCTGGTCGCCCTGTTCGTGCAGACAAGCAGGACCCCGGTGGCCGCGGGGTCAAGTGTTCCGGCATGCCCGGCCTTTTTCGCCTTTATCGTTTTTTTTACCTTTGTTACCGCGTCCTGGGATGTGATACCTGCAGGTTTGTTAAGATTGATTATAAAGTCCATTTCATATCTGTCCGGAATAGGGATATTGTAAAGGCGGAACGTCTTTTTCACAGATGTCAAAAAAAGATCACATAGATTTTATCTGTGTAATCTGGTGTTTAATCAGTGTAATCATTCTTTGATAGCTTTCCTTACTGCTTTGAAGACCCGGCTTTTGACCTCTTTCAGGGTGCCGTCCACAGTCAGCCCCGCCGCGCTGGCGTGGCCTCCTCCGCCAAAGCCTTTCGCGACATTCGCGACATCGATACTGCCTTTTGAACGAAGGCTTATTTTATATTTGTTCTTTCCGGTCTCACGGAAGAGTATACCCACTTCAACGCCTTTTATCTTTCTGGCGTGGTTCACAAAGTCCTCTGTGTCCTCCGCGGTTGTGTTGGTTTTTTTGTACATGTTCCTGGTGACTGTTACCGAGGCTATTCTGCCCCTTTTTTCAAGTGTCGCGAGCACAAGGATCAGGAGCTTCTGACGCTTGTACGGGTAGCTCTCATATACTTCTTTTGATATCTCCCACGCGTTTACGCCTTTTTTCATAAGCTCGGACGCTATTTCCAATGTTTTGACGTTTGTGTTGGAATACCTGAAACCGCCGGTATCAGTAAATATCGCGGTGTAAAGGTTTAAAGCCATTTTTTTGTCTATGGGAACGCGCAGCGCCTTCAGAAGCGCGTACACAAGCTCTGCTGTTGCTGACACATCAGGGTCAAGAAAATTGACGCGCCAGGGGTCTTTTCCAGCGGTTAAATGGTGGTCTATAACACCGATCGCTTCTGCCTGAAGTTCTTTGAAGCCGGTCCTTTTAAATGAATTACAGTCCAACAGCAGGACAGCATCGAACTTTGACGAAGGGACCCTGCTTTTTATCAGGTCAGAACCCGGCAGAAACCTGTAGATATGAGGAACCGGGTCCTTGCAAAGCGCGTACACTGATTTCCCCAGTTTTTTAAGTCCCATCGCCAGGGCAATAACCGAGCCTGCCGCGTCGCCGTCAGGATTGATGTGGCTTACGATCAGGAATCTCCTGTTTTCCTTTATCAGCTTCAGCAGGCTAACTGGAACTTTCATTGTTCCCTGATCCCTCTTTTGTTGATCTGATCTTGTCGAATATCCTGTCGATCTTTGAGCCGTATTCAATGGAACTGTCAAGTTTAAAAGCAAGGCTGGGAATGAACTTCATCTTTATCCTCTTGCCCAGTTCGCCCCTTATGAACTTTGCTGACGAGGACAGTATCTTTAAGGTTTCTGCTTTCTTCGCGTCTTCGAGAACGCTTACATAGACACGCGCGTGTCTGAGGTCGTCACTGACATCGGCCTCGGTAACAGTTATAAACCCGAGCCTGGGGTCCTTCAGCTTGCGCATTATAATGTCGGCTGTTTCTTGTCTGATCAGATCGCTGACCCTGGCTGACCGTTTATAGGGATGCATGTGCTTTCCTCAATTCAAAAAATGTCCGCCCCGGCGGATCCGCCTGAGGCTGGACAAAACTAACATTTAACATTGCAAATTTTTATTTGGATTTTCGTAAATGGTCAATGGTCAGTAGTCCATAGTCAGCAGCTGCGGACAACTGACGACCGGCAACGGGCTTTTGACAGAATTATTATAGCATTTCCATCGAGGAGTTGATCAGCTCAACTGAAGGATTGCTTATGACCATGTTTCTTACGCCGTCAAGGATCTGATTTGCCATTCTTGTTTCATTTGCCACGCAGGCGGCCCCGAGCACGCTCCGCTGCCAGAGATCATTGGCGCCGACTTCAGCGATAGATACGTTGAATTTATTTTTTATCCTGTCTTTGAGACTTTTAATGATAATGCGTTTTGATTTAAGGGAGTTTGCTTCCGGCAGGTGAAGCTCTAAAGTAAGAATCCCGACGATCATTTTTTTAAAAAAAGTAGAGAGTAGCAAGTAGAAAGTAGAGAGTTGTATCTCGCTGCTCGCTGCTCTCTATTTGCTGCGTTCTTATTCCAGTTTTGTCGCTACTTCTTCCATTACGTAGTTCTCGAGTATATCGCCTACCTTGATGTCATTGAAGTTCTCTATGGTGATACCGCATTCGTAGCCTGTCTGGACCTCTTTTGCGTCGTCTTTAAACCTTTTAAGGGATGATATCTTTCCGTCATATATAACTACATTATCCCTTATCACCCTTATCCCTGAACTGGCCCTTGAGACCATGCCTTCAAGCACATAGCACCCGGCGATCGTTCCGATCCTGGATACGGTAAAGATATTCCTGACCTCGACCCGGCCGAGGATCTTTTCATTAACAGTAGGCTCAAGCAGTCCCTCAAGGGCTTTTTTAACGCTCCCGACAGCCTCGTAAATTATATTATAGAGCCTTATATCAACACCTTCTTTTTCCGCGAGCATGCGGGCATTTGAATCAGGCCGTATGTTAAACCCGATTATTATGGCATTCGAAGCTGTCGCGAGCATGACGTCGGATTCATTGATCCCTCCGACAGAGGCATGTATTACTTTTACCTGGACCTCAGGGTGGGTCAGGTTTTCAAGGGCGTCTTTCACTGCCTCTGCCGAACCGCCCACGTCAGCCTTGATGATAATATTGAGATCTTTGATCTCTCCTTCTTTTATTTTGTCGTACAGGTCATCAAGGGTTATCTTTCTTGTTTTTCCGGCTTCCACGGTTTTAAGTTTGTGGAGCCGTGTCATGGCTATCTGCCTTGCCTTTTTCTCGTCTTCCATGACAACGAATATGGCGCCTGCCTTTGGAACATCCGGAAAACCGACGACCTCAACAGGTGTTGAAGGAGGCGCTTTTTCGATCCTGAGGCCGTTCTCGTCATGAAGGGCCCTGACCCTTCCTGAGATCGTTCCCACGATAAAGGGGTCCCCGACCCTGAGAGTGCCGGTATTAACAAGGACAGTGCCTGCCGGGCCTTTGCCTTTGTCAAGCCTGGCCTCAATAATAGTGCCCCTTGCAAGCCTGTCATAATTTGCCTTCAGCTCAAGCATATCAGCCTGCAGAAGGACCAGTTCAAGAAGCTGTGCAAGCCCCTGTTTCTGCTTTGCCGAGATCTCCACCATAATGTTCTTGCCGCCCCATTCCTCAGCCACAACGTCGTGCTGGGCCAGTTCATTTTTGACGTTCGCGACATTTGCTTCAGGTTTATCGATCTTGTTTATTGCCACTATTATTGGTACGTTCGCGGCCTTGGCGTGGTCGATCGCTTCTATGGTCTGGGGCATGACACTATCGTCGGCAGCCACTACAAGGACCACAATGTCAGTTACCTTTGCTCCCCTTGCCCTCATCATGGTAAATGCCTCATGGCCGGGGGTGTCAAGGAATACTATTTCCCTGTCTTTCAGCTTGACCTTGTAAGCGCCTATGTGCTGGGTTATCCCCCCTGCTTCCATTTCTGTCACATTCGTCTTTCTTATCGCGTCGAGCAGGGTGGTCTTTCCGTGGTCAACATGACCCATTATCGTTACGATCGGGGGACGCGGGCTGAGTGCCGCGGTATCGACCTCTTTTTCCTCAAGCAGGATCTCTTCGCTCTCAACATCTACTATTTCGAGTTTTGTGCCAAATGCCTCGGCAATGATCTGCGCCGCGTCCGCGTCGAGCGGCTGGTTGATCGTCGGCATATAGCCCAGTTCCATGAACTTTTTCATGACGTCAGGGAGTTTCTGCCCCAGCAGTTCCGCGAATTCCTTTACAGTGGTGCCTTCCTGGAATTTGGGCACGCGTTTCCTTGGCAGGGTCGTGGTCGGCGCGGGCTTTGTGTCGGTTTTCTGAGACTGCGGTTTTCTCTCATGTTTTTTATGGGATGTTTTAAAGACATGCCATCTTTTTTCAGTGTCCACCCGCTTGATGGTATCGAATGCCCTCTGCATGCCGGGTTTCCCCTTGAACTTCGTTATAAGCTTCCCGGTGTCCAGTTCTTTTTTGAACCTGTCAGGGACCTTTACCTCTTCGTTCTCTTCTTCCACAACAGGTGGGACAGTCTTTTTCACCTTGGCGGGTTTTTTCTCAACAACTCCTTTTACCGGCGGTGCTTCCGCTGCTGCGGCTGGTTTTTTCTCGGTCTTGATCGTTTTTTTGGTTTTACCCGCCTTGGCTGCCTTTGCAGGCTTGCCCGCTGTGGCGGGCTTTTCAGCCGCGGCTGAAAAATCCGCCTTCTTTTTTGCGGCACGGGGTTTTGCGGTTTTCTTTTTGGCCGCGGCAGGGGTTGGTTTACCCGCCGGGGCGGGCTTTGCTTTTTTAGCCGGGGCTGCCAGGAGTTTTTTTACCACTTTTTCGTCTACACTGGACGCGTGGCTCCTGGCTTTGACACCAAGCCTGACAAGCTTTGCCAGCAGTTCCTTGCTGGTGATGTTAAGTTCTTTGGCTAGTTCATGTACTCTTTTTTTTGCCATTTATTTTCAAAACTCCGATCTTAAGTTCAGTTAAAGCAAACCACAGGGATAAAGTAAAGTCAATAAAGGATTATGACCACGGGTAATTTTTGAGTTGTAAGTTTTAACTTTTACATGGTATCATAATCGCTGTTGTTAATGCAATCCTCTCACGTTTCATGTACAGAGACAAATAAGTCTTTGTGGATCCGTAATAAGGTCAGGAAAAGAGGAGTTGCTTTAAGGCAGGCAAGGAGGAAAAAAGCGAATGGCAGTATGCTCTGTTTGTGGAAAGAAAAAAGTTTCCGGTAATAACGTCAGCCACGCCAACAACAGGACAAAGCGTGTGTTCAGGCCCAACCTTCAAAGGGTCAGGACAAATACCAGCCGTGGAATTAGAAGGGTTTATGTCTGCACCAGGT
The DNA here is from genome assembly GCA_002897775.1 of bacterium BMS3Bbin08. Lineage (GTDB taxonomy): Bacteria > Nitrospirota > Thermodesulfovibrionia > UBA6902 > BMS3Bbin08 > BMS3Bbin08. Next base: position 71,496 of record BDTR01000042.1, on the reverse strand, counting down.
GTCTGCGTTCCGGAAAAGTTCAAAAGGTTGTATAGGAATAACTTTTAGCTATCAGCTATCAGCTATTCTCGATGGTGAGCTTGTCGAACCATGAGTTGACTTATGCAGCGGGCCGGCACTATCCTCAAAAAATTTATTGGTGATTACGGGCTTGAAGCGGGCCTTACATTCACCAGGATCTGCGACCAGTGGACAAAACTGGTCGGAGAGACCATCGCCGCGCACACGTACCCTGATATAGTCAAAGGCAATACGATCTTTATCACGGTCGATACCCCCCAATGGATGCATCATCTGAGCTTTTACAAACAGGATATTTGCGAAAAACTCAGGAGTTACAGGATCACGGATGTAAGGTTCAAACTTGGGAAACTGCCAGCGGCAGATCCGGCCCTGAAAGGCTCTGATGACAGCAGGGTACTGAAGACCGGCCCCCTGTCCGGGGCAGACGCGCGGTATATAGAAAATACCGTTAAAAGCATTAAGGATGACGACCTGAAACGCAGGCTGAGGGAGCTTCTTGAACACGCGTTAAGGAGTGAAAGGGTAGGGGACTGACCCCGCGCCGGGCGTTCAGGCGCTTAAATCATATATAATATTCAGGTTATGAAGAAAGCGCCAAATGACATAGAATTCATCGTCGGCATTCCGTCCTATATGGAAGCGGACCGTATTGCTTTTGTTGTAAGAGAGGTGGATAAGGGCATAACCAGATATTTCAGCAAGCTCAATTCCGTGATCGTTAACGTTGATAATCATAGCGGGGACAATACAAAGGAGGCGTTCCTGTCCACCGGCACACTTACTCCCAGGCACTATATCACTACGCCAAAGGGAGTACGCGGCAAAGGCAATAACTTTCTGAACCTGTTCAGGTTCGCGCAAAAGTATGCCGGCACATTAAAGGCGGTGGTGGTGTTTGACGCGGACCTTCGCTCCATAACTCCGGAGTGGGTGAACTACCTGGGAAAGCCGGTCATGGATGGATTTGACTATGTCCTGCCTGTATATTCAAGGCACCAGTTTGACGGCACTATTACCAATCATATCTGTTACCCGCTTCTTTACAGCCTGCTGGGTGAGGACATACGTCAGCCGATAGGCGGGGAGTTCGCTTTTTCACCCTCTTTGATGAAGTACTGGCTGAAGCAGGAGTGGGATACGAATGTCAGGCATTACGGCGTAGATATTTTCATGACGCTTCACGCGATCCTGGGCGGTTTTAAAATATGCGAGGCCGGACTGGGAACAAAGGTACACAAGGCAAGCGCCCCGAAGCTGGGTCCGATGTTCAGCCAGGTCGTTACAACCCTGTTTAACCTGATACTGGCAAAAAAGACCTGCTGGATCAGCTCGCATGTTGAAAGCCCGAAGCCGAAACCGAGGTTCGGCCTCAAGAACCTGGGCCTTCCCCAGGAGCTGAAGATCGATATCCGGGACCTGAAAGAGCAGTTAAGAGGCGAATATATGCAGAGGAGGAAACTGCTGAAAAAACACCTTAATGAATATTCGGTCCTGAGCCTTGAGTCGATGTTCGAGCAGGATTTCTACAGCATGGATATCCTGATGTGGACACAGGTCGTTTTCCAGCTTTTATCGTCATTTCAAAAGGGGTCAAAAAAGGTTAAGAGGGATATAATAGAGGCGCTGAAGCCCCTGTATTTCTGCCGCTCTGTCACATTCGATTATAAGACGTGGCGTTATGACTCAAAGCATGTGGAGGGTCTGCTCAAAAGCCAGGCAAAGGCCTTTGCCTCGCAAAAACCTTATTTCCTTGGATTATATCTGCACAAAACCACCGGGCGTCAGGCGCGGCAGTAACGATCGCCTCAACCGGTTTATGCGGATTCAACGTGTTTTTCGTAGACCAGAACAGGTTTTTCTTTTTTGTCGATGACCCTCCCGTTTATAACGCACTCTTTTATCCCGCTCCGTGAAGGTATCTCATACATGACGTCAAGCATCACGTCCTCAAGAATGGCCCTCAGGCCCCTGGCGCCGGTCTTGCGCCTCATGGCTTCCCGGGCCACGGCAGAGACCGCGTCGTCGGTGAATGAGAGCTTTACATTATCAAAAGAAAACAGCTTTTCATATTGTTTTAAAAGAGAGTTCCTGGGTTCCTGAAGGATCCTTACAAGCGCCGGAGCGTCCAGCTCGTCAAGTATCGCCACAATAGGAAGCCTTCCAACGAACTCGGGGATCAGGCCGCTTTTTATCAGGTCCTGAGGCTCGACTATTGCCAGGGTCTCTCCTATCTTCTTCTGCTTCCGGCTTTTCAGCTCCGAACCGAAACCAACGGTTTTCCTGCCTGTTCTTTTTTCGATTATATCCTCAAGGCCTATGAACGTACCCCCGCATATGAACAGTATGTTCGTTGTATTGACCTGGATAGATTCCTGCTGGGGATGCTTTCTCCCTCCCTGAGGGGGTATATTGGCAACCGTGCCCTCAATGATCTTCAGGAGCGCCTGCTGGACGCCTTCCCCTGAAACATCTCTTGTTATGGAAGGGTTTTCGGTCTTGCGGCTTATCTTGTCCACCTCGTCAATGTAGATGATGCCCCGCTGAGCCTTTTCAATATCATGGTCCGCTGCCTGAAGCAGTTTAAGTATTATGTTTTCAACGTCTTCACCCACATAGCCGGCCTCGGTCAGGGTTGTCGCGTCGGCGATGGTAAATGGAACATCCAGGAGCTTCGCGAGCGTCTGGGCAAGAAGCGTTTTGCCGGTGCCGGTCGGACCGATAAGCAGTATATTGCTTTTCTGGAGCTCTACATCAGACAGATGCGGATTGTTTATCCTCTTGTAGTGATTATGCACAGCCACGGAGATGGTCTTTTTTGCCCGTTCCTGGCCTATTACATAGTCGTCGAGATACGCCTTTATTTCTTTGGGCGCGGGAATCGCGGTTGAGACCGATATATCAAACGCGGTATCAAGCTCCTCTGCCATGATCTCGTTACAAAGCCCGATACACTCATCGCATATGTAGACAGCAGGTCCAGCTATCAGTTTCTTGACCTCATCCTGTCCCCTGCTGCAGAAGGAACATCTGAGCGATGTGCCGTATGTTTTCTTTATTTTTTCTTTCATTCTCTTCCCCGGTTATTTTTTTATTGTTACGATCACTTCATCGACAAGGCCGTATTCCTTTGCCTCCTCGCTCGACATAAAGAAGTCCCTGTCAGTGTCCACGTTGATCTTGTCTAACGGCTGGTTCGTGTGCCTGGCAAGTATCCTGTTTAATGTCTCTTTCATTCTCATGATCTCTTTAGCGTGTATCTCAACGTCGGCTGCCTGGCCGGAAAAACCGCCCAGAGGCTGGTGTATCATTATCCGGGAGTGCGGCAGCGCGTACCGCTTGCCCTTTGTGCCTGACGCGAGAAGCAGGGCCCCCATGCTGGTCGCCTGTCCAATGCAGTATGTGGCGATATCCGGCTTTACATACTGCAGGGTATCGTAAATGGCCAGACCTGAAGAGACAGTACCCCCGGGCGTGTTTATATATACGTGTATGTCCTTGTCAGGGTCGTCTGTCTGAAGAAATAGCAGCTGCGCGATGACCGTGTTCGCCACGATATCGTCGATAGGGGACCCGATAAATACGATCCTGTCCTTAAGGAGACGGGAATAAATGTCATATGCCCGTTCTGTACGCCCGGTCTGTTCTATTACCATCGGTATTAAGTTCAATGTATACTCCTTTCTGCTAATAAACACAGATGATCACAGATTAGCCGCGCGATTTGCACAGACCTGCCTGCCCGCCACACTACCAGGCGGGTAAAACGGCAGGAAGGAATATCAGCGATAATCTGTAGTTTATTATCCGCGTTAATCTGTGGTTGTTTCAATAGATGCTTTAGACATCAGGAATTCCAGGACTTTGCCTGAATACAGCCTGTGTTTCAACCCTTCCAGAGAACCCTCTTTGGCTATATACAGCTTTTTCACTTCCTCGGGTTTTATATTGTGCCGGGTTGCTACCTCTTCCACTGCCTGCCTGACGTCATCTTCGCTTACCTCGATCTTTTCTTTTTTGCCGACAGCATCCAGTATCAGCATTACTTTTACGTTCTTATGCGCCGCCGGTTCAAGTTCCTTCCTCAGCTCTTCATCGGTCCTAACGGCCTTACCCGTGCTCATGGCGTTCTGCTTTGCCTCGTCCATCAGGGAGCTAAGTTCCATCTGTACCATGGAGCCGGGCGCTTCAATTTCATGGGTACTGACCAGGTGTTCCACGATCTCTTTTTTGTATTCGCTGTTTATTTTGTCCTTTTTCTGTTTGCCTATGTTCCCGGTTATGTTCTTTTTGAGCTCCTCCATGCCGGCAGAGTTGAAACTCTTCGCGAACCCGTCGTCCAGGTCAGGGAGCACGCTCTCTTTTATCTCTTTTACGGAGACCTTGAAAAGGACCTCTTTCCCGGCAATGGTACTGTTCGGCAGGCCGGCCTCGAAATTTATCGTGAACTCAAGGCTGTCTTCTTTGTTTTTGCCTGCCAGGTTATCGCTGAACTCTTTGGGCATCGCCTGAGAACCAAGGATAAAAGGATGATCCTTTGATCGCAGATCTGTGACCTCTTTGCCGTTTATAAAGGCATCGCAGTCTATGACAGCCATGTCCCCTTTTTTTAAAGGCCCTTTAAAAACTTTCAGCACAGCCCTGCTTTGCCGCAGGCTCTTAAGGGCCGTATCCACTTCCTCGTCTTTTACAGAGAACGGCTGCTCTTTAAGCGCGATGCCCTCGTAGTTGAGGCCTTTTATTTCGGGCTTTACTTCAACGGTGACGGTGAAGGAGAGCGGCTTGTAACGGTTTGAGCCGGGCCGGTCCTTTACCAGTTCGGTCCCGCCGTCTATATCAGGGTAGGAGACCGGCATTATCCGCGCTTCCCTGACGGCCTTTGAGTAAAACTCGGGCAATATCTTTTCTATGACCTGGCTTTCGATATCTTTGCTGAATTTCTTCTCAAGGATGGCCTGCGGTACTTTGCCGGTCCTGAAGCCGGGTATTTTCGCGCTTGCCCTGAGCCTGCCGTAGGCGCCGGCGATCTCCTCTTCGATAACGGAAGCGGGGATATTTATCTTCAGTTTTCTTGTTGTTGGTGTTGTTTCTAAGATTTCCGCGAGCATTTATTTTTATTTTAAAATATGTTGTACAGGAAAGTTTAAAATTATTTTAAACGGTTTGTCAACGGACCGGAGATTAAAGCCCGGCGCCCGCGCTGTGTTTATTTATGGTTCCTGCCGCGGGCCGGCGCTTCCTGACACAGTCGCCGGTTCTGACGTACCAGAAAAAGCTTGACAATATAATGCTTTTTTGATATTGATAGAACTATGTTATTTGGCGGAGGACGCGGCAAGGGAATAATAGGCCTTGATATCGGTTCGAGAGAGATCAAAGCCGTTCAGCTAAAAGAAGTCAAGAACGGATACGAACTGGAAAATCTGGGTATGGCCCCCATCCTTCCCGAACTTATCGTAGACGGTTCGATCCTTGACTCCCTCCGGGTTGTAGATACCATCAAAGAACTTATTGCCGAGAAAAATTTCCGTATAAAGGACGTGGCGCTCGGCGTATCCGGCCACTCCTCGGTCATTATAAAAAGGGTTGCCCTTCCGCAGATGACCGAGGAAGAACTGCAGGAGTCCATCAAGTTCGAGGCGGAACAGTATATCCCGTTTGATATCGAAGACGTGAACCTTGATTTCCAGATCCTGGGACAGCGCGAGGAAGGGAATCAGATGGATGTCATGATCGTGGCGGTCAAGAAGGACAAGATAACCGAGTACGTATCCGTTGTCCGCGAGGCCGGTTTCAATCCCGCGATCGTTGATGTTGATGTTTTTGCCCTGGAGAACATGTATGAGATAAATTATGATATCAACGCGGAAGACAATATAGCCCTTGTTAATATAGGGGCAGGTACTATCAATATAAATATCCTTAAGGGAGGCACATCGATCTTTACAAGGGACAGCTCTGTCGGAGGCAACCTTCACACAGAGGCCCTTCAGAGAGGGTTTACCGTTTCATTCGACGATGCTGAACGGCTGAAGCAGGGAGAGGCGGTTGAAGGGGTTTCCCTGGAAGAGGTCGCGTCTGTGTTAACCTCTGCTTCCGAAGATATAATTACAGAGATCTCCCGGTCATTTGACTATTTCAGAGGGGCCACGAGCCAGGAGGAGATCAATGAGATCGTCCTGAGCGGCGGCTGCGCCCTTGTCAAGGACTTTGTCCCTCTTCTGTCGGAGCGGATCGGGATAAATGTCAAGGTCATTGAACCCTTCAGGAACATCCATGTCCCGGATTCGTTTGACATCGGATATATAAAGAAAACAGGCCCTCTTATGGCGGTTGCCGCCGGGCTGGCGCTAAGGAGGGTAGGGGACAGATGATAAGAATAAACCTCCTTGGAGTAAAACGTAAGAAAAAAGCGCAGCCCATACCGCCGCATTATATATTTTCTTTTATCGTAACGGTCGCCGTGTGTGTGGCAATCGGTTTTACCTGGTACTTCCTCGGCAACAAGATCACCGGTCTAAAGGCCGAAAAGGCGGCCAGGCAGGTGGAACTGGCCGCGCTGCAGACAAAGCTCAAAGAGGTCGAAAGCTATGAGAGACTCGTGGCCTCTTTTAAGGAAAAGGCCGAGATCATCAAACAATTAAAAAAGAACCAGGACATCCCTCTCAGGCTTCTTGATGAGGTAAGCACGCAGCTGCCCAGGGGAGTATGGCTTACAGCGCTGAGCCACTCCGGAACGAAAATAAACGTGAGCGGTTTCGCGTTCTCAAATTACGAACTTGTTAATTATGTTCAGAAACTGAAGGGCTCCAAATACCTGTCGGAAGTGGCTCTGGTTGAGTCCCGCAAGGAAGCGATCGGAGATATTTCTGTTTACAAGTTCATATTAACTTTTGATATCAAGGTGTAAAATGGCAATTGATCTGAAATCAAGAAATATACCCCAATTCCTGAAAATCATTATTATAGTGGTGCCTGCCGTGGTACTGGTAGTGCTGTTCCTGACGGTCAAATATTCTCCGATGAACAAGGAAATAAAGATCCTGGAGGCCGGCATAGCAAAGCTGGATAATGATATAGCGACCGCAAAGGTCAAAGTAAGGAAGCTGGATGAGCTGAGGGCCGAAGCGGAAAGGCTGAAAGTACTGCTTGTGGGGCTGAGGCAGCAAATGCCCGAGGAAAATGAAGTCTCGGTCCTGCTTAAACAGATATCAGACCTCGGACTTAAGTCGGGGCTGGTGATTCTTTTGTGGAAACCAGAGAACAAAAAGCCTGACCCCAAAGGTGTTTACACGGAGATACCGGTAAAAATGGAGATCGTGGCCGGGTATCATGACCTGGGGGTCTTTTTCAGTTATATCAGCCGTATAAAAAGGATCGTAAATATCTCAAATATAAAGATACAAAAGGCTGGGGGAAATTACTCTGATCTGATCAAGGCCAGTTTTACCGCGAGTACGTTCTCCGCGGTATATGACGCGGCGGCAGAGGGATCTCCGACAGGCGCGGCTGTGTCCAGGTAAAGGATAAGGGACAAAGAAGGAACAGGACAAGATGAAAAAACTGTTTTTAATTATGGTGGTTATCCTATTTATTTTCCCTGTGTTTACGGGTTGCAAAAAGAAAGCGCCTGTTAAACCCGGGACAAAGGCAGCCGCTCCGAAGGCCGTGGTCAAACCGGAGCCAAAGGTGATCCTTGAAGTTCCCGCGGAAGAGGAGAAGGGAAAGAAATACATTTATGATCCCGCGGGCAGACGCGATCCGTTCGTGGCTCTTGTTCAGGCCGTTCCAAAGAAAAACCGCGCAAAAAGGGGGGCTGCTTTGTCCCCGCTTGAGAATTATGCCGCGGCGGACTTCAGGCTGATAGCGGTTGCTTCAAAAGGTCAGGTGTATACCGCCCTGCTTCTGGCGCCTGACAATAAGTCTTATACTGTAAAAGAAGGCGCTGTGCTTGGCCTGAATGAAGGGAAAGTTAAGGAGATCGATCTGACAAAATTAGTGATAGAGGAATATATACAGGATTATAAAGGAGAACTAAAACCCAAAAAAATCGTTTTGGAGCTCCGCAAAGGGGAGGTAGAGGAATGACATCCAGGAGGACTCTGATATTTTTTATATTGATATTTCTTACATATTTTACGGTGCAGTACGCCGGATCTGATATACAGGCCGCCACGTCGGAGATCACTGACATAAGTGTGCAGGCGGTTGACGGCACCACGGAAATACAGATCAGCACCAGTGCTCCTTTGTCCTACACCGTTTATAAGCCCGCGGACCCCTACAGGGTCGTGGTAGAGCTCCAGGAAGTCGGCCTTGGCAGGTTCAGGGACAAGATAGTGGTTGACAGGGCAGGGGTAATGGAGATCATCCCTTCAACGACCGGAGGAACTGTAAAGAACGCCAGGCTTGAAATTATCCTTACCGTGCCGGCGGACGTTGAACCCACGCAACAGGGAGACCTGCTTGTTCTCGCGTTCAGCAACCCTGAGGCCGGAACTGCTTCATCAGCCTCTTACATGGATGCCGGAACAGTGGAAAAGGTTGAACTGCGCCGGTATACCGACAGGGCGCTTGTTGTGATAACCGGGGACGGGAGAATGTATCCCGAGGTTTTTGAGCTTGACGGCAATAAGGTTGTTGTTGATATACCGGATGTATCGTCCAGCGCCGAAGCCCCGACAACATTCGCGCCCCCTGTTATGGGCGTCAGGGTCAATGAACAGGCCGATAGAACCCGGGTGGTAATTGATGTTGCTGATTCTGCCGGTCACGATATGTCCACAGAGGGGAATCAGGTCATTCTTACATTTAAGGCGGCCGCGGCCAAAACACCCGCTTCCGCGCCCCCTGCAGAGCAGAAAATGCGGGCGTTCGCTACGAAAGAATATACAGGAGAAAAAATATCCATTGATTTTCAGGACGCTGACCTTATACATATTTTCAGGCTGATTGCCGATGTAAGCGGTTATAACATTGTTGTCAGCCCCGCTGTGAGCGGCAAGTTCTCCATGAAGCTTGACAATATTCCATGGGACCAGGCCCTTGATATAATCCTCAGAAACTATAACCTGTCAAAGCGGGTTGAGGATAAGATTATTCGTGTGGCCCCGACCAAGGATATAGTCCGGGAAGAAGAGACAATAGCCAGGATGAAGGAATCCGCCCTGAAGGCGGGGGACCTCGTCACAAAGATCTACCCGATAGATTACGCGGATGTTGATGACGTAAAAAGCGCGATCGAAGACGCCTCGGTCATGACCGACAGGGGCTTTATCGGTACAGACGAAAGAACAAGTTCAATACTTATAAAAGACGTCGAAGAAAAACAGCCGGAATATGAAAAGATCATAGCCGCCCTTGACAAGGCCACTCCCCAGGTCAGTATAGAGGCGAGGATCGTGGAGGTATCCACGAACTTTGTGAAGGACCTGGGTATCCAGTGGGGGGTTTTGTGGCAGCCCACGCCCCAGTCAGTTGTCGGCGGTGTTAACGGACTTTCAGGCGGTAATGGTTTCTTTGGCAACAATCCCATGCTGGTTAACCTTCCCGCGGCTGTCGGAGCGGGCGCCGGCGGTTCACTTGGTTTTGGTTATATCAGCGCCAAGGAACTCAGGAATCTGGACATCCAGCTTTCAGCAATGGAAAGCACCGGTAACGGCAGGATCGTCTCCAACCCCAGGATCGTGACCATGGACAACCAGGAGGCAACTATCTCACAGGGGAAAAAGATACCTTACCAGACTTTCTCACAGGATAAGGGTCTGTCTACCGAGTTTGTTGACGCTAAACTGGAGCTTGTAGTCACGCCGCACATAACGCCGCGCGGGACCATTGTAATGGACATAAAGACTACAAAGAACGAGGCTGATTTTGCGCAGACGGTCGGTGAAGGTGTTCCCACGATCGATACCAAGGAGGCCACGACACAGGTGCTGGTCGATAATGGAGATACACTGGTCATGGGAGGAATTTTCAAAACAAATATCTCAAAAAGTGTGAATGCCGTGCCTTTGCTCAGCAAGATACCTGTGATCGGATGGCTCTTTAAAAAAGAAAAAGAGATCAGGGACACGACCGAACTGCTGATATTTATTACGCCGAAGATAATTCCCGTGAGGGAACGGGCAAAAAAATATTGATATTTTCTATAATATATAATATAAGGAGGAATTCAATGAAAAAATATATATTAACAGGTTTGATCCTGATGAGTTTTCTGTTTGTGCTGTCAGGCTGCGGCGGCAATGATGGAATTGACCTTGGCCCCGGTGGCTGTGTGACAGCGCCTGTAGGGTCTATATTGAACATCCAGCCAGGCGATTTTTCGAAAACTGACCCAGATCCGGCGAGTGTGCATACTACGAATTTTACGATCTCTGTTACTGATGAGAACGGCATACCGCTGAACGATGTCCTGCTGTGGATCTCATATCCCTTTGCAGTGCCAGATTCCTCAGGACGTGTCCAGCTTTATGACGGAGATGTTTCCAAGCCTTCACCCATGAACGTATGCACGGATGTGGACGGGCTTTATCACCTTCGGTTTGACTATATTAGCGGTTTGGTCGGTGAAGACCCGATCACATATACCGGGAACCTGAAAGCGGAGTCAGGCCAGGCAATTGACACGGTCACGGTCTCGATAAATTGATAATGGTATAAAAATTATGTAACTGATTTCGCAATTATGGGCAGTCAATTACATAAAAAATTAAAGACGATATGCTAACTGTCTTGAAAATATTGAGTTTTTTATGGTATTGAAATTGCGTAGTGAGGGTTTATAAGGAGCAAGGAGGCTAAATGAAGATCTATAGATATTTTTTGCTGGCATTTATTCTATTAATATTTTCCTGCGGCGGCGGCAAGAGCACCGGCATAACAGGAGGCGGAGGCGGCGGAGGCATAACAGTGCCGACCGGCACTGTCAGCGCGGCCGCGACCATAACACTCACAGCTACTCCGCCTGCTATTATTTACCCTGGCTCCTCTACTATTGAGGCGACTGTTCTTGACGCGTCTTTATTGCCGGTGCCTGACGGAACAGTGGTAGATTTTATGGTTACCCCGGGAGGCATGGGAGTTGTAACACTTCAGGCCTCTACAGTTAGCGGAGTCGCGACCGCGATATTCACAGCTTCCGGCACTGACGGCACTGCTGTTATTACAGCAACCTCAGGGGCGGCGTGGGCTAATATCAGCGTGGATGTTACGGTTGTAGCCACTATCAACCTGATAGCTACTCCCGCGAGTATCAGCGTTCTTGGAACGTCCAGCATTTCCGCGGAGGTCCTTGACAGTATATCGGCTCCTGTTCCTGACGGCACAGTAGTCACTTTCAGCATTAACAATCCCGCGTTTGGATCAATTACATCTTCAGCCTCTACATTCGGCGGTTTTGCGACCGCTACGTTTACAGCTTTGAATGTACCGGGCACTGTTACAGTAACAGCCGCGTCAGGTATCAGCAATACTATTGATATAGATATCGCGCCGGTCGCGACAGCTACTATTGAATTTGTTTCAGCCGTGCCTTCGTCATTAGCGATCAGGGGAACCAGCGGGATCGAGATATCAAATATTACATTCCTGGTAAAAGACGCGAACGGGTCCACGGTTGCTGACGGTCAAGGTGTTGATTTCTGTTTGATCGGCCCGGCCGGCGGGCGCGATGGGGGCGTGTTTCCTGTCGCGGGCGGCGAATTTATTGATATTGAAGAAAATACCGAAGAAGCTTTTACCGATACCAATGGAAACAACTGTTATGACTCTGATGAGCCGTTCACAGACGCCGCCCCGTTCGATGGGGTATTTAACAGCCCGTGGCATTACGCTACATCCACAGCAGGCGGCGCGGGTGAGGCGACATTAACCGTTACCAGCGGTATTTTCCCGGGCAATGTAACAATTGTCGCGAGGGTCACCGGCACGCTTGTCGCGTCTTCTTCGCCTGTGATATCAATAGGCGGCGGCACGCCGGATGACGCCCACTTTACCGTAGCGCTCAGCACCTTCAATCTGCCGGGGCTTTTATATATTGACAGGCAGGCAACCATTACTGTACTGGCTGCTGACAGGGTCGGCAACGGTAATGTGCTTGAGGGGACCACTGTTTCTTACATGACCGAGTCCGGCGCTACTCCGGAAAACAGCTCAGTGCTTGATGATATAGGCCAGACAACCATGATATTCAGGACCCAGCACCCTGATCCCGAAGATGTGGCGCCCGAGGCGTGGGAGACGTCTCTCCAGGCCTATGTGAACACAAAATACGGGGTATCGCCACCCGGGCATCCAAGGGACGGATATGGCGCTATCAGGATCAGTATGGAGGGTGAAGAAAGTTTTGTCGATGTAAACGGCAACGGCATATATGACGGCGCTTTAAGTACCGATACATTTACAGATACCCAGCATGAGCCGTTTATTGATTTTAATGATAACGGCGTCTGTGACATAGGAGGGGCAGACCCCGATGAACTGTATCTCGATAAAAACATCAACGGCGTCTGGGACGGGAATAACGGGTTCTGGGACGGTCCGGCATGCCCTGATGCCGGATGTCAGACCTCAAAGACCTTATTCAGAAATATGAATATATTAATTACAGGCCCTCCGTTTTATAGACTGTTCAGCGACGGTACGAATCCGGCTACTACTTTTACAATCGCGGACGGCGGTTCCCAGGGCTTTGATATTCTGATCTCTGATATAAATCTGAATTACCTGTCAGCAGGCACAGAAGTAAGCATTTCGGTTGACGCCGGTAAGATAAGCGGATTTACATCATATATCTTCCCGGATGTGTTCTCTACAGGGCCTTTGGAGCTGTCGGTTGTTGTGGCGGATAGCGCGACTGGAGATACTGATCCGCCTGATCCTGCCACGCTCAAGGTTACAGTCACATGGGAAGGCATTGATTACGTTAGCTGGATTACCGGGACTATAGACTGATCAGGCCTGTTTATAAAAGATATAAAAGATAAAAGGGCGCGTTGTTAAAAACGCGCCCTTCTTTTTTTCGTAACCGAATGAATGGGGTCAGACATGACTATTGACATTTGTCTTGTCATCTCTTAAGATTTTAAATACCTTTTCTATTTCTTTCTTTAACTCTTTCTTTTCTTTTAAGTGTCTTGTGACTATAGTGGAATCTTTTCGTATATATTCCGCGATCTCCCTGCCTTTATATCCGTATTCCTTTGCTGCAAGACTTAATATCTTCTTCCCTAATGATAGATCCCTGGACTTGCTCTTTTGTCGTATTTGTTTGAGTGTAATTCCATACACTTTCTCTACTGCTCTGGATATTTCGGGTAATGTATACTCTTTCTTCCTTTTTTCATGAGTGATTTCTATATCATACTTTTCCATTACTCTCTCTACAAATTCTTCTCCCCCAATGATCCTCTGGTCAATTGTGCAGTATATGTCTTCTTTTTTGACTGCCAGTCCATCGCCCGTATAAGCTTTATAGAGCTTTCTTGCGTTCGCCTTGTTTTCTGAAAACATCCTTAAAATCTGATCTGTGTCAATTATGTCTTTTTTGTCTGCCTTTTTGGCATAACTGTTATGACTGCTCCACTTATAATCATCCATAGTTTTAACTATTCCCGCTCTTACTGGATTGAAATGGATATATTTGATAAGTGACAGTAAATATTCATCCTTCTCACAGAGTATGGCTTTATATCTGCCCTGAAAGAGATGGCCCATTGTCTTGTATCTTCTATTGAAATATATTGTATAACGCTGATTGATTCCCTGAAGTATTTTAGATAGCGGGGGGGTAGTAGTTTCTATTAAGAGATGAACATGATTGCTCATCAGTACATAGGAATAAAGGTAATATTTGTATTGCTTCTTATAGTTGGTAAGTATTTCAAGATATTTTAAAAAGTCATATTTGTCTTTGAATATCTTTTGCCTCTGATTACCACGGACCATGATATGATAAAATGCCCCTTCAAATTCTATCCTTGGCTTCCGTGCCATGAGGTCAGTATGTCAGGACTTAAACCAAATGTCAATAGTCATGTCTGACCCCTCATACTAACAGGTTTACTTTCCGTCGTGTTTTTAATAACATAGTGTCATGAAAACGCTGGATATCGGCAGGATTAAAGATTACCTTTTTTCGCGGGAGGATCTGATTGCCGCTTATCTTTTCGGCTCCAGAGCTTCAAAAATCCCCAGACCTGAGAGCGATATTGACATTGCAGTACTTCTGAGCAGTAAGGTTAAAATCAAAGACTACGGCTTTATAAAGCTGAATATCATTACTGACCTGATAGAACTTCTTTCATTCGATAAGGTTGATATTGTCATCTTGAATATAGCGCCTCCTTTACTTTCGCACGAGGTTATCAAGAAGGGCACATTGCTTTTTTTAAAGGATGAGAAAAAGTATTTGGAGTATGCAGTAAAAGCCACAATGCGTTATCTCGATACAATCTATCTCAGAAGGGTTCAGGATAAAATCCTCCATGAGAAGATAAGGAGCGGAGATTTTGGTTATTTTAAGGGAAGTCATAAATACTCGATTGAAAAGGTTAGAAAAGGCGCTTCAGATACTTCACCAGTCGGGTAAAATCGGGTTAAAGGAATTAACCGGCAATGATGTGCTGTTGAGCGCTGTTGAGAGGAACTTTCAGGTAGCAATTGAATGTATCCTTGATATAGGCAATCATATAATCGCGGAAAAAGGGTTTGAAAGCCCTGATGACAATGAAGACATTATCAGGATATTGGGAGACGAGGGGGTGTTGCCTCCGGACTTCGCAGGAAGCATAAAAGGCATGGCTGGTTTCAGAAACATTCTTGTTCATGGATACACAAAAGTAGATTATGAGCTGCTTTATGATTATCTTGCGCGCCGGCTTAACGATTTAAGAGAATTTGCAGGACATATAAGCGCTTATCTGGATAAAGAGGGGTATAAATAGAGAATATGTCAAAAATAAGATTTCTTACATCAGGAGAGTCGCACGGCAAAGGCCTTGCAGGGATACTTGAAGGCATCCCCGCAGGGCTTTCTATTGCTTCCGGAGACGTAAACAAAGAGCTTTCAAGGCGTCAGAAGGGCCACGGAAGGGGAGGCCGCATGAAGATAGAGTCTGACACTGTGCAGATACTCTCAGGCGTACGCCGGGGAAAGACCCTTGGCTCTCCAATATGCCTTTTGATCGAGAACAGGGACTGGAAAAACTGGGCAGAGATTATGAGTCCGGAGATAGAAAGTTCAAAGGTCCAATTGGTAACCCGCCCCCGGCCCGGACACGCTGACCTGGCCGGCGCCCTGAAATACGATCAAAAGGACATAAGAAATATCCTTGAGCGCTCTTCCGCGCGCGAGACAGCCATGCGGGTCGCGCTTGGCGCTGTGGCAAAGAGGTTTCTTGATGAGTTCAAAATAAGGATAGGCAGTTTTGTAACGGAGATAGGCAGTATAGAAGCTCATAGTTCAAAGCTCACCCTCCAAACAACCGGCGGGCAAGCAGTTCATAGTTCAGAAAAAAAACTGATAGAGACCTTTGAAAAAGCGGAAAGGTCATCTGTAAGGTGTCCGGATAAAAAGGCTGAAAAAGAGATGGTCCGCTCTATTGACCGGGCCAAAAAGCAGGGTAATTCGCTGGGCGGTGTGTTTGAGGTATTTGCCATTGGCCTGCCCTCAGGGCTTGGAAGCCACATACAGTGGGACACGAGGCTTGAAAGCAGGATATCGCAGGCTGTAATGGGCATACAGGCAATAAAAGGCATTGAAATAGGCTGTTCTGCCTTTGAAATGGCGCGAAAACCGGGCTCAGAGGTGATGGACGAGATCTTTTTTAAAAAAGGTACTGGTTTTTATCGTAAGACCAATCATGCCGGAGGAATAGAAGGCGGCATGAGCAATGGTATGCCGCTTATTATAAGGGCGGCAATGAAACCCATACCAACTCAGGGAAAGCCGCTGAAGTCTGTGGATATAAGGACAAAGAAGCTCAGGCAGGCGGCTTATGAGCGTTCTGATATATGCGCTGTGCCCGCGGCTGCTGTGATCGCTGAGGCCATGGTCGCCCTTGTTTTAGCTGACAGTTTTCTTGAAAAGTTCGGCGGCGACAGCATGAAAGAGGTCGCGCGGAATTATAAGGGATATGTGAAGCAAATAAAAGAATTCTAATTCTCATTGTATTTTGAAGCTCCTGTAGAGGCTTCAAATGATATATTAGAGAGGATATTCCCCTTTCGCTCATTCTCGACCCGAAGAATCGGGCCTCCGAGGTTTTCGCTTTCAGCGAAAAAAACCGCTCAAGGGAAACATCCTCTCTAATAAATGGTGACATTATGAAGATCGTTCTGACAGGATTTATGGGTTCTGGCAAGACCTCTGTGGGCAGGGAACTGGGCAGAAGGCTTGGATACCCGTTTATAGATACGGATACCCTGATCGAGGAGCGTGAGGGAAAGCCCATTTCCCTTATCTTCAAGGAAAAAGGCGAGGATCACTTCAGGAAGATCGAGCGCTCGGTTGTCAGGCAGGTTTCCCTGAAGGGAGATATTGTGATCGCCACTGGCGGCGGTGTCATCAAGGACAGGAGAAATGTGGATAACCTGCGCTCAAGGGGGACCATTATATGGTTAAAAGCAGACCCCGCGATTATTCTCAAGAGGGTCGCTACCGAGGGAGGCAAAAGGCCCCTTCTTGACGTTGAAGAGCCTCTTGAAGAAATAAGAAAACTGCTTGCTGAAAGGGAGGGGCTTTATTTGCAGTCAGATATCTCCATAAACACCGACTATATAACTACGGGTGAGACAGCCCAGGAGATAATTGAGATGCTGAGCCTGGATACACAGGACATTACTGTGGAGCTGAAAGAGCGGAGCTATAAGATCATGATAGGAAGAAGGATTATCCAAAAGCTGGGGCTCAGGCTCAAGGAGTTCAGGCCTTCCCGCGTTGCAATAGTCAGCAATAAGACCATTTTCCCTCTGTACGGAGACGATGTTCTGCGGTCAATGAGCGACAGCGGTATAAAGCCTGAGGTTTTCCTTATACCCGACGGAGAGGAATACAAAGATCCTTTATGGGCTTCTCATTTATACGGCGAGCTTCTTAAGGCCCGGTTTGACAGGGATTCAATGCTTGTTGCCTTTGGCGGAGGTGTTGTAGGAGACATCACGGGGTTTGTGGCCTCGACCTATATGAGGGGGATAAAGTACGTTCAGGTCCCTACGACCCTCCTGGCTCAGGTTGACAGTTCTGTCGGCGGCAAGACCGGTGTTAACCACCCGCTGGGGAAAAATATGATAGGCACTTTTTACCAGCCTTCCCTTGTATTCATAGATATTGCCGCGTTGAAAACGCTCCCGCTCAGGGAATTCAGCGCGGGTATGGCTGAAATAATAAAGTACGGTGTTATTGCTGACAGGGAGCTGTTTGGATCACTGGGATCTGACAAAAAGGAAATTTTATCAGGTGGAGACAGCCTTATCTATGTCATCAGGCGCTCATGCGAGATCAAGGCTGATATTGTTGCAAAGGACGAACTGGAGGGCGGACCGCGCGCGATCCTTAATTTCGGACATACAATAGGCCACGCTATTGAGACAGTGACCGGCTACAAAAGGCTTCTTCACGGAGAGGCTGTTGCCATAGGCATGTGTGCCGCGTCAGACCTGGCAGTCAGGCTTAAGATGCTTGATAACAGGTCCGCGTCCCGGGTAAAGGACCTTGTTGGACTATATGATCTGCCGGCAAAGATCCCTTCTGATATTGCAACTACCGATATTATCCAGGCAATGGAGATAGACAAAAAGGTCAGGTCAGGCAGGCTGAGGTTCATCCTTCCGGACTCTATCGGAAGCGTGCGGATAGAGGAAGATGTGGACAGGGAAGTTATTAAAGAAGTGCTGGAAGCAGGCAGATAAGATTGGGTAATTGACAATTGTCAATTGACAATCGTCAATTTTAAACCTCTCTCCTTCCCTCAAGGGCCTTTGTAAGGGTTACCTCATCGGCAAATTCAATGTCTCCGCCAATGGGAAGGCCATAGGCGATCCGCGTGACCTTTACACCAAGGGGCTTCAGAAGTCCTGCTATATACTGGGCCGTGGTCTCGCCTTTTGTGTTGGGGTTTGTGGCCAGGATGACTTCAGATATCCCGCCCTTTTTTACCCGTTCGACCAACTCTCTGATCCTGAGCATTTCAGGGGTAATGCCGTCAATAGGAGAGAGGACACCGAGCAGGACGTGGTAAAGGCCCTTGTATGCCTTTGTGTTTTCAATGACGATCAGATTGCTGGGCTCCTCAACAACGCATATCCTGCCGCGGTCCCTTGAAGTTCCCCTGCAGATGGAGCAGATATCATCTTCTGTTATGTTGAAACAATGCCGGCAGAAGCCGGCCTTTTCTTTCAGTTCCGTAATGGCCTTTGCCATGGAAAAGGCGTCTTTTTCAGGCATGCCCATAATGAAAAATGAGAGTCTCTGGGCGGTCTTTCTCCCGATCCCCGGAAGCTTCATGAGCTCAGTTATAAGTCTTTCTACTATGCCGCTGTTCATTATCCAAGCATATTCCCAAGGCCAGGAATATTGAGCCCGCCGGCGACCTTGCCTATCTCTTCATTTACCATCTGCTGTGCCCGCCTCAATGCCTCGTTCGTGGCCGCGACTATCAGGTCCTGGAGCATTTCAATATCTTCGGGGTTAACAACATCTTTCTCTATTTTGATGGACACGATCTCCATTCCCCCGTTCGCAATAACTGTGACCATTCCTCCGCCTACAGACGCCTCAACTGTTTTTCCCTTTGCCTCTTCCTGGATCTTGCCCATTTCCTGCTGCATTTTCTTGGCCTGACGCATCATATCGCCAAACATCCCTTTATTCATTTACACACCCTCCTAATATAACCATGTTATATTTAATTACACAGATTTTTAAGTGATTACACAGATTAAACTGCCAATCTCTTTATCTGACATTTTCTATTCCCAAAATTAACTAAGAGTCCAATCTTAAGCCCGGATGCTTTTAAGTATGATATCACTTGAGACTCAAAAACATGCGGGATATTTCCAGTTAATGCTTTAAGTTCAACTACAATTGTGTCTTCTACTACCAGGTCTGTTTTAAAACTCCCGACATAAGCACTTTGAAACGAAACCTTAAATGACTTTTCCGTTTGATATTTTAATTTCTGTTGCCTTAAAGCTAAATTTAATGCGTTATGATAGATCTTTTCATTAAATCCTGGGCCTAATTCACTATGAACCTTAAAGCAGCATCCAATTATTTTTTCTGTAACAGGGTCTTTATCTTGCATCTATCTGTGTAATCGAAATTTGTTAATCTGTGCTATCAGCCTTTCAAAGGCCTTACCTGCACTATTTTCCCGTCAAACAGTTTAATAGCGTCTTTGATGATTGGATCTGAAGAGACCTCTTTTTTTATTTCATCAAGGCTTTTTTTTTCTTCTTCAGGAAGGGACACTATTTTCAATCTTAGTTTCCTGCCTGTAACATCGTGTAATGCGGTTTCGATCAAAGGCGCGTTTTTCTTTACAGAGTCTGAAAGAACAGACATGCCTCCGTTGAAGCCTATTGTAAGGTTATTGCCGATGACCCCGATCATTTTTGCCTCGACAAGTTTGCACGCGAGAAGCTGGTCACTTGATTTCAGTTTTTCGATTGTTTTCTTCCAGACCGCGTCATGGTCCCCGGTCTCCGGCCCATTCCCGTCATTCGGCTTAGCCGGGGCCTTTGGTTCAGCGGGTCTGTTTCGCCCGGGCTGCTCCCCGGTCTTGCGGGTTTCGGAATAGCCCTGATCTTTGCGGTCGAGTTTTTTCAGTATATCATTGATGGAGGTCATTCCTTTTACAAATGACGTCCTGAGAAGACCCAGCTCCAGAGTATACCTGGGGTTTACAGTGCTTCTGACCTCGCCTTCAAGTTTGAGGAACTCTGTCAGGAGCAGGGTCAGCTCTTCAATACTTACCTGTGAAGCCTGATGTTTAAGTTTTTGTACTTCTTCCTGTGTAAACTCCAGAAACTCGTCAGGGTCATTCACTATCTTTACAATGGCAATGTTCCTGAAATGCTCCACAAGTTCTTTAACCACGGGCCGCAGGTCGTATCCTCCTTCGGTTAATTCTTTTATCAGGGACAAAGTGCTGGAGATATCCCCTGATAAAATGGTATCAGAGAGGTCCAGTATGATGTCCGCTTCAGGTATGCCCAGAAGGTCCTGAAGCTCTTTTTCGGTTATATCATCACTAAAGGAGGATGCCTGGTCCAGCACGGTCAGGGCGTCCCTCATGCTTCCGTCGGCAATCCTTGCTATCATTTCCACGGCTGTTTCCCGGATGTTTATATTTTCAGCTTTTGAGATCTTCAAAATAAGGTCTTTGATCTTTGCTTTTGCGATCTTCCGGAAGGCATGGTGCTGGCATCTGGAGAGTATAGTGACAGGAACCTTTCTCGGTTCAGTAGTGGCAAATATAAATATCACGTGAGGCGGCGGTTCTTCAAGGGTCTTTAAAAGGGCGTTAAAGGCCTCTTTGCTGAGCATGTGGACCTCGTCTATTATGTATATCTTGTATTTGCCTGAAGACGGGGCGTATTTGACAGCCTCCCTTAATGCCCTTATATCATCGACGCTGTTGTTGGAGGCGCCGTCAATTTCTAGTACGTCCACAGAAGATCCGCTTGTTACAGCTTTGCAGTTCTCGCACGTGCCGCATGGTTCTGTGGAAGGCCCCCTGGAGCAAATAAGGGCTTTTGCCAGGAGCCTTGCGGCTGAGGTCTTGCCCGCGCCCCTTGGTCCTGAGAAAAGGTACGCGTGAACGATCTTTTCGCTTAATATGGCGTTTTTTATGGTCCTGACCACAGGTTCCTGACCTATCAGGTCATCAAAACTCTGCGGTCTCCATTTTCTGGCAAGAACAATATAACTCATAATTGTAAAATGTTCATTTTACATGATTACACAGATTTAAACTTATGATTACACAGATTTTTTTCAATAATTGTTTGATAATTTATCAGTGTAATCTGCGTTTTTTAATCTGTGACATCAGACATCGTAAGATGTCTTTTTATAGCCGGGCTTTCAGGGAATCCCGCAGCACACACTGCAACCACTTACCGTTGCTTCCTTCCGGACCTGGCGGAGTTCGCAGTACATTGTTGCACAGGGCCCAAAAGCCCAGCCAGTTAATTATAACCTATCAGATATATGTTTATTCCAACCTGAACCACACTCCGTCCAGCGCACTGGGACACAAAAATTCTGCGGTACAGCCATAAACCATTCGGTCTGTGGCGGAGAGGGAGGGATTTGAACCCTCGAGACGCTATTAACGCCTACACGATTTCCAGTCGTGCTCCTTCGGCCGCTCGGACACCTCTCCAATAAATAAAGTTAAACGTTATAAGTAATAAGTTATACGTAAAAATATCTTCCTAACTAATAACAGATAACAAATAACATATAACGGTAAATTTTGCTGCGCAAATTTTGGCGGAGGAGGTAGGATTTGAACCCACGGTGGAGTTGCCCCCACAACGGTTTTCGAGACCGCCCCAATCAGCCACTCTGGCACTCCTCCAGTCTTTTCTTTAACCAATCCCTGCCAGTACCGCTTTTCAGATATAACTCTCTTTTTCTGGCTTTTGTATAATTTTCAGCCTGCAACTTTATCAAATCAGCATACCTCTACCTTCGCATCTGAAAAAATCTTTTAAGAATATCCGAGCATTCATTCTCCAGTACCCCGGATATAACCTCAACGCTATGGTTAAGCTTTCCCTCGGAAAGTATCCTGTACCTGCTTTCAACAGCCCCGTACCTGTTGTCCCTGCATCCGAAGACCAGCCTGCCAAGCCTTGCGTTTACCATGGCGCCGGCACACATAACACAGGGCTCTTTGGTCACGTACAGTGTTGCGTCTGATAACCGCCAACTGTCTGTCTCCAAGGCTCCTTTTCGAAGGGCCTTTATTTCCGCGTGAGCGGTCGGGTCTGTTTCCATCTCCCTTGAGTTACAGGCGGAAGCTATGACACTGTTATCCTTTACAATGACCGCGCCAACCGGTACCTCGCCCTTTGAAAAGGCTGTGTCAGCCTGCCTGAGGGCAAGGCGCATATAATGCTCATCATCTTTGCCAGTCATGGACAGTACTATTTCTTTTCCGGAAGGCAGACAGGGCAGTAGTTTTCCCCATAATCCAGGCTGCAGACATGACCGCATTCTCGGAATCGAGTCGTACCGACAGGACAGCATGTGCATTCTTCCCCGGGTTTGTTGCAGACCTCGCATATTTCCATACTAATAACCCGCCTTCGGCGAGGCTCGCCAGCCTTGTCAGCAAAGCTGTACAGGCTTTTGGCGGCGATTAACGGTTGTATTTTATGGCGCGCCCAGCAGGAGTCGAACCTGCAACCTACGGATTCGTAGTCCGGCACTCTATCCAATTGAGCTATGGGCGCAACTTATAACTGACTACCCGTTATCCATAACGGATATAAAAGCTGTTATTCGTTATGCGTTAACCGTTATTTGTTAACTCCAATCCACAACTCTTAATTTTTAATTGCTAATTTGAAAATGCTAATTGTTTATTATTATTCTTTCCTGACCCCTTCTTTTAACACCAATCCAAACCGTGCATGGTCAAACTGGTGTACAGTGGGAAATTTCGCATAGAGCCATCCCAACTTCCTTCCCGGCTCAGGGAATATCTGGTCGCCGTTTTCAAGTATTACCACGCCAACTGCCGGGTTATTAGGCGCGTTTGAACCTGATGTTACGATCTGCCCGCTCATTTTAAAGTCAGGCAGAAAATATTCCGCTTTGATGGTCAGGTCTGAATCAGGGATTTCAAGGGCTTCCCCCAGCTTAACAGTGTATTCCTGTGTCTTGTTCAACTGCTTGTCCATTACCTCTAATTTTACCGCTGCCCAGCTGTCTTCCACCTCAGGAGGCACAACCACCTCGAACTGGACCTTTTGTCCTGTGCCATGCGGCGGCATTTCTGAAGGAGTGTCCATGATCGGACCTTCTGCCAGAGGCGCCTGCGAGATCGTTTCTTCCGCTTTTTTCTTGCATGCTGAAAAAGAAAAAAGAACCAATATGATGATCACTGCTGATAATACTTTTTTCATTTGTTTTTCCTCCAGATAAGGGCTGTTTTTTAATCTGTGTAATCTATACTATTTATCTGTGAAATCATTTTTTCACTGGCGGAGAGGCAGGGATTCGAACCCTGGGTGAAGTTTTACCCCCACAACCGCTTAGCAGGCGGCTGCCTTCGACCACTCGGCCACCTCTCCAAATAGCTCCCCGTAAGGTTCTTCTTAAAAAGGGCGAACCTAAAACTATCCCGTAAAGTCCAATCGGACTTGGACCACGGGACAGGCTGGTGTAAATACATAGTTCATAGCTCATAGACAAAAAGACCGTTAATTGTCAATCTTCACTCGTCCATCGTCTCTCGGTAGTTTAGATTTCAGTGTCTTCAGCGCCCTCAGTGCCTGCCCGCCTTGTAGTGTGGCGGGGTTAATAGCTGTTAGTTCCATGTCCGGATATTTTAGGTCAAAATCGATTCAAACGAATTTGTACCGAACTCGTACCGAGACTGAGGGAAAGTTTAATATTAACAGTTAGGCTGTATTTTGTAAACCCTGTACCACAGTACAAAAAAAGCAGGATTCACGTCGGAAAACCCCGGGGAACGTCAGGGAAAGAGAGAAGCTCAGAGTAAATATTCTGCCAGATTTATTTTATATCGGTTGGGATCCAGGGTCTTAGCGATGTTTCGCTTAAAGTTGCCTTCCTGGTCTCTTTCCATAAGGTCGACCATTTGCCTGGTCTTTTCGCCTTTGCTGTTTATAAGCACAAACACCCTCGGCCTGTTGCTGAAATCCGGATTGGCATTGCTGTCAAACACAATGGCCAGTTCATTTGTGTCCAGCATTACGAGGCTGCCCAGAGGGTATACCCCTACCATGTTAATGAATGTCTTCAGGATCTGAGGGTCTAATTGTGTTCCACCCCTGTCAACGATTATGCTCAGGGCCTTGTCCGGAGGAACCGGTATCCTTGAATAGACCCGTGAGGACGTCATTGCGTCGTACTGGTCAGCAATAGCTATGATTCGGGAAAAAAGACTCAGCGCGAATTTCTTACGCAGTTTCGGGTACCCGGAAAGGTCGTAATTAAGATGATGCTCAAAAGATGTGACAAAAGCACTGATGGATGTCCTGTCCACGCCCTTCATTTTGAATATGGCATGGGCTCCCCACGCCGGATGTCTCATTATTATTTTCCAGTCCTCCTCGCTGAACTCCACAGGCTTGTTAAGGATATCCTTGGGCACGTCGATCTTACCCAGGTCGTGGAGCAGGGCGCACAGGCCCAGTTCCGTAAGCACTTTTTTTGAAAGACCCAGCCTGTGTCCCAGCGCTATTGCAAGGACACTTACGTTCACAGAGTGATTATATGTATACTCGTCATAGTCTTTTATCGAGGTCATTCCAATAAGCATGGATTCTTCTTCAATGATCTGGTTTACTATGGTGCCCATTATTCTTTTGGCTTTTTTGATGCTTACTTTTTCACCCGCACTGATCTTGCTGGATATGCTTTTGGTTAATGAGACCACGTTGAAATAGGTCTTTTTTATTATCTTTTTCCGGTCGAGCTCAACAGCGTCGTCTTTAATTTTTTTCAATGGCCTGACGTCGATATTCTCAATATTTTCTATGGCTTCAAGCAGGGCTTCAAAAGGCTTTTCAGAAAAACCGGACTGTGTCAATGCTGTTAGCAGGGCCCTGAGGTCATCCTCCCCCAGGACCTCTTCAAAGACTATTGTGCCCAGGTGTCTTTTTTTGAACTCCCTGATAAGAAAATCATAATTGAAAATATACTCCATCGAATATCGGACCCTGCCGCCGTCTACATGGAAAAATTCACCGACAAGGTCAAGCGTGACCGCGTCTTCGGACACGAGGGAGTTGAGTATATCGAGCACTCTCCTGATCGAGTTAGTTACAGAGACATTGTTCAGATTGTGTATCTGGGCGGTCTTTATCATTACGGCCAGCGAATTGACCAGATCTTTGGCTTTTCTTTCTCTATCAACAGGTTGCATATTAAGTCGCCGTTAACTGCTTTATCGCAGCGGTAGAAAATGTTTTCAGCAGCTTATTTTTTGATGCCTGCGCTTTTTCAAGGTATGGAAGAGCATCCGTATCTCCGATAATTCCAATTGCGTACGCGGCGCACGCCCTGGTCTCGTCGTTCTTTCTTCTGCCCCAGAACTTCTTCTTATTGAGCGCGGCGCTCAGAAACTCCTTTATATCCTGGTCTTTCCAGTGTGTAATCGCCTCGTAGAATTCTTTCTTTTCAGTGAAATCTTTAGAAGCAAAATCTTTTTTTGACTTTTCATCTATCAGTATTTTCTTTGCGGCCCCGGTTTTCAAAGTGCCGAGTATCCTGGCGACGGACATTCTTACCGAGGGATCTTCGTCATTCAGCGCCGACTTGAGATGGGGAAGAATATTCTGATTTCCGATCCCGCCCATTGTTTTAAGGGCTTCTTTTCTGACCCTCGGATCGGGATGTGACAGCGGTTTGGACAGGTGTTCGATCGCCGTTCTGTCCGCAATTTTACCCAGAATACAGATGATGTTCCTTACCACATACCATCTGCTGTCATAAAGCCCCTTTGAAAGAGTCTCCATGTCCAGTTTCCCGATGACAGAAATGATATCCATTACAAGGCGTCTTCCCCTGATGCTCTGCAGTTCCCCCATAAGCTGCATGAAGTAAGGCAAAGAGGTCTTATCGAGATTCCTGACAAACGCTTTTAACTCGCTGTCCTCTATCTGGGCGTCACTGTCTATGACCCTGCCTATCTCCTGAATAATATCATCGCTGTTAATAGAGGCAAATATCCTGTTAAGCGCCTTGATATTGTCTTCCCCCGCGCTGCTGTCCCTGATAATGGATTTTATTGAATTGACCATTGACACGGCGTTCCTGAAATCGGCATTTTTAATACAGTAAACAACTACGTTTTCGGCAAAAGTGACCAGCTCGGAAAAGAGAGGCTTTTCCTTTGTCTGGTAAAATAACTCGTAAAGGATCATGATGATCTTATCTATTTTGGAATGGGTGTCCTCTTCCTGTATCTCGCTTATTATGGATTTGAGCTCGCTCTCACTTACAGGCACAAGAGAGCTTTCCAGCTTTTCAGTTTCTTTCAGGCCGTCCTGGTAGGCCCTTTCAAGATCGTCTTGAGTATGGCTCTTGTCTTTAACTTCCTGATATATCTTTTCCCGTTCTTCCTCTTCTTCAGCTGACAGGGCATCCTCATCAACAATATACTTTATGTGTTCAAAGTCGTGCTCCCACAGGAGCGTGACTATGTCGTCATCAAGCGCCACATTTTCGAAATCAGTATTAAGGATGCTCATGAAATCCTCAAATTCTTTCCGGGTCAGGTCCTGGAGGATCGTTATCTCCCTGACCCCGTCCTTGAAGAAGAAAAGCGCCAGATTGTCTTCTTTCTGCGGATTATTATAAACCTGCTCATTGTTGAATATGATCTCGTTCTGCCTGAACTTTAACTGGATGCCGCCATGTACGTCCAGGTGGTCCTTGATCTTCCTGTAGAGCCCTTCAGCGGTCTTAATATATATGGGATTGTTTGGAGGATATATCTTTAATATTTTTTTTGCCTTGATTATACCCTGTATGATCTCGGTTACAAGGCCTGCATCTTCTGACAGATCTTCCATGTTAGTTTTATTGCGCGGTCAGGTTCCTGATTGTTTTTTTTAGTTCGTCCAGGTCAGCTGATTTTACGACGTAGGCTTCTGACGCCCATACCGCGAAATCATCCCTGTAATCGTATGCCGTGGACATAATAACAGGTATCCTGGGTTTTAGCTCCTTCATTTTTCTCAGGAGTGTTATTCCGTTAATATCAGGCATGAGAATATCAAGAGTGACAATGTCAGGGTCTTCTTTTACAAACAGGTCTAAGGCGTCTTGCCCTGTGCCGGCGACGACAATTTCATAGCCTTCTTCCTCCAGCTCTTCTTTGTAAAGACGCTGGATATGTATGTCATCATCAACAATGAGTATTTTCATATTGTCACCTCCCTGTATAAGCCATGGCTATCCGGCTGAGCCGGCTATCTGTCAGTACCAGAATATTATTATAACTATTATATAATATCTGGCGGGTGTAAATTACCAGTGCCGACCGCCAGGTGTCTCCCTGTACCAAGAGGACCACGGCTTTGGCCGTGGGTGAAATTGGTACTCTGGTACGGGATGCTCGCGCCCCAGCGGGGCATTAATGATGATACCACGGGCTTGTCCGTCCTCTTACAAGCTTGCCAGTGGGGCTCCATAATCATCACTATTCCTCCAATGGCAGATATATCCTGAATGTTGTGCCGCACTGTTTTAAATGCTCATCTTCTCCGGTCCCTCCGGGTTCGCGGCATACACTTTCAACATCGATCCTTCCCTTATGGTCCTGGACAATCCTTTGGGTTATTGTAAGGCCCAGACCGGTTCCATGCGGCCCTGTCGTAAAAAAGGGCGTGAAAATGTTCTTCAGTTCTTCCTGCCTGATGCCGTATCCGGTGTCTGATATTTCTATGAGCGCCTCATTGCCCTGCTGCACGGTCTTAACGGTTATTTCCCCGTTGTCCGTGGCATTGTTGGCATTATTGATTATGTTCAAAATGGCCTCCCTTATCCTGTCCCTGTCAACAGTTATCATTATCGGGGTCGGGAACAGGTCTTTTGTCAGGGTGTTTCCTTTCTCCGTTATGGCGGAGGATATAAAATTCAGGGTATTATCGATCAGTTCGACAAGGTCTATCTTGTTCTTGACCATTTTCGGTTTTCTGACAAAACCCAGGATCTCCTTTAATATCTGTTCAAGCCGGCTTACCTCTTCAACTATGATCTTTGCCATCTCGTGAAGGTTTCCGTCAAGTTTTTTTTCGAGTCTCCGGGCGAAGCCTCCGACCGAGATCAGAGGGTTCCTTATCTCATGCGCGACCCTTGCGGCCATCTCTCCCAGAGCGGCCATTCTTTCGGAAGCGGCGACCCGCCCTCTAAGGGCATTAAGTTCTGTTATGTCGCGGGACACATTGACCGTTCCGACAAAGTTACCCGCGGAATCAAATATCGGAGAACTGGAAACAAAGAACGTACCGTCAAGATAATGGTCTTCCAGCTCTTCTACAAAGGCCTTTTTTTCCGTCATGGCCTTTGCATGGGGGCATGTTTCCGGGGGCCTGTCCGTTCCATGAAAGATCTCATAGCATTTTTTGCCTAAGATCTCTTCCGCGGGTTTTCCCACTTTTTCTACCACGGCCTGGTTAATATTTCTTATGGTAAAATCCCTGTCACTGAAGTAGACCATATCAGATATTGATTCAAATATATTCGTCAGTTCTGCCTGGGCCCGGGATATCTCCTCAAAAAGCCGCGCGTTCTCAATTGCCGACGCCATGTGACTGGTGAATCCCAGCAGGAATTCCAGGTCTTCGTCCTTTATCTCTCTGCCGGTAAAAAGGTTGTCAAGAAATATGGCGCCGATCGCCCTGTCTCTTGTGATGAGGGGGGCAACTCCAAAGGCCTTTGTCCCGAGTCTTTGAACCGGGGTATTTGCTGCCAGGGGGTCCGCTCCGGCGTCACGGATGTTGAAAGGTGTTTTCTCCTTTATACACCGCGTCAGTACACAGTCTTCATCAAGATCTACGCTCAGTTCCCGGCTCAGCCTGTCAAGGTAAGAGTCTTTTTGCAGATGGCCTTTTTCTATCTCATCGATCGAGGACTTCAGGCTCTTGCCTGCGAGGGAAAGCCATATGTGTCCGGCCTCCTCAGGGCTTTCAGGTCCGACGCCTATTACCCCTTTGAGGGTATTTTGTGTTTCGTCGACGAGAAAAAGAACAGCCCTGTTGAAACCCAGCCCGTCACTCATTGTAACGACTGTCAGAACCATCCTGAGAAGTTTGTCAAGCTCAAGGGTGCTTCGTACAACGGAATTTATAAAAAACAGCTTTGACAGCTCCTGGTTCTTTCGTATCAGCGCTTTCTCGATCCGCTTCTGTTCGGATATGTCCCTTGATATACCGCTTATGGCTGTAACCTCTCCGGCTGAATTGAGGACCGGCGACAGGGTCAGGCTTACTTCAATTAACTGTCCGTCTCTTTTTTGTCTTATTGTCTCAACGTTTCGAACCGTCTCTTTCTGAAGTATCTTTTCTATGGATTGTTTCTCTTTTTCGATGAGAAAGGCCGGGACCATTGGAAGGAACTTGCCGAGGACCTCATCTTCCGTGAACCCGTAGATCTTTTCGGCCCCCTTATTCCACGATGTGATCAGTCCCCCGGTACCGGACGTTACTATCGCGTCCGCGGAGTTGTCTATGAGGCTTTCCAGGTAGTCCTTTGTTCGCGCGACTTCCCAGTAGAGAGTCAGTATCTTTTTTTCCTTCTCCACCTCTATTTTGTAGAGCCTCGCGTTTTCAATAGCAATGGATGACGCGTCGGCAAATGTTTCGAGGGTATCAAGGTCTTTCCGGCTGAAAACTGTAACGCCCCATTTGCCCTTTTTGTCATATAGCCCCAGTGTTCCGATCACCCGTCCGCCTATATGCAACGGAACACACAATGCCGATGTGGCCTCGATCACCGGGACCCTGAGGTTTTCAGGCATATCAGCAACATTGTCGACAAGCAGGGGCTTTCCTGTTTGCGCTACCCAGCCGGCTATCCCGTTGCCGACATGCAGGTTCATGGCGTGCTTTATCTTGTCCGGTAATCCATAAGAGGCCTTGATCTGGAGGTTCTCCCCCTCCAGAAGCCTCAGGACGCATCCTTTGGAGTGAAAGAGCTTTGAGACCTCTTCACATATATAGGGAAGCAGTTCGTCCATGGTCAGGATCGAGGTTGTGGCTTTGCCGACCTCATGAATGATCTTGAGCTCGTCAAGCTGCGTTTTGACGCTCCTGTAAAGCTTGGCGTTGCGGATAGCGGAACTGATGTTATAAGAAATTATGGTGAGAAGATTTATCTCATCCTGACTGTAAATATAGGGACCTCTGGTCTGAAGCGTTATGACCCCTACTAATTTGTTCTCTCTGATGATCGGGACCGCCAGCATCGACAGGAAGTCGCTTGCTCCTGTGACCGGGACATCTTTAAACCGGGGTTCTTCCCTGATGTTTTCAACGGCAAGATACTTAAGTTCACGGGCTACCCATCCAACGATCCCTTCACCGGTTACAAAAAAGACCTTGCCGATCGCCTCTTCCTTAAGGCCTTTTGTGGCTTCAATGTATATTTTGTTCCCGGGCCTGGGCAGGTAAATGGAGCATACATCCTTTTTAAGGCTCTCCGCGATGATCTTTGTGATCGTGTCAAGGATTTCCCTGAGATCAAGGCTTGAATTGGCAACCTGGGCGACCTTGATCAATATTTCGGTCTCAAGGAGTTTTTCTTCAAGGCTTTTATTTCCGGTAAGTTCCTGCATCCTTTTGTTCCTTTTTCTTCAGGGTCTTTTGATAGAGGGATATATAGGCCT
Source organism: bacterium BMS3Bbin08 (assembly GCA_002897775.1). Taxonomy (GTDB): domain Bacteria; phylum Nitrospirota; class Thermodesulfovibrionia; order UBA6902; family BMS3Bbin08; genus BMS3Bbin08. Next base: position 40,873 of record BDTR01000042.1, on the reverse strand, counting down.
CAGCCGACTTTCGCCATGAAAAATTCTGTGACATGGCGTTTTTCCGGATCTTCCGCCACAATGCCGTATCATGGAAGATCTTATGCGCGAATTTTACTTTTTTTACCAGTTCACCCGAAGAATATTTATTGAACAGGAACCCTGTGCCTGTGCCGTTCGCCGGATCGTATTCCCGGATCGTGTCTGTTAACCCCCCTGTTTTTCTTACGACAGGGACTGAGCCGTAACGCAGGGCAATGAGCTGCCCAAGACCGCAGGGCTCGTATCTTGAAGGCATAAGGAATATGTCAGAGCCCGCGTATATCTTGTGGGCCAGTTCATTATCAAACCTTGTTGTAATAGACAGGTGATCCCGGTACCTTTTGTGAAGTTTTAAAAACCCTTGTTGAAGGGACTCATCGCCCTTGCCGAGTATGACCACCTGGATATCTGATCTGACAATCTCTTTCATGGCTTTTCCCACCAGCTCAAGGCCCTTTTGCGATGAGAGCCTGGTGACCATCCCTATAAGCATTGAACCGCTTTTGGGTAAGCCGATCAATCTCTGCAGGGCCTCTTTGCACTTTGTCTTTCCTGACAGGTCCTCAACAGTATAATTCGCCTGAATATACGCGTCATCAGCGGGGTTCCAGTCTGTATAATCTATTCCATTGATGATACCATACAGGTCGTCGCTCCTGAGCCTTAAGACACTGTCAAGACCGGAGCCCTGTTCCCTGGTCAGGATCTCCCTGGCGTAATTACCGCTCACAGTACTTATGGCGTCCGCGAACAGGATACCCGCCTTAAGCATATTTATCTTGCCGTAGAACTTCAGGCCGTCAGGGTTGGACAGCCCGGTAAGCGGGAATTCAGACTGTTCGAAAATACCCTGATAACCGAGGTTGTGCACGGTCAATACCGTTGCTGTGGCTGCAAGCTTTTTTTGATAAATGGTCTTAAGATATACGGGTATAAGGCCTGACTGCCAGTCATTGCAATGGATAACATCCACTTTAAGCCCCAGCTGTAAAATTGTCTCAAGAACCCCTCTGCTGTAAAAGATAAAACGGGAGGCATTATCAGGATAGTCACCTTCGGATGTACCGTACAGCTCCTGCCTGTCGTAAAAATTATCGTTCTCAATAAAATAAACGTCAGCGCCGCCCAGGGTTTTACCGCTCCACAATCTTCCTTTCACAGTTCTGCCGCCAAGAGGGACCGAGATCACCTTGTCAAGGGGTTTTATATCCAGGTAATTCGCGCTTTGTTTGATATGCCTGTAAAGCGGGAGGATCAGCGTGGAACCAATGCCGATCGCCTTTAGCTCATTTACAAGCGTACCAATGACATCCGCAAGCCCGCCTGTTTTGGCGAACGGGACAGCTTCAGAGGAGGTGATGAGTATATTCATGTTATGCCGCTTTTGCATTGACGCAGGATCTTTAATGTTGCCGCGCGGGTCCAGGTATGTTTATATGCCGCTCTCCCGCATGAACTTCGCCGCTTCTTCCGGAGGGGTCGGATTTATATAAAATCCCGATCCCCACTCAAAACCGGCTTTTTTTGTAAGTGTCGGTTTTATTTCCATGTGCCAGTGATAATACTCGTTTGATTCATCTTCAAAAGGGGATATGTGAAGTATCATGTTATAAGGTGGAAGGTCAAGCACTTTGTCTATCTGTTTCAGCGTTTTTTGCAGGAGTTGGGCCAGCAGGGGAAGTTTCCCGTCAGGTACAAAACTGGATTCATGGTCTTTTGGCAGGATCCAGGTCTCAAAAGGGGATGTAGGGGCGAACGGAGCAAGGGAGATATAACTTTCGTTCTCAGAGATAACCCTTGTCCTGTCGTTTATCTCATGCCGGATAATATCGCAGAAAATACAGCTTTTGTTTGCTTCATGATAATGCCTGGAGTTGTTGAGTTCCTCCTGCACCTGCTTGGGCACTATAGGGAGGGCTATAAGCTGGGAATGGCTGTGCTCCAGCGAAGCACCGGCTGCTTCACCCTCGTTCTTAAAGACCAGCGCATACTTAAGCCGACTGTCCTTTTTAAGGTCTGATATTCGCTGGTGAAACGCCAGGAGGGTATCTTCAACAGATCTCAGCGGCATGGTTGAAAGAGTAAGGTAATGGTCCGGATTTTCTATTATTACTTCATGGGCGCCGATACCGTCCATTTTACTGAAAAGTTCGTCTCCGGTCGTGTTCAGCTGTCTCTCGATACGCAGGGCAGGGAACTTGTTCGGAACGACCCTGAGCGTCCAGCCCGGTGTGTTAGGTTCACTTCCTTCAGGCCTGTTGGCGATTATCTCAGGTGGCGTTGTATATTCATTTCCATTGCAGAAAGCGCAAAACCCCGCCTTTTTAGCCGGCACGCGCATTTTGAAATCAGAGGGTCTTTTACCTCTCTCAGTTGCAATGATGACCCACCTGCCTACAATGGGGTCTCTCCTTAATTCAGGCATTAAAATCCTTCAAAGAACTCATGAGTTTTTTTTCAATGCGGCGTAATTGCTTAATATTATATCATTATTTGAGCTATAATTCCCTATGAAACCATCTTTCAACGCCAGGCTTGTGAACGGTCCGTTTGAGGACCCCGGCCTGTATGTAAGGTTCGTGCGGCAGGGCAGGGCGCTTCTGTTTGACTGCGGTTTTACCACCGGTCTTTCAGTGAGGGATATCCTCAAGATCAGTGATATTTTTGTTTCGCATGCCCATGTAGACCACTTTATCGGTCTGGACAGCATCCTCAGGCTTCATCTGAAAAAGGAGACTCCTCTGAGCCTTTATGGACCCGATGGGTTTATAAGGAACGTGGAAGGTAAACTCGGAAGCTATACGTGGAACCTTGTTGGAGATTACCCTCTTGTTATAGAGGTCTCTGAAGTAAAGGGTAAGTCGGTTTCAAAGGCTGTTTTTAAGGCGGGCAATTCATTTAAAAGAGAGGATAAGGGAACCGTCCCGTTTGACGGCGTTCTTGTGAAGGATTCATTTTTCAGGGTCAAGGCTGTTGTGCTGGACCACCAGGTCCCATGCCTTGGTTTCCGCCTTGAAGAGGATTACCACATAAATATTGACAAGGCAAAGCTGAACGGACTGAACCTTCCTGTTGGTCCATGGCTCGGAGAATTCAAAAATGCTCTAAGAAAGAACATGGCTGACAGCGTTTTTGCGATCGAAGGCAGGTCGGTTACTTTTTCTGAACTCAGGGAGATAGCGAACATAACAAAAGGGCAGAAGATCTCCTATATTGTTGACGTCCTGGGCAGTGAAAGCAATAGAAAGAAGATAGTGAATCTCGCGAAAGGCTCGGACGCCATTTATATAGAGGCGTATTTTCTTCACAGGGATAAGGACAAGGCAGAAGAACGCTTTCACCTGACCGCCAGACAGGCGGGGAGCATAGCCGGAGAGGCAGGCGCCGCAAAGATGACGGTCTTTCATTTTTCCCCGAGATATGCGGATTCTCCTGAAGCGCCTGTAAAAGAGGCGGAAGACGAATTCAGCAAATAATCGTTAAGTGTTATACGTTAATCGTTATCTGTCTGTATACCCATGGCACGTCATCGGGCAAAGAGGTTTGAAATAACCATTAACGAATAACCAATAACCAATAACGGAGTCTGGACTTTATTTTACCGCTATCCCCCATGGTGAGCCTGAATAAGGGCTGTCAGGAGTAAGGGTCAGTTTTATTGTATCTGCCACCTTATTGCTCCTGGTATCGATGATCACTACAGCGATATCTCCGTGGCTCGCGACATACGCCCGGCTTCCTGAGGAATTCAGCGCAATGCCGATCGGCTGGTTAATGCCTTCTATTGTAGCTATGACCTTGTTTTCCTTTGTGTCGACAACAGAGACCATATTGCCTTCTCGCTGGGTTACGTAGATCCTGTTATTTGATCTGTCGACGGCCATGTACCAGGGGGATGCGCCCAGTTTTATCGACCCCGTTATTTTATCTTCCGTAGTGTCAATGACAACGATCTCGCTTGAACCGTGAATGGCGACATAGACCCTGTTATTACCGGCGTCAACGCCGAGGCCAAGCGGTGTCTCAGGGACCTTGATCGTGCCTGTTATTTTATAGCTTTCGGCGTCCAGGACGGATATGGTTTTATCAGCGGCGTTACTTGTATAGATTTTATTGCCGACAACGACCACGTCGAACGGGCCCGTACCGACCTCTATCTCTTTTGTTACTTTGTTGCTCGAAAGGTCTATTACTGAAATGGTCTTACTTAAGTTCTTGCCGTCAACCAGATGCTCGCTGTTTGCGACATATGCTTTTTTTGATGCGCGGTATCCAGCGCTATGGCCATTGGCCCGACTCCGACCTTTATGGTGCTTATTATCGAACTGCTCGCAAGGTCAATGACCGATATGCTGCTGTCAGCCTCGCTGGAATTAACAACATACGCCCTGTTGGACGCGGGGTCTATTTCGATCTCTGCCGGCCACACTCCGACCCTGAAAGTTGATATTACCTCTTTTTTAGCGGCGTCTATGACCGATATGGTGTTATTGCCGGCATTTGTTACATATATACGTTCGCCGGATTTTTTGGCAGCTTCCGCGGGTTTGATCTTTGCGCTGCCCGGCGTATATTCGGTCTCTTTTGTTTCATGAAGGGCAAATACAGAGATACTTGAACATAAGATGAATATTAATCCTGAAAACAAGATAAATATTTTTCTCATTTTTTTTCTCCTTTGAGCGGTTTATGATTTCAAAAACCTGACAATATATATTAAGGCACAGAGGCGAAATGTCAAGAGGTTATTTCTTTATAAAAATGATAAATGCTGTTTGACATGGCCGTATTTTTTTCATATATTTGGGGTTAAGTATATATCCCCCTGATAAAAGGAGGCTGCATGAGGATCGAGCTCGAAGGAACACTTCTTAAGATGACGCCGGAGAGTGACAGGGAAAAGACCGAACTTAACCAGCTATGGACCATAATAATAGGCTGTGTGAGCGAGGGCAAAAAGCTGGTCCCTGTTGGAGAGTACATTCCGGGTGTCAAGGAAACAGCGGTATTCAATATAGAATAAATGCGGCGTATGCCGGACTCTAAACACCTGATCTTCGGTCCTGAAGAGCGGTCAGCCGCCAGGGGCCTTACTCGACTTTTTCAAACTGGTCTTTCGCGGCCCCGCAGATAGGACAGACCCAGCTGTCAGGCAGTTTCTCAAATGGCGTGTTCGGCGGGATATCTCCATCCGGGTCTCCTGCCTCAGGGTCATATACGTAACCGCAAACACTGCATTTCCATTTATCCATTGATAACCCTCCCTTAATATGTAAAGGTTTTAAGTCCGGGTTGCGGAACTAAGATTAAACATAAGGCAGTTTTGATACTATGTCAAGGCAGGAGAGCTTGTTGAAAAACCCAACAATCTCTGATTTCACAGATAAAAACAAGATTACACCGATTAAATCTCGTAATATATCTGTGTAATCATTCCCAAAATCTGTGTAATCAAGACCGGTGATGACTTTTTCACCGGTCTTCTAACGGGGTAAAATTTACATTTTTTAAAAGTTATGATATGTTTATTTCATTATAAAGGAGGGAACTCGTGAGAATTAAAAAGACTGTACTTGCATACTCCGGCGGACTTGATACATCTGTGGCCATAAAATGGCTGAAAGACACATACGGCTGTGATGTTATTGCCTATTGCGCGGATCTCGGTCAGGAAGAGGACCTTAAGTCCCTTAAGGCCAAGGCATTGAGGTCCGGCGCGTCAAAGGTATATGTTCTTGATCTGCGGGAAGAGTTTGTAAAGGACTATGTGTTTCCCATGCTGCGCGCGAACGCGATCTATGAAGGCGCGTATCTGATGGGCACTTCAATAGCAAGACCGCTTATAGCAAAGAAACAGATAGAAATAGCGAAAAAGGAAAAGGCCGACTCGGTTGCTCACGGAGCAACAGGCAAGGGCAATGACCAGGTGAGGTTCGAGCTTGCCTATTATGCCCTGAAGCCGTCCATAAAGATCGTTGCGCCGTGGAGGGAGTGGTCATTTGACTCAAGGACGTCTCTTCTTAAGTATGCGAAGAAACACGGGATACCGGTGGCTGTGACCAGGGGGAAACCGTACAGCCTTGACAGGAACCTTTTTCATATAAGCTACGAGGGAGGAGTTCTGGAGGACCCGTGGGCAGAACCGCCAAAGGACATGTATACCATGACGGTGCCGCCCGAAAAAGCCCCTGACAGGGCCACTTACATAAACATAGGATATAAGAACGGGGATCCGGTTTCTCTTAATGGAAAAAGGCTGTCCCCTGCCGTGCTGCTGAAAAGACTGAACTCCATCGGCGGGAAAAACGGCGTCGGAAGAATGGATATTGTTGAGAACAGATACGTCGGCATGAAGTCCAGGGGGGTCTATGAAACGCCGGGAGGCACGATCCTTCACATCGCGCACAGGGCTGTTGAGTCGATCACACTTGACAGAGAGGTAATGCATCTCAGGGATTCCCTGATCCCCGGATATTCTGAACTGGTATATTACGGGTACTGGTTTTCTCCTGAAAGGCTGGTCCTGCAGGAACTTGTGGACGCTTCCCAGAAGGGTGTAACAGGGACTGTAAGGCTTAAGCTTTACAAGGGGAACTGCATCGTGGCAGGCAGAAAGTCTCCACGGTCCCTTTATGAACCTGCTCTGGCCACTTTTGAGGCTGAGACGATATATGACCAGAAGGACGCGAAAGGTTTTATAAAACTTAACGCGTTGAGACTGAAACTGTGGAAGATGAGAAGATAAGAGGATGTGAAGATAAGAAGATAGGAGGATAAGAAGACAGGAAAATCAGAGGATGAGAGTTCTCAACCTCTCAACTTCTTAATTTCTAAATTTCTTGATCGTTGTTATGTCCGACTTCAGCTATTGGCTTGCACTGAGTCGTTCCCCTGATATAGGACCTGTGCATGCCAGAAGGCTTCTGGCTGCCTTCGGGAGCCCTGAAAATATATTCCGGACCCCGGCAGAAGAGCTCAGGAAGGCCGCCAATATCGGAGAGAACAGGGCAGAGAGCATCAGAGGTTTTAAGGATTGGGATGTAATTAAGAAAGAGATAGATCACGCGGACGAGAACGATATCCAGCTGATCACTCTTCATGACCGGGCATATCCGGCAGGCTTAAAGCGCCTTGCTGACGCGCCTGTTGTTCTTTATGTCAAAGGGGAGATAAAGGATGATGACAAATATGCCGTTTCAATTGTGGGTTCAAGGCGTTCAACCAGCTATGGTTTCCGGGTCGCGGAGCAAATGGGCCATGACCTTGCTTCAGCCGGCTTAACTGTAATAAGCGGGATGGCAAGGGGAATTGACACGGCTTCCCACAGGGGCGCGTTAAAGGCCTCCGGCAGGACGATCGCTGTGCTCGGTTCAGGCATGAATGTGCCTTATCCCCCGGAGAACAGGACATTAATGGATTCTATTGCTTCTTCAGGAGCGGTGATAAGCGAATTTCCTCTGGGTACGCCTCCTAACAGGGAGAATTTTCCCCGAAGGAACAGGATCATAAGCGCCCTGGCATTCGGCGTGGTCGTTGTTGAGGCAACGGTTGACAGCGGCTCTCTTATTACAGTAGGCTATGCCCTTGAACAGGGCAAAGAGATTTTTGCTGTGCCCGGGAACATCACTTCGCGTAACTCAAAAGGCACAAATGATCTCATTAAGAACGGAGCAAGACTTGTTGAAAGTGCCTCGGAGATCATTGACGAGCTCAGGCCGCAGTTAAAAGGGGTGCTCAGGGAAGATAAGCTGTTATCCGGGAAGACCCTGCCTCCGATGACCGATGAAGAGAAATTAGTGTGCGGATGTCTGAACGATGAACCCAAACATATAGACCTGATCGTCAGGGAAACTAATATGTCAACCGGAAAGGCATTGTCAATACTGTTAAACCTGGAACTTAACGGCGTCATAATACAGGCTGAAGGCAAAATTTTTTCAATTAATTATTGATAGTTGCATAAATAATGTCCTATGTTCATTTACTTCTGTCATTCCGGCTTGTCCGGTCGAAGCGACTCTCGCGAAGACTCGCATCGAGAATCGTTCTCTATGAAGGATTCCCGACGCGCTTTGCTTGCGGGAATGACAATATAGCGGACATTATTTATGCGTGAGTCAATAGTCCTTGATAAAAAATCTGTCAAGAACTTGTCGTAGCGAGTCTCAGTGAAGACTCGTTTCGAGATCGCACAGATTATATAACTACAGATCGCACAGATGTGAAAAAAGTAGAGGGTAGAGAGAAAAATCTGTGGAATCTAAACTAAATCGGTATAATCAAATTTTTATAAGAGATGAAAATTATGAAATCACTTTTAATAGTTGAGTCTCCGGCAAAGGTAAGGACCCTAAGCAAGTTTCTCGGTAAGGGGTTTATCATAAAGGCGTCGATCGGTCACGTCAAAGACCTTCCCAAAAAGGAGCTTGGAGTTGATGTTGATAACAAGTTCACTCCCACATACGTTACCATAGAAGGCAAGGAAAAAGTCCTCAGGGAACTGAAAAAAGAGGCGAAAAAAGCAGATAAGGTCTTTCTGGGCCCTGACCCGGACAGGGAGGGCGAAGCAATAGCGTGGCACATAGCCGAGGAACTGGGTGGAAATTCTGACACGGTCTTTCGGGTGGAGTTCAACGAGATAACCGAAAAGGCGGTAACTGAGGCAATGAAAAAGCCCAGGAAGATCAACAAGAGCCTGTTCGACGCCCAGCAGGCCAGAAGGGTCCTTGACAGGCTGGTAGGATACAAGTTATCGCCTCTGCTGTGGCGCAAGGTCAGGCGGGGGCTCAGTGCAGGCAGGGTTCAGTCTGTGGCGCTCAGGCTTGTAGTGGACAGGGAAAGAGAGATCGAGGCATTCGAACCGGTTGAGTACTGGAGCGTGAATGCCGGCCTTGAAGGAAAGACCCCCCCGCTTTTTAAAGCCAAACTCTTCCGGATAGACGGTCAAAAAATAAACATTCACCATGAAACAGACGCTGCGGGGATAGTAAAAGACCTGGATAACAGGCTTTTTACCGTAACAAAGATAGAAAAGAAGAAGAGACGGCGTTCTCCCGCGCCGCCATTTATTACAAGCACGCTTCAGCAGGAGGCGTCCAGAAAGCTGAGACACACGGCCAATAAAACAATGCGTATCGCGCAGCAGCTTTATGAAGGACTTGAACTGGACGGCGAGGGTTCGGTCGGTCTCATAACATACATGAGAACAGATTCCGTAAGGGTCGCTTCAGAGGCGCGGCAGGAAGCCGGAAAGTTCATAACCAAAGAATTCGGCAAAGACCATGTCCCGGCTAAAAGCCCTGTCTACAAGAGCAAAAAGTCGGCACAGGATGCACATGAGGCAATAAGGCCGACGTCTGTCTTTAAGACGCCGGACAGTATCAGGGCCGGTCTGTCGCAGGAGCAGTATCAGCTTTATAAACTTATCTGGAACCGTTTTCTGGCAAGCCAGATGAGCCCGGCGATCTTTGATCAGACCTCGATCGATATAGAGGCCGGGAAATACCTGTTCAGGGCCACGGGCACTGTCATTAAATTTCAGGGTTTTATGGCGGTATACACGGAAAGCGCTGATGAAGCAGCTGAAGAGGAAGGTATACTTCCGGTATTAAGTGAAGGAGACGCCCTTAAAACAATAGAGGTCTTGCCAAAACAGCACTTTACGCAGCCGCCTCCCAGATACACAGAGGCGACCCTTGTCAGGGACATGGAGGCAAAGGGGATAGGAAGACCCAGTACATACGCTACGATCCTGTCAAGGATACAGGAAAGGAAATATACTGAAAAAACTGAGGGCAGGTTCAGCGCCACAGAGCTGGGTGTCGTAGTCACGGACCTTCTTGTCGGGAGATTTCCCGAACTAATGGACGTCGGCTTTACCGCGAAAATGGAAGACAATCTGGACAAGATAGAAGAAGGCGTTTCTGACTGGGTGAAAGTGGTCAAGGATTTTTATACGCCTTTTGACAGGGAACTTAATGAGGCGCTTGAAAGTATGGGCAGGGTCAAACCAAAGGACATTCCCACCGAAGAAAAATGTGAAAAATGCGGACAGCCTATGGTCATTAAATGGGGCAGGCACGGAAGGTTCATGGCATGTTCGGGTTTCCCCGAATGCAAGAACACCAGGCCCCTTCAGACAGGAGGCGGGGACGGCGCGCAGCCTTCAGAGCCTCAGGTAACGGATGAAAAGTGTGAGAAATGCGGTTCCCCCATGGTTTTTAAGGCCGGGAGGTTCGGAAAGTTTCTGGCCTGTAGTAACTATCCCGAATGTAAAACAACGAAAGCCATAGGTATAGGCGTCAAATGTCCGGAGGACGGCGGTGATCTGGTAGAGAGAAGGACAAAAAAAGGCAAGATATTCTTCAGCTGCAGTAATTATCCGAAGTGCAAATTCGCGTCCTGGTACAGGCCTGTTGCCAAAAGCTGTCCTGACTGCGGGTCAGGCGTTCTGGGCGAGAAGAGGACAAAAAAAGAAGAAGCGCTTGTGTGCGTTAAAAAGGGATGCGGGTATAAGGAAGAGCTTCAGTCTGTTAACGGTACCGCAGAGTAATAGCTCCCCGTAAGGTTCTTCTTAAAAGGGCGAACCTAAAACTATCCCGTAAAGTCCAATCGGACTTGGACCACGGGACAGGCTGGGGTAAATACATAGTTCATAGTAAAGGCCGTGAATCGTGAAAAGTGAATAGTGAATCGTAACGCAGCTTCTTAACTGCTCAATAACTCAACTACTTAACTTCTCATTTTCCACTTCTTATTTTTTAATTCTTTAATTCTTAATTTTTTATTTCCTACTTGTCATTCACTATTCTGACAATTCTTCAATAGCTGTTTTCATGTCTTGAGGAATCGGCGCGGTCAGGTTTATCATCTTATTATTTCCGGGGTGTTTAAACCTGAGGCTTTGCGCGTGAAGCATCTGCCGGCTGAACCTGACGGTTTTTTGCCCGACCTTTAAGGTATTTTTTTTGCCGTAGGTCCTGTCTCCAAGGACAGGATGTCCTGTGGCGGCAAAATGGACCCGGATCTGATGTGTCCTTCCTGTAATGATCCGTATCTTTGCCATTACGGCAGGCCCGAACTTTTTGATTACTTCAAACCGGGTAATGGCCTCTTTTCCCTTTTTTGTATGGGTTGACATCTTTTTCCTGTCGGAAACAGACCTTCCGATCGGGATACTTATCTCTCCCCTGTCTGTCCGGGGATGTCCGTATAAAAGCGCCAGATACCGCTTTTCCACTTTTCTCCCGGAGAACTGGCTGATAAGGTTCAGGTAGGCCTTATCATTCCTGGCAAAGACCATTATCCCTGATGTTTCCTTGTCCAGCCTGTGTACGACCCCCGGCCTCAGAGGCGCCCCGGCTGAAGCAAGCTTTTCACATCTTGAGACCAGGGCGTTTAACAGGGTGCCGCTTTTATTCCCCGCGGCAGGATAAACGACCATGCCCGGAGGCTTATTGACGACTATTATGTATTCGTCTTCCATGATCACATCCAGAGGTATATCTTCAGGGATAAGCTCTGATGCGGGCTCGTCAGGCAGGGTAAGTTCTATGAGGTCTTTGGCCTTTACCCTGTAATTAGGTTTCTCGCGTCGTGAATTAACAGTAAGCAGGCCCTGTTTAATGAGCCTTTGAACATGAGAGCGCGACAACCCGCTTTTTACGGCTGTCCAGGCATCAAGCCTTTCTGTCCCGGTCCCGGGGCTCGCAATATAAGTGGTTTTATTCATGCATTAATATATGTCTATATTTATAAGTATAGTAACATCTTTTTTTATTAAAGCACTTGACACAAAATACCTTTCTATTGTTTAATAACAAAAAGGACCCGTGCTTTGAAAGAGGCAACGGTCTGAACATCTTTACAGGCTTTCATTAAGATTTTTAAACTATTCAAGGAGGTATAATTAATGCGTAGATTTAAAACAGGGGGGAAAGTGTTTCCTGACAGAAAAGTATTAGCTGGAATTGTCGCTCTGATATTTTGTTTATGCCTGTTTGCCGGCGCTCAAAATGCCTTTGCGAACGGCTCTTCATCAGCAACACCTGCGCTTGTAGAGACACAGTGGCTTGCTGATAATCTGGACAAATCAGGAATGCGTACCGTGTATGTAGGCAGTCCGTCTCCCAAATCCATGGCGAACTTTGGCAGTAAACATGTTCCTGGTTCCGCGTTTGTAGGCATAGGAAGCCTGATGGATGTTCTTGGGAACGGAAGCGCCCCGCCTGACAAAGCTAAATTCGAGGCCCTTATGGGAAAGCTCGGTATAAGTAATGATACCCATGTGCTTATATACGGCATGGGCGGCGGAAACCCGTTTATTACGAATGCTTTCTGGCTTATGAAATATTTTGGCCACGAAAAAGTGAGCTACCTGAATGGTGGAATGACAAAATGGGTGCGGGAAAACCGCAAGACAGCAACAGGCGCGCCTGCAAAAGTAAAATCCGCAACATATAAGGCTGCTCCCGATGCCTCTGTTTATGCAAGCACAGATTACGTATTACAAAGTCTTAAAAATTCAAAGGTTGTAATGGTCGATGCCCGTGGTGCAGATGCATATAAGGGGATAAAGAATGAAATGCCGGGTAAAAATAAGAGAACAGGGCGCATACCAGGCGCTGTCAACCTTAATTTTTATCCTACCAATCTCAATAAAGATGGAACTTTTAAATCAGTCAAGGATTTGAAGGCTGCTTATGAAGCAAAGGGAGTTACAAAAGATAAAGAGGCCATAATCTACTGTCAGGCTGGTATACGTGCCGCACATACTTACTTTGTGCTTAAACATCTCTTAGGTTATCCAAAGGTCAGGAATTATGTTGGCTCCTGGGGTGAATGGAGTAACTCAGACCCCGCAAAGTATCCTTTAGAGAAATAGTCAAAAGATAAAAACGATAAAGGAGTGATTATATTATGAAGCTGGGAATTCTTGTTAATTCGGACAGGCACGCGGATGACATAGTGGGCATAACAAAGGCCGCTGTCTCAAAAGGGCATGAGGTTTCACTCTTTATGATGGACACAGGGGTCAACCTGCTCGGGAACGCGTCTGTAACAGGCCTGTGCAAAGAGAAAGGTGCGAGCATGAGTTTTTGCGACCACAGCGCGGGAAAACTTGAGGTCTCAAAAGACGGAATCCCGTCTGAAGTTGTATGCGGAAGCCAGTTTGACAACGCTACAATGAACGCTGAAGTCGACAAGGTTATTGTGCTTTAGCCGCAGATCAGCACAAATAATAAACTGAGTAGAGAGAAGAGAGTAGCAAGTAGAAAAAAAGACAAAAAATTAACAATCTAAAATCTCTCTACTCGTTACTATCTACTCGCTACTTTTTAAAACTCGAAGGAGAATATATGAAGATTCTGCATATATTAAATGACGGGCCGACCGACCTGTCCACCAAGGTGATCGAGGCCGAGTCCAGGGACCATGAAGTAAAGGTTATTGAGCTTCCAAAGAAAGAGGTCTCATACGAGGCCCTTGTTGATGAGATAGCCGCGCATGACAGAGTTATGTCATGGTAATGCCGGGAATGCGGCAGTAAGATAGCTTTAAAAAAATAAAACCCGCCGAGGGCGCTCCTGTGTCAGGAGCGCCCTTCTGTAACCGACAGATAGCTGACTGAATAATGCCCGGATCCCGCGTATCTGACAAATATGGTTATATCGCAGTAATTTCCCTGCTTACACTCACAACTTTTCTGGCGCTTTTTGTTTTTCGGGGAATGGATGATAACAGACTTACCAGCTGGAACTGGGCCTTCAGCGGCACAGGGGCGGTTCGTATTTTCCTCTACCTGATCCCGGCAATAGCTGTTGCCTTTGTATTGTCCAGGTTCTCCCTTGAAAAACGAAATTATGCCGTATTCCTTTTTCTGGCCTCATTTGCGTGCTGCATGCTTTTCTGGGGAGAGCCTGAGGTTATTGTGGATGCTTCAAGGTATTTTACACAGGCCAAGCACCTTGAAATATACGGCCCATGGTACTTCCTTAAGGAATGGGGCAGAAGCATCAATGCCTGGACAGACCTGCCGCTTGTGCCTTTCCTGTACGGACTTATTTTTAAATTCATCGGGGAATCAAGGATTTACATCCAGGTCTTTACGTCGGTTCTTTTTTCCATGACAGTTGTGCTGACCAGCCTGATAGGCGAAAGCCTGTGGAACAGGGATACAGGCTTTTTTGCGGGAGCGCTGCTTTTGGGAATGCCGTACCTCTTTACCCAGGTGCCTCTTATGCTTGTTGACGTGCCCGCGATGTTCTTTCTGGCTTTCGCGGTGTTTACTTTTATGAGGGCACTGGAAAGGGGCAGATCCTGGATCGTTCTTGCGTCTGTTGCGATATTCCTTGTTTTTTACTCTAAGTATTCCGCGTGGCTCATGCTTTCGGTGCTGGCAGTTATATCCATGGTCAGCATTAAGAAGCCGTCTGCCGGACGCCGGTGGCGCACTGTCCTTCAGAGAACAGCCGCGGTTGCGTTTGTTTCCGCGTATCTTATCGCGGCTCCGCTTCTGCTGATATCTGATGTTATGTCAAAGCAGATAGACCTGCTTATCAGCTATCAAAAACCAGGGCTGAGAAGATGGGGCGAGAGTTTCATCTCCATCTTTTTTTATCAGATACATCCGTTCATTACGGTCGCGGCATTGTATTCCGCTTATAGCGCCGTCAGAAAAAAGGACCTGAAATACGCTGCCGTGATCTGGCTGATGATCCTTGTTGTTTTGTTACAGATAAAAAGGACCCGTTACATCATTATGACATTGCCGATGCTTGCGCTTATGGCGTCTTACGGCCTGCAGTCTATCAAGGACAGGGAGATCAGGAGATTTGTAGTTTCCTGTATTGTGATGAGCTCGCTTGTTGTGGCTGTTTTCGCGTATAAGCCGTTCCTGCAGAGGATGAGCTCTGTGAACCTGAAGGATGCGGGAGTGTATCTGGACTCTATTGATGCTGAAGATATAGAGGTCATTACCATACCTTCAGAAAATTACATTATTAACTCGGCTGTCTCGGTGCCCATACTTGACCTTTTTACGAATAAGGATTTTTGTTATGATTATGATACCGGTTCCCTGCCGCGGGCTGAAACGGTCGAAGAATCTTCGTTGAGATTCACATGGAGATATAAAAACCCCGGGTATTACTCGTGCGACAGGGATCAGACCGGTGAAAAGGCGATCGTGCTGATTTCCAGTGAATCAGGACAGCCTGTTCCGGATCATATTAAACAGCGTATAGCGGGTTTTTATGTTTCAAATGAGTTTGAGGCTTCCAATGGGGTTTTTCAATATGTTACTATTGTTAAGGTTTATCAAAGAAGACCGGCAGCGCATTAGATTTTTTGAGCTCTGCCGCATGCCGGAGCGGGGAAAGGATCTTCGAGATAAATATTCAAAACCAAACAATTAGTTTTTTTTATCCGGCTATTAAAATATTGTATATTTGACCGGAATTTTGCAGTCTAAACATGTTGTCTGGATTTTAAAGATCCATTGATTTATTCTGAAAGTCAACATAAAATTATATTTTAAAAAAGGAGGGTATAAAATCCGTGGAAAAAGATGAAAAAAGAAATGTGCTTTGGGCCTTCATAATTACGGGTATTCTTATCCTTATCAGTATAACTTACTATAAGGTGAATGTATATTATATGTACCTCATAGTATATATCTGGTTCGGGTTCGCATACGGGATGATGCTTCAATACGGACGTTTTTGTATGGCATCGGCGTCAAGGGACCTGTTTGCCGCGGGGGTGCCCCGAATGGCGGTTGGCATACTGATAGCCCTTGTCTTTTTCAGCCTTGTCGGCGTAATGCTGTCAGCCACTAACATGAGTACTTTCCATGCCGGGCCGCTGGGACCTCATGAATTGATAGGTGGATTAATCTTTGGCGTAGGAATGGTTCTTGCCGGAGGATGCGCCTCCGGATCTCTCTACAAGATCGGTGAGGGTAATGGCACTTCTGTTCTGGCAATTCTGGGTATTTCCTTTGGACAGGCGGTATTTGTCGACATAGGCGGTTTTTTCAACAAACTCCTGCCCCAGTCCTGGGTAGAAACGGCCCGCGCAACGACATGGGTCCCCAAGGAAAAGATCACATCATGGTTTGACCATTACCTTCTGGGTTATGTGCTGAATAAGCCGCAGATCCTCCTGTCCGATACAGACGCAATGTCCGCGGTGTCCAGCAATACCATGCGGTTCTTTATCGCCAACTCGCTCGTCAACACAATACTCCCGTCGATCCTGCTGCTTGCTCTCATTTACTACGCTTATATCCGTAAAGGCTTTATCAAGAAACGGAAGAAGGCCAAAGCAAGCACCGGTTTAGGTGCTCACGCAGCCGGATTATGGAAGATGATAACCGCGTCCAAGAGGACAACCCTGATGGGAATACTCATCGGCATAACAGCGGGAATCCATATCCTTTCGATGAAAGGTATGCAGATCAAGTTTGGGGTCGATAACTTCGGCCAGCTTCTCACAAGAATGGGCCACGGCGTTGATGTTTCAACTACCGGCAGGGTATTTGATCCAGGGTACTGGTACATTACAACTCAGGAGGCGCAGTTCGCCGGATGGATCATGGAAAAAGTAGGATGGCAGATCCGTGATAACGTGTTCTTCGGCGTCATGAACGGGCTTCCAGAACTCTGGCGTAACCCTGCTCTGTGGATGTCAATAGGCATTATCCTGGGAGCCATGATAATGGCCCTTATGAGCAAAGAATTCAAGTTCAAACTGCCTAAAGGTGAGCTCATAGTCTGGGGTCTTGGCGGCGGACTGCTTATGGGTATAGGAGCCCGTGTTGCCCTTGGATGTAATATCGGAGCGTTCTTTATAAGGGTGGCCGGTGGAGACCCGGGAGGCTGGTTGTTCGGACTTGGTATGGTAGGTGGAGGATTCGTCGGGGTTAAGTTCTTCAACTGGTGGACAGAGAGAAAAATGGCCAAAGAAATGGAAGACTTTTAACCGAGTACAATAAAAAACTATTTTCAAGGGGGAGATTTATCATGGCAATGAAATTTGAAAAAACAGGTGATGGTACTTATACGTTGGATGTATGCGGGTTTGTCTGCCCGCATCCGCAGTTATATACCAAAAAGTCGCTTGAGAAGATGGACGAGGGAGATACTTTAACGCTTGTGTTCGACAACCCTTCTTCCGGGGAGACCATCGTTCAGATGTGCGACCAGGCCGGACATGAGATCAAGGAGAAGAAGCAGGAAGGCAGCAAGTTGGTATATATAATAGAAAAAGGGTAATATCGGCCAGCCCGGTTAAAAACTATTACAAAACGGCAGGAGGCAAAATGAAGAACAGCTTATTTATCATAATAATCATTGTTGTTGCGGTACTTTCTTTTATTGTTGGCTACAGTCTGGCGCCTCGTACGGATGTGACTGCCGGTTCGGGTAGTGCGGTACACGGCGGATATGGAGCGCCTTCAGGCGGGTACGGAGCGCCTTCAGGCGGGTACGGAGCACCTTCAGGCGGGTACGGAGCGCCTTCAGGCGGGTACGGAGCACCTTCAGGCGGGTACGGCCATTAATAATTAAGCTGTAAGGCTTAATAAACGCAAGAAATATCTAGAGGTGAAAATGAAAAAGATATTAATCGCAGTGGATAATACAAAGGGTTCGCAGACGGCTGTAACAGTATTTGAAGATCTTTTCTCATGTTCGCGTCCGGAAACTGTTGTGTTGGTGTATGTGGAAAGGTTTTCAGGGACGTCATTTTTGGATGATATGATCACTGATGCTGAAATGAAGACCCTTAAGGAGGTCCTGATAGGCACAGAGTATCAGGAAGCCGTAGACAAAAAGGCGGCGAACATAACGGGATCGTTCAAAAAGACCCTGGAAGACAAGGGCGTAACAGGCATAAAGACAGTCGTCAGGGAAGGACACCCGGCTGAAGAGATCCTGAAGGCCGCGAAAGAGGAAAATGCCGACATGATCATTATGGGTTCAAGAGGAAAGAGGGCGCATCATTCGATCACTCTTGGCAGCATTAGCCGGGAAGTGGTGAACAACGCTGAGATCCCTGTGTTGATCGCGAAGTAACGTTTTTGCTGATATAATAAAAGCGAGACTTTTAATAATACCCTGCAGCAGGCCTGCGGGGTATATTTTTTGTTACCATGCAAAGCTGCAGTAAAACGATCCAACCTGAAAAGGCTTTAAAGCGGGATGACGGCATAGTAATTCTGGGAGGCGGTCTTGCTGGGCTTTCCGCCGGATTTGTCCTGGCCAGGGCCGGCCGGCCGGTCATGGTGTTTGAAAGCGATCCTGTTGTCGGAGGCCTTTCTAAAACAGTTGTGCGGGATGAATTCAGGTTTGACCTGGGAGGTCACAGGTTTATCACAAAAAGCCGGAAGATAGAGCATTTTGTAAACGAGCTTCTTGACGGCGAATTTAATGCTGTATCCCGTAAGAGCAAAATCTATATGCGTCAAAAATTCTTTGACTATCCGCTGACCCCTTCAAACGCGGTTTTCGGACTGGGCGTATCTACCACTTTAAAAGTGCTCTATGACTACGGCAAAGAAAAGTTCAGGAATTTTTTCAGGGCCCCTGTCAATGTCTCGCTTGAAGACTGGGTTGTCAGCAATTTCGGGCGGACGATGTTCAACCTGTACTTTAAGGAATACAGTGAAAAGGTATGGGGTATCGAGTGCGGGCAAATAAGCCAGGAGTGGTTGGCCCAGCGGATAAAAGGGCTCTCCATGTGGACAGCCGTTAAAAACGCTTTTTTTAAGTTCAGCGGTAAAGATATAGATACCCTTGCCGATACATTTATCTATCCGCGGACTGGTATCGGGCAGATCTCTGAAAATATGAAACATGAGATAGAAAAACAAAATTCCGTTCTGACTGATACAGGCATTACGCAGATAAAACATAGGGACTTTGTGATAGAAAATGTAACAGCGAGAAATTGCGGTCAGGTCTACAGCGTCAAGGGGCGGGAATTTGTTTCCAGTATTCCGTTGACAAGGCTCATACAGATGTTTATGCCGTCCGCGCCTGATGATATACTTGAGGCGGCCTCCCGGTTGAAATACAGGGACCTTATAATAGTGGTTACGATGCTTGACAGGGAAAAGGTCACAGATCTTACCTGGTTGTACTTTCCTGAGCAGGACATACCTTTTGGCAGAATTCATGAGCCAAAGAACTGGAGCCCGGACATGGCGCCCAAAGGCAAGACCCATATTGTATCCGAATATTTCTGTTTTGAGGGTGACAGGATATGGAACTCAGGCGACGAAGGACTCTGTTCAACTACAATAGAGCATCTGGAGAAAATGGGCTTTATCAGGAGAAGCTATGTCATCGGCAGTTATGTGGTCAGGGTGCCCAGGGCATATCCTCTATTTGAAGTTGGGTATACAGAGCATTATGACAGGATCCTGGAGTATCTGGGCAATTTCAGTAACCTGCACATTATCGGCAGGAGTGGTATGTTCAGATACTACAACATGGACCACGCGATGGAATCCGGGATCGATACGGCCGAAAGTATATTAAAAAAAGAGGATAAGAAGATTAAAAGATAGGAAGTTGAGTTCTTCATTTTTATGAAATGCGCGCTTATCATACCCTCATGGGTGCCTGAAGATATTTTTTCCTCAAAGACGGCAGGTTCCCAGATAAACTACTGGCAGCCTCTTGGAACTCTTTATGTCGCGTCATCTTTAATGAAAGCAGGTCATGACGTGAGGTTCCTTAACGGCGCTTTCATGACGCATTCCGGGATTATGGCTGAGCTCAGGAGCTACAAACCGGAGTTTGCCGGTATTTATTCAACTGCCTTTGGCTGGGACAGGGCGGTCCGCACCGCTTCGGAGATCAGGAGGACAGTTGAAAACGTGTTCGTGGCCGCGGGCGGTCCTTACCCGATCGCAAAGCAGGAACAATGTCTTTCTGATTCCCCTGATATAGATGCTGTTATTACCGGAGAGGGTGAAATAACGGTGGTTGAGATGCTTGACAGATTGTCTCAGGGGAAAGACCTTGGAGGGGTGGAAGGTGTGGCGTTCAGGCAGGGACCGGAGATCATTAAAAACCCGCCAAGACCTCTTATTTCAGACCTTGATTCGCTTCCGTTTCCAGCGAGAGAGCTTTTGGGGAACGCAAAGGACTATATCCCTCCTCCAGCGACATATAAGAGAAAGCCTGTCGCGGTTATGATGACAGCGCGGGGCTGTAACAGAAAATGTATATTCTGTTTCCAGATAGACAAGAAAAGAAAAAGCGGTATTCGCTTCCGCAGTGTGGAGAATGTCCTGGAGGAGATAGAGCTTTGCCTCAGCCAGGGGTACAGAGAGATAAAGTTCATTGATGACACGCTTGCGGCTGATTATGACAGGGCCATGCGGATAGCAGGCGAGATAAAGCGAAGAAAGCTGAACTTTACCTGGTTTGCTTCCGCGTGCGTTAACCAGGTGGATGAACCTTTGCTTAAAGCGTTCAAAGAGGCCGGGTGCTGGGCAATACTCTTTGGAGCTGAAAGCGGCGTGCAGAAGAACCTTAATGCCGTAAGAAAAGGTATTACCCTTGAGCAGACCCGAAGGGCGGTTAAGGCGGCCAAAGAAGCGGGTTTAACGGTTTGCACCCCGTTTCTTTTTGGAATTCCCGGTGAAACCTTTGAAGAGGGACTCAGGACAATTGAGTTTGCCTGCGAGCTTGATCCTGACATAGCAAATTTTCATGCCATAACGCCGTTTCCCGGTACAGAGCTGTATGACGATCTGGATAAGTACGGTACAATGTCCCAGGACCTTACTGACTTTACCTACCAGGGCGCGGCGTTTGTTCCCCATACCATGACCAGGGAGCAGATCGCGGAACTCAGGCAGACAGCTTTTAAGAGATTTTACTCCAGGCCCGGATATCTTTTAAAAAGGGTGCTTTCACTCAGGAACATAAATGACGCAAAGGCCGCCGCAAAAGGGATCAGGAGCCTTTTATGGCTCTGGGTAAGAAAGGGTGTCTTCAGCCGGAATGACAAGCAGGGTCTATAGTTTTAGGTATTCCCTGAACAGAGCGGGGTACATACGGGGATTGAACAGTATATTTGTCATTACATAGCATTCATGCGTACAAAAGCAGCTGTTATCCTTTATCGATTTAACTATCTTACGCGCCTGGCCGGTCTTTAAGAGTGTTTTAATATTATATCCGCTGTCTTTTATGCTGCCCATTTTCATTTCAGGTGTAAATGACTCGCATGGATAAACATCTCCTGACTCTGTAAGTACAAGGTTTAACCGGCCCGCGTAGCATGGCAGTAACTGTCTGTTCTGTAAAACCGTATCATATATCAGACGGCGCTGAAGTATATCCTGGGCTGCCTTGAGCCTGGCGCCCCTGAAACGATAGATGTTTGATCTTTTGTTTCTGAGGTTTGACGCCAGAGTATTTATGGTATCCCGGTATTTATTAATATCTATATTTTTCAGGCCCTCATCTGAAACATCGCCGCGTATCAAAGATACAGTGTGGGTCTTTATGTTACCCATTTTATTGACGTCTTCAATAAGGCTTTGCATACTGTCCTGATTTGCCGAACTGAACACAGTATTTATTCCAAGCTCGAAATTAGGGTATTTTTCAGGCAGTTCTCCAAGCTTGTTATAAGTCTGCATGGTCTTCTGGAAACTGCCCTTTCCCCTGATCGAATCATGCAGTTCTTCCTGCCCCTCGAGGGAAAGTTTTACAACAACAGTGCTCTTTCCGCAGTGGTTGAGGATAGCTTCTATTTTCCCCCGGATGATGTCCGGCATCAGACCGTTCGTGGGCAAAAGGATTATTGCCGGTTTGTTTTTTTCATAGAATACCCGGGTTATTTCAACCAGGTCGCTTCTTAAGAATATCTCTCCGCCTGAGAACGCAAGCCAAAGCAGTCTGCCCATGGAGGAAGATATTTTTTTGATCTCTTCCAGTGTGAGTTCATCTGAAGTTCCTGTTGACCCGGATGAGAGATTCACCCCGTTAGAAAACTCGGTATTTTTTTTGTCCTGTCCAACTTGTGATGTCTCTTTTCTAACGGGGTAAAAACAGAACGGACACTGCGCATTACAGCGCCTGGTCAGGAAAAAAGTAAGATGTAACGGGTTTTTCTTACAAAATATGGAGCCTATATAACGGGCGGGAGAATAAACCATTATAACCTTCTCCTGTTTGACAAAAACCCGATTATTCCACTGATCACTCCTGTGCCGACCGGAATTGGATAGAACAGCAGATAATAAATGGATGCCAGCCCTGTAAATGCTGTGCCTTTTGCTTTATAAAAAGCCTTTAGTAATCCCCTGTTCACAAAACCGTTTAACAGGAATATGAACAGCAGCACGTACAAAAACACCGGGATTTCAGATATCAGCCACAGGCCCAGGAAGAGGAGGCTGACAAAATACGAAACCGCGTTGGTCTTTAGTTCTGCGGAAGCAGTGCCGGAGTCAGCAAACAGGTCCCTGTTTTTCAAAGAGTACATTGTCCAGTACATTGACTTCCTGACCGCGTTGCGCAGTGAACCGGCAAGGGAATAATTAAATATATGCTGAACCTGGATGTCAGGGACCATGACAAGTCTGCGGCCCGCCTTCTTAAGCCTGTGGCTGAACTCAACGTCTTCAAGTATCGGCAGAAAATCTCCGGTAAACCCGGAATTTTCCCTGAATGTATCTGCATGGATGACCATCGCGTGAGTTGCTATGTAATCAGGGGCATCAGGCTTCCGGGTTTCCGAATAATTAATAAATACAGACTGAAAAAGGCTGAAAAATCCCTTGTCATGGGGTATTTTTGTATAAGTGCCTCCCATGATGATGTCCGGGTCTGCCGCGGGAAAGTCCCTGTTTATGATCGAAAGGGTATTTTCCCTGACCAGACAGTCCGCGTCAGTAAAGAAGATGATGTCGCCGCTGCTGTGGCCGGCCCCTATGTTTCTCGCTTCCGCGGCGCCTGTGCGCTTATCCAGACAGATGAGCTTACATGGGAATTTTCTTATAATATCAACGGAGTTATCTTTGGAATGATCGTCAACGACCACAACTTCGAAGTTCCTGTAATTTGAGGAGAACAGCGCCTCAAGGCATTTCCTTATGGTCGTTTCGCCGTTGTAATTGGCAATAACAACTGAAATATGTTTTTCTGGATTCATAGGGTTAGTTAATATATTTTAATCGTTAGGGAGTTGCAGGTCAAACCCGCCATAAAGACTGGCGGGCAGGCACTAATCTAAAATCTCTTTTTAGGGTTTACCATGAGTGTATTATGTAATACCGAAATAGAAATGTCCTAAAAACGGTCATGCTATATAACCCTTTTAAAACATCCCTGTCTGTCATGCTGGCTTGTCCAGCATCCTTCTAAACAAGTCTGAAAGATTCCCGACAAGCGGGAATGACACCTGCATTGAGTCAATGCAAAAACAGGACATTTCTAAATTGGTAAGAATAGGACATTTCTAAATTGGTTTGACATACCCTGAGTGTATTATTGACTTTTGACGTGTTTTTGATATATCTTGATGTAGTATTATTATCTGCTGCTTATGTGAATTAATGACCCAAAGGGACTGGAGGGGAAAATGGCAAAGAAGATCGCAATACTGATAAGGGACAGAAAGCACGAAGGTCTGAGAATGGCGGTAGGCGCAACTCTCGCGGATGACGAAATAAATGTGTTCATTATGGATGACAAACTGGAGATGGACGATGAAATCTCTCTTAACGTGGAGACTCTTACGGATTTTGACGTCAAGGTGTTTTCCAATAATCCCGAGAATCAGTATGAGCAAAAAACCACGGAAGAAATTGCCGCTATGCTGCCTGAGTATGACCTTGTGATCCCTTATTAGGATCTGGTTGGATTGTACCAGGAACGCCTGGATGAAACAAAAACTCAGAGATACCTGGATTTGCATATGATCGATCTCAGGATCGATAAGGTTCTGGATGTCAAAGGCCTTATTTGCCCCAGGCCCATGATCATGACCATGAGCACCTTAAGATCCATGAATCCGGGTCAGGTTCTGAAAGTGATCTGCAATGACAGCACCACCAAGCACAGTGTTCCGGGTCTTTGTGAAAGAAGCTCTTTCAAACTTCTGGAAATGAAGGATGAGAATGGAATAATAAGCTTTGTTATTCAAAAGTAACTCCCCTGATCCGATCCAACCAGACCTCTAACAGGACTACCCCTCCTCAGGCTCTTCGGCGGTATTGATGACCGGAAGGCTCACGGAGAATATTGACCCCTGACCGTTTGTTGATTCGAGTTCTAGTTTCCCGTGATATTTCTTTACCATGTTAAATGCGATGAAAAGCCCGAGACCGGTTCCTTTTCCAACAGGCTTTGTAGTGAAAAATGGCTCGAATATCCTGTTCTGCACGTCCCGTGGAATGCCGGGGCCGGTGTCATGTACTGTTACGCGTATACCTTCAACCGATTCCATTGTTTTAATGGTGAGTGTACCGCCTTCCGGCATAGCATCGATCGCGTTGACAACGAGGGCCAGGAATATTTGCCTTATCTCCCCTTCATCGGCATGAAGCGAGTTATCGGTGTTTTTATATTCTTCTACAACGTTTATTCTCTGGTGTTTTATGATGTGGTCAAGCAGTGACAGTATTTCCCTGATTATCAGATCAACTTCAACCGTGCTTTTTTCAAACTGCCTTCGCGAAAAGCGCAGCATACCCCGTATTATGTCCTTGCACCTGAAGGCCTCCCTGTAAATGATGTTAAGGTAATCATGAAAATATTCAAACTGCGGGATATTCTTGAGTTCATTGGAGTCGAGCTGGTCTATCAGCAGCTCTGTACAGCCGGCTATTGCCGCCATAGGATTATTTATCTCGTGCGCGAATCCGGCGGCCATCTGACCCATCGACGCCAGTTTCTCGGCGTTGATCATCTGAAGCTGCATATTGTGCCGTTCCGTGATATCTTTAACAACATAAACAATATTCGTAATTATATTCCCTTTTATGCTGAGGGGCGCGGCTGACGCCATGAAATACTCGCCGAGCTTATAGTATCTTATTTCCGTGAAAGACGGTCCTTTTGTTTCCAGGGTGGTTTTTATCGGGCAGGCATCCGGCGCGCCTTTTTCGCCGCAAAGAACTTCATAACACTTTTTACCCGACAGTTCCTGATTGGTGAGGGCAATCCGGTCAAGCAGTGTCTTGTTCGCTCTGACTATGCTGTAGTCGCGGTCAACGATCAGGATATAGTCTTTGATGGCATTAAACGTGCTGATCCACTCCTCCCTTGAGTTGAAAAGCTCCCGGGTCCTTTTCATGACAGCGTCTTCAAGACCGGTCGTATAGCTGGCAAGCGCTTTCTTCTGGTCTTTCAGTTTTTTTGTCATTTCAAGGAAATGCCTTCCCAGGACCGAGACCTCATCGCTTCCGCTGAATGATGTTTCTTCAGGAAACCTTCCGCTTCCAACCTGTTCTGTGAGCCGCACCAGCTTGTTAAGCGGTGATGTGAGGGTTTTTGTAAGCGCCAGGCCCAGTAACCCGGCTATCAGAATGCTGCCGAGAGCTAAAAGAATGATCGTGAACCTAAGTTTTTTTAGGGCGGCGGCAAGGTCTTTTTGTGAGAGGGCTATGATTAATGTTCCTATTTCCTCTCCGTATATGGATCCAAGAGGAATAGACTTTATTGAATATCTGTTGCCTCCTGCTTCCATTGTCTGTCCCGAGATATCTACGGATGATACGCCCTCTTGCGTGGACAGCTGAATATCGCTCCCCTTCATTACAAAAATATCGTTTCCGCTTATTTTTTTTATGAAGTTCAGATATTTTGTATCTATATTGGCGCCTATTTTGATATAGCTTATGTCTTCCTGTTCATACGGGGACGGTTTGAACGTCATGGTGCCCAGAGCCAGTATCCTTAATATGCCGTTGTTTATGGCAAAGCCCGAGATATTTTTTTTGTCCTTCATGAAGGTCAGTTTCTCCGGGGGACCTTTTCTGTCCTCAGGATAATCAGTATCAACACGCACCAGTTCCTCTCCGTTGATGTCATAAAGCACGAGCAGGCTGAAATTCAAAGGGTTTATAATGTTTTTTGAAAGTTCTTCCAGGGGTTCTTTGTCCTGTCCCATTCTGTTGGTAATGTAGAGATATTCGGTCAGAGTCTTGTTTTCTTCAAACAGACTGATAACCTTTTCCACGCCTTCTACGTCACGATTAAGCAGATTAGTGGTAAGCTGCGCCGTTGTTTCAAGCCTGTTATTGTGGCCTGCGATAAGGTTGTCTTTTGAGATGGCATAGATGAAGACGAGACTTGCGGAGATCAGAAAAAAAACTATCGCGATAAACAGTATTATTTTGTTTTTATAGCTGAGATTTTCAAGCATTCCAGACTCTTGGCGATTACATAGTTTAGCATAACCTTATTTAGAATGAGTATATTCTCGCGCAGCTGGAAAAGTCCGTAAGATACAGATCTTTCGAATGGCTTTTTACGGTGCCCCGATTCATCCTTCGCAGTGCTACAGAGAACGAAACTTCGGCGAAGCAGACTACTACGGAGAATGGAAGCCGCGCCATACTACAAGGCGGGCAGGCGTTCTCTAAGTAATTTATTGATCATCCTCCGGGCGTCTTTGATCGCGTTGCCCCGAGTTGATTCTTTATAAGCTGTGCCGGTCCAGATCTTTGACAGGGACCTGGAGTCGTATATGTCTATCCTCAGCATAAGCTTGTAAACATCTATCTCATGAGCGGGTATTCCAACGTAACGCTCAACCCTCATGGGCGGGATATATCCGAAAAAGTGTATGGTTTCACCGTTAACCGTGCCGGTGACAGTTGTGAACTCTCCCTCGGTGTAGGATATAATGGGCTCGGTTGCGGGTGGTATAAATACCTTTTTAAAACCCTCGTTAAATACCAGCGTAACGCGGGCCTGAGCCTTTTTTGGAGAGGACTGCAAATAGCCAAGCTCTGACATTACATCTGAAGTATGGTCCAGGAGCACCTCGTCGCGAAGGTAGTTCTCCTCCCCTGATTTTGCCTGGTTTAGCGTGGTAAAGGTCCTGTATCCGGCCATGTTGATATGAGGCTTCTGGAGGCTTCTTATCTCTATCATTGCGCAGCCCTGCATTAAAATGGCAAGGGCTGTCAGGAACAGGATCTGATGTAAAAAACCGCTTCTGGCCGCCATAAAACCAGTATACCACGTTTAAAGGGATGTCCATTACGTTTTCCCGCCTGGAAATCTTATGGCCGGGTTGATAATATACATAATATGATAGACGGTCATTTTGTAAGGATCCCGCTTTTAATAATTATCTTGCTGATAGCGGCTTTTTTCTGGGTGAGGTTTGTTGAAAAAAGAAACCTCTATTCCCCCTTACGTCCTGTTGACGCTACTCCTTCTGATATCGGCCTGGACTATGAACCTGTCAAGGTCAGAACTGAAGATGATATTGATATCTCAGGCTGGTTCATCAGGTCTGAACAGCCGCGCGCGGCGGTGATATTCTGCCATGGCAACGGCGGCAATATCAGCCATCGTCTTGGCAAGATAAAGACCCTTAATGATCTGCGCCTGGATGTTCTTATATTCGACTACCGTGGATATGGCATGAGTGCCGGCCGGCCCTCTGAAAACGGATTATATCTTGACGCGGAGAGCATGTATAACTACCTGGTGAACGTCAGGAAGCAGTCTCCAGAGAAGGTAATTGTCTTCGGGGAATCACTTGGCGCGGCAGTGGCAATTGATCTTGCATACAGGCGTGATGTGGCAGGAGTGATAGTTGAAGGCGGTTTTAGCTCGGTCAGGGACATGGCAAAGATGGTTTTCCCTTTTGTGCCCGCGTTTGTTTACGCGAGCAGATATGATTCTCTGGAAAAGATCGGGTATATCAGATCGCCCAAACTGATATTCCACAGTGTTAACGATGAGATCATACCTGTTGAACTCGGCAGAAAATTGTTTAATGCCGCTTCAGAACCAAAGGAGTTTGTGGAGGTAAGGGGAGGGCATAATGACACATTTTTTGTGTCAAGAGATATTTTTATCTCTAAAATAGATGAGTTTGTGAGAAAGATGGAAGAGCAGCAATTGTTAATTGTTAATTGATAATTGCTAATTTTACCCCGTTAGAAGAACGAAGGTCTTCTAACGGGGTTTACATTTTGAAATGTTTACACCCTTTAATCAAATATCCCCTTTAAAAGGTTCTCAAGAGGCTTTCCTTCCTCCTGCTGTGGTGTTTCCCCTTCCTTTTTTTCGTCTTTACTGTTAAAAAGGTCCTCCAGCAGTTCTTTGCCTTTTTTCTTTATGACCCGTTCGCCTGCTTTTGCAACGTCCACCATGCAGGAAGGCTTTGAAAACGTGCCCGGACACTTTATGGGGATCAGGCCCCAGCCTTTTTCGCTTTTTATGTATTGTGAGATCTTTGAACTCATTGCCTTGTCAGTAAGACGCGGAGACAGTTTAATGTCAAAGGTAAGATCAAGGTCGCCGTCAAGACCTATATCCCCCCTGGGGTCCATCTCGATCTCATCTGAAGCAAAAAAACTGTCGAGTCTCGCGATACTGTTCTTGATCTTTACTGTTCCATTGGCCTGTTTCAGGTTTATTGTTTCCAGTTCAGGGATGTTAAGAAGCTGCGAAAGATTTTTGGTTATCGGGACATTTGTTATTTTCCCGTCAACTATTCTGAAATCTCCGTCAGCATTTAAGTTCCTCTTTACGATATCGGGCAAGGTTCCTGATCCGTTTAATTTAAAATTGGCGGAAAGAATTCCATATACCATATCTTTTGTTTTCGGGAAGAGGGAGTTTAAGATCTCATCCGCGTGGAGAGAATCAATATTAATGGAAAGATTATATGAATACCCCTTTTTAGAGAGGTCAGCGGCGGCGCCTGTTAAATTTAGCGTGCCCTTTCCGGCACCGGCTGTCATTTTTGTGATCTCAAGCCTGTTATTCCTGAAGCTGTATATCATATGGAAATCGCTCATTGTCATGCCTTTGTACCTGGCTGAATCGATCTTTACTTCTCCCTCAGCCGTCAGTTTAAGGTCGAGAGGCTTTGCTTCTTCAGAGGCCCTGGCCCTGGAGGCCCCGCCCTTTTGAGCGGAAGGGACTTCTTCAGGCTTGCCGGCCGGTATAAGCTCATCAAGAAAGAGCTGCTTTGAATAGAGATCAAGTTTTATCTCCGGGTTTTTAAGATAGTTGCTGACAGTGCCTTTTATTTCTGCCGAGTTTTTGCCGACGATCCCTGTGAGGTCGATCTTCACTGATTTGTTTGAGAATTTCAGGCTGCCGTCAAGCAGGGCGTCAACATTGTTATACGCTATACCTGCTTTTTCAAGAGTAACTACCCCGTCGGTTTTGAGTGAATCAAGCTCTTTAAGCATGCCGGATACTTTCATATCCGCCGCAAGAACGCCGGAAAGGCCCAGTCCTTTAATATCCGTGAACCTGGAGACCGATCTCTGTATGTCCGCGATTTTTGTCTTTGGGACCGTAAACGCCACGTTGATCATGGGTGAGGTTTTAAGATCAGTAACTTCTCCTGACAATGAAAGAGGTATATCAAGGACATTCATGTCTGCCTTGTTGATAAATATGCTATTGGATTCAAGGTCTATATTGACCGCGTAGTCAAGTTCCGCTGATATATCTTTTATGCGTTTCTCCGGGTTTTCCCCTAACCGGAGTTCATCGAGCTTGAGTTTTATACTTCCCTGAGAAGCAAGTTCCGATTTTCCGGCGCTTTCGATCCCTGTGTCGATGTCCAGTGAGCCCTTCAGGTCAGGAAGCTCTTTCTTAAGGTCGATAAATGTAAAACGCGCCTCTTTTACCACTATCCTGCTTATAAGCAGCGATACAGGAAGCCCTTTTGATTCGCCTGTCTGTTCTTCTTTGCTGACCTCTTCAGGTTCTTTCTTCTGTCCAATGTCTTCGAAATTAAACCTGCCTTCTTTACTGCGTACGATCCTGACCGAGGGACCTTCCAGCTTTATCCGGTCTATGATCAATTTTTTTGACAGAAGAGGAAGGAGTTGATATTTGAGCACAAACTCCCTGCATTTAATGAAGTCGGTCTTTCCGTCTGTTTCCTTGATCGCGAAGTCTTTTGCCGCAATTCCCTTGAAAAGGCTTATTTTCAGTTCGCCTATGTCCACCTTTCTGTTCAGGACCTTCTCAACTTCAGGGATCAAAAAGGCCTTGACCCTTTCAGGAGTTACATAGATCTTTATTAATACTGCAAGGGCTATTGTGATTACCGCTATAAGGGATACAATTATTAGCAGAAACTTTCCGGTTTTTTTAGCCATAATGCCTCCTTGTGATATTACCAGAATTTATCACTTATTCCTTTTGTCCGCAACTGAAAAGATATTTTTTTCTAATCTAGCAGGGTAACCCCCGTATATCCCATTTGTGAAGTTCAGAGCTTTTCTTTTTTGTTGTGCGTGTAATATACTTAAAATTACCGGTATTCGCGGTCCAAATGAAGCTCAGGGATTGTACGGAGTAAGTCTCATCAGGATAGGGGGTGTCCATGGCAGACGGCATTGCCTGGGAAAGCAGTCTCAGCCGGACCCTGGAATTATCAAAGAACAACAGGCTTGTCCTTGTCGAATTTTCCAGCCCTGCCTGACCGGCCTGCAAGATGATGGAAACAGGTACGTTTCTAAATGAAAAGGTCCAGGACTATATTAAACAGCATTTTATTCCGCTCAAGTACGGATCCGGGAGTGATGCCGGGCAGTTCTTAAGGCTCAACGTGAAAGCAACACCTATGTATATTATCCTGGATCCGGGTGGCAACGAGCTCCACAGGGTCCCTGGATTTTTCAGGCCGGACGCATTCATCGCGCAACTCGAGACAGCCAGAACCGCATCTGCCGGGGATAAGTAAAAGAACCCTCTCAGCCCCTGATCTTTTATCTGTCCTTTTTTTCTAAAGAACCTTCAGGGCCTTTCTGTCATTGTCCGTTTTAAAGATACATACGGATGTTTTGCCTTTTCCCACAGTACCGTACATATACTGGATATCAATGCCGGCATTTGATATTTTTACGGCGGCTTTTTTCAGCTGTCCGGCCCCGCTGGACATTTCAACGGCGATAACATCATCTTCCGTGGTCTTTGCCTTTAATTTTGCAAGGATTTTCCTTGCTTTTGCGTTGTTGCTGGTTACCAGCATGAAATACGCTTTCTTGTCCATGCCGTAGGCGCAGATAGCTTTAATATTTATCCTCGCGGAGCTTAACGCGGTTGTGACCGTGGAGAGTAACCCAACCTTGTTCCTTGTTTCAAAGTTGATCTGTTTCACTTTTTTTGCCTTTGCCATTTTACACCTCCTGCCCCGATGTATCGGGGCTGATTACACCGATTTTTAATTATGATTATACCCTGCAATTCAAAGAATTGCGGGTACTTAATCCAGGAAATCTAAAAGATTTCTCGGGGCACAGATTTTAACTGCAATCGTGTAGATAATCTATCTGTGTAATCTGTGTCATCAAGAGATTTTCCTGGAAATCTCTAAAACTTGACTTTTGGCACTTCCTTTTCAGCTTCAGGGATTTCATAATACTCAGCGGCTGATACCCCTACTAAAGAAGCGAAGAATCTCCCAAAGAAAGTTCTTATGTATGTATTCAACATTTGAACTGCTTCATTGTACCTTTTTCTTTCTACCGCGATCCTGTTTTCAGTTCCTTCAAGGCTGTCCTGAAGCTTAAGAAAAGACTGATTTGCCTTAAGGTCAGGGTAAGCCTCCTTCAGCAAAAGGAGTCTTGACAGCACACCTTCAAGCTGGTTGGAAGCCTGAATCTTTCCTTTTACATCCTTCGCCTGAAAATATTGTGTCCTTGCATCAGCAATATGTTTAAAGAGTTCTTTCTCGTGAGAAGCATATCCTTTAACAGTTTCAATGAGATTTGGAATAAGATCGTATCGTCTTTTCAACTGGTTTTCAACCTGTGCCCACTTGCCGGTAACATTTTCATCCATTGCGACAATATTGTTATAGCCGTTAATGACCCATCTCACAGTTCCCAGACCTGCAAGAATCAGAATACCTAAAACTATCAGGGTAATTTTCAAACCTTTTCCCATGTTCATCCTCCTTTTTTTTAATTGATAATTGTCAATTGATAATTGAGAATTTCCTTACCATCCTCCGGAAACTCCGCCGCCTCCAAAGCCGCCGCCACCACCACCAAAGCCTCCTCCACTACCTCCCCAACTGCCTCTTCTGCCTCCGCCCATCATTGACATTATAAGAAGAAACATGAAGAGACGCGGGTGTTTTATTGCCAGATAAATCACGCCGATAAAAAACAGTATTAAAAATATTGTATTTAAGATCGCAGGCTTACCGCGTTGTTGACTTCCATAGGATGCTGTAGTACGGCTTCTGAGGCTGGGCATACCTGTTATTTCCACGCCTGCCTCAGAGCTGATCAGGCTTATTACAGCCAGTGATGCCGTAAAAATACCAGTAGAATAATCACCTTTCCTGAAATAAGGGACAAGGTAATCCCTGCCTATTTGTCCTGCAAGACCATCCGGCAGTATGCCCTCAAGACCATAGCCTATCTCAAGTCTGTATTTCCTGTCCTGAAGCGATACAAGCAGCAGAACACCATTATCTTTTCCTTTTTGTCCGAGTTTCCATTTATCATGGGCTACCTGAAGAGAAAAATCCTCAAGGGATTCTCCCTCAAGACTTTGAATGGTTAGTACAACCATTTGCGCGGTTGTTTTTTGTTCAAGTTCCAGGAGATATCTGTTCAGGTTTGACTCTACGTTGTCGTTTATAATCCCGGCGAGGTCTACAACGTGCCTGAACGGCTTGTCAGGTAGAGTTATTTCGGCAGAGGAAATAACTGCTGAAAGGCAGAAAAAAATGAGCGGAAGCAGGATTAAAGGCCTATTCTTTAATCTCATCCACTATTTCCCCTAATCTCTCTGTAACGGCGTAGTAGTCTTCAAATGTTGTATTGAGTTCTTCAATGCTGAGTTTTATTTTTTCGCGTTTCTCTTTAAGGACTTTAGAAAAAACTTCCGTATTTACTCCCGATACTTCGGCCAGTGTCTTTATAACGTCGCCCTGTCTGATAGGAGGTTCCTTACCAAGCAGGACTATAAGTCCACGGAAAAGGGGTATGTGACCTGATATTGAGTCTGCAAACCCCTGAGTCAACATTTTTCTGTTACCCATGGACGATATATATCCCTGCCTCAACCATATAAGTTTTGCCTTTAATTCCCTTTCACACTGGCGTCTCAGATCCAACCTGTTTATTTCTGTATTTTCGAGAATGTCTTCACCAAATACAGTACGATGGAGGAGTTTATAATTCAGGAATTCTATAGGAAAGACATCCAGTGAGCTGCTTATATAATCAGGCGTCATAATCAGGGGTGCGGCTACCCTGTTCCGTCCGTATTTTTTTCCGAGAGGAGCAATTAGCTCAAGAAATTTCAAGTCCATCTCTTTCAGCACAAAAATGGAGTTGACATCAGAAGTCTTTGTATCAAAATCATCTGTAATGGCAGTGCCGGTTATGTGGATTGAATGAATTTTTTCCTGGTAGTTGCCCAGGATATCTTCAAGAAAAGGTTTTATCTTTTCTGCTGCCAATGGATTCAGCTTGTCCAGGGTGAGATTAGACATTATTGACTCCTCCAAATGCTGGTTTTTTGAGACGGAACCATTTTTTTGTAAGTTTTAAGGATAAGAAATATGGTAGCAGATATAGCATTATAAGGCAATATTTCTGCCGGATCGGCGGAAAGTCATAATTTTGCGGTTGCGGATCCGGCTGAACCTTTCATAATACCCGTCCAAGGCAGTCCTCCGATAGCTTTCAGTTACGATTTCTGATATTATTTAAAATTATATAGTCTGGAAAGGGGAGGCCGGTAAAGTTGAGATTTTTCCGTAGTATGTTTTTTTTGTCGCTCTGTTTTTGTGTTATGACTGGTTGCGCCACAACTAAAGCAGAGAAAAAAGTAATAAAAAAAGCAGAGGCGCCTACCATACGTGACGAAGTAATAGTGCCCCCTTCCGGTTCTTATGAAGAATGTCTGGAACTGCTCCCGGTACATATTATGGAATATTCATTTACAGCATCAAAGCCTTTGACCTTTAATATCCACTACCACACCGAGGAGGATATTATCTATCCGGTTTTGAAAGAAGAGGTTTCAGAATGGAGCGGAATACTCAGTGTCGCGGACCAGGACTATTATGACAGCGACCAGGAATTTTTCTGCCTCATGTGGGGGAATCCCCATACTGAGAGTGTAAAGATCATTTTTGAGTACAAGGTAAGGGAAGAATAAGAATATTTTTCCTGTAATGTTCCAGACCCTGATATCAAACACTGCCCAAAGGGGTGAGAAAAAAGCGTACTTTATTAAGCAGGTTGCCCGGGGGTTTTTAATTTTTTTGAGAGGCGGTCTGCGTGCCGTAATGGTTCGGGTATCCCGGCTCTCCAGGTTTATAAGGTGAGGTTTGAAAAATGCAAGGTAAGGATAGTATCCATGCTTCAGATGGAAAGGCCGGACGGACTCCTTCTAATGTGGTGTATTTCAGCAGTTTTAAAAAAGCAAAGAATATGTCTGAATGCTTAAATGTCCTTTTGCAAAGGACGGATAAATATTTTTCCGGTTTCAAAAAGGGTTCTTTTGTCGGTATCAAGATGACCGTCGGAGATGAGGGGAGCACAGGGTATATAAGGCCTGATATTGTCAGGGTTGTTGTTGAAAACCTTAAGGCGCGGGGTTTGAAGCCTTTTGTTTTTGATACAAACGTTATTTACACAGGCCGGAGGCAAAACGCGGTTGATCACCTGAACCTTGCGTATATCAAGGGCTTTACCCCGGATAATCTCGGATGCCCTTATATAATAGCGGACAGCGTCTTTGGCACTGATTCCCGGGTCATAGAGGTGGACTTCAGGAATATTAAAGAGATAAGGGTGCCTTCCCTTGTAGGTGTCCTTGAGGACCTGGTTGTCTTATCCCATGTAACCGGACATATTATGTCAGGGTTTGCCGGCGCGATTAAAAATGTTGCCATGGGTATGGCGTCGCGCGCCGGGAAACAGGTCCAGCATTCATCGGTCAAGCCAATAATAAACGCGGATAACTGTACTTTGTGCGGATGCTGCATGGTGCTGTGTCCATCGTCCGCCATTTCAGAAGTAAAAGGCAAGGCATTGATCAGCTCACAGAATTGCGTTGGATGCGGTGAATGCCTTTCGGCCTGCAAGTTCGACGCTGTTAATGTTAACTGGCATGAGGATATGGACGTATTTGTAGAACGGATGAGTGAATATGCCAGCGGTATTCTTTCCCGCGTAAAGAGAAAGGCGTTCATAAATTTTGCTGCTGACATAACCGAGGAATGCGACTGCATTGCAGGGGATGATCCGAGGATAGCCGAGGACACAGGGATATTGGCGTCAAAAGACATCCTGGCCCTGGACAAGGCCTGTTATGATATGCTGACCTTGAAGAACGATATATTTTCAAGAGACGGGAAAAAAGTACACCTGCATCAGCTTAAATACGCCGCGGAGATCGGGCTGGGGAGCCTTGATTATATGCTTGTCGAGGTTTGAGCCTGCCTGCCGGTTTACCCGCCTTTTAGTTTGGCGGGCAGGCAGGTCCGCAGAAATATCTGGATTATATGGGCTGAGTTCTCTAGAATAAATATTGGTCATCCCGCTTTCAGGGGGAACTTTTCACATTCCGCTTTAAAAGGAGACACATCGATGAGAAGATTATCTATGGCTATGATTTTTTTGATATTTGTCGTGTCAGGGTGCGCCACGGCCAGGATCAAAGAGCACGTTGATAAAATAATAGACCCCTCGTCTTCTTACGAAGAGTGTGTTGAACTTCTGCCGACCCAGACGCTTGTGTACCTGTTTAAAGCGTCAGAGCCTGTTAAATTCAATATTAATTACAACGACGGAAATACGGTTATGTACCCGGTCTCTCAGGGCAGGATATCCTCGTGGTGGGACACGTTCAAGCCGGAAAAAGAAGAAAACTTCTGCCTGACATGGGAGAATACGCGGTCCTATCATATTACCCTTTATTTCGAATATGAAATAAGGGACAGGAAGTAAGAAAAGCAGGACCGTGTGATCAACAGCCTGTCACACGGCCCCGGAAAGTACCGGCTGTTACATTGGAACGCTAGTAGTTCTCTGCCAGTTCTTCATAATAGGCCTGTGGATGCTTGCAGGCAGGGCACTCTTCAGGCGCTTCAGGGCCCTCATGGACATAGCCGCAGTTCCTGCAGTGCCATTTTATGTCCTTTGGTTTTTTGAAAACCGCGCTGTCCTTAATGTTGGCCGAGAGTTTCCTGTATCTGGATTCGTGGAACTTTTCCACTTTTGCGATCTCCCTGAACGATTCCGCTATTTCAGGAAAACCTTCTTCATCAGCGGCCTTTTCGAAATCAGCGTAGATCGTTGTCCATTCCAGATTTTCACCGGCAGCGGCATGGTCCAGGTTCTCCCGGGTGTCTTTGATAATTCCCGCGGGATATGTTGCGGTGATCTCCAGGTCTCCGCCCTCAAGGTACTTGAAAAAAACCTTGGCATGTTCCTTTTCGTTCCCTGCTGTTTCCAGGAAAAAGGCCGCTGTCTGCTCGTAACCTTCTTTCCTGGCAACGCCCGCGAAATAAGTGTACCTGTTCCTTGCCTGCGATTCACCTGCAAACGCCTTTAAAAGGTTTTGCCCGGTCTTTGTGCCTTTGATCGATTTTGCCATATAATAACCTCCTATCCGGATGTTTGTTCCATAGGTTGTCCGCAGCAGACCAGCTCTCCCCCTCCGACCTTTGTCACAGTGACCTCATTACCGCAAATATTGCATTTGTAATGCTCGCCTAAATTTTTAACGGCCATTGTATACCTCCCCTTTTACATACAGAAGATAAGAAGCTGAGAAGTTAAGAGGATGTGAATCATTCGCTCAACTTTTTTCTTAACTTCCTGTCTTCTTAACCTCTTAATTTCTGTCTGTTAGAATTCCTTACTGAGATTATACTATGAAATTGTTGACTTTGCGATATTAAGCGGTAAAATCAATGAATAGTGAGCGTACCTGCCTGCCGGTTTATCCGCCTTGTAGTGTTATCCAAAAGGGCCGGCCAAACGGCCGGCCCTTTTGTCTGTTTCAGACCGTCTTTTTTTTGGTAGAGATCTTAAGCGGGTAGTACAACGGACAGAAACCTGTTGAACTCGTTGCTATAAAGATTATTGCCAGAATACCCAGCACGATCGCGGCGGTGCCTGAGATCTGGCCCGTAAAGTAAAGGACAGCTGCCACTATAGCCAGAACAAGCCTTATCATACGGTCTGCTGCACCCATGTTCTGTTTCATATACAAAGACCCTCCTTTGTTTTATAAAAAACGTTTTATCATGACTACGGTGCCGTAGATAATGCCTATACAGATCAGGCAGGCCAGGACGATCTTAACGAATTTCATGATGTTAATTAAAATATATGTTGAAAATCAGCCGTTGTCAAGTCCCTGGCATTTGTTGTACTTTAGTAAGAAATCCGAAAAGGAGCACTCTATGGCCGCTAAAAGGACCTTTCGTTCGAACAGGTTGCCGCAGCCCAAGGGTCCTTATTCACAGGCTGTGACCCACAACGGCTTACTGTATATCTCAGGGCAGGTGTCTGTGGATCCTGAGACAGGTTTACTGATCAGGGGGACGATCGAGGAAGAAGCAGGGGCAGTGCTTAACAACATAAAGATGATCGTTGAAGAGGCAGGCGCGCGCATGGAGGATGTGTTGAAGGTAACATGTTATCTTGCTGATATGGACGACTTTCAGAGGTTTAATGACGTTTATAAAGAGTACTTCAGTCATGAACCGCCTGCAAGGACCACGCTTCAGGCCGGCAAGCTCCCAATGGATGTTCAGGTTGAGCTGGATGCGATCGTAGCCCTGCCTGTCAAAAGTGAAGAATAGCAGGCAGGTTCGCTATTTACCCCGTTGTATAGAAATTATAAATTTCTAACGGGGCTCTCTACTTTAAGGAGGTGTATAATATTCGGAATGAATAAGATAGCAATAACAATGGGCGAACCCAGGGGTATCGGGCCGGAGGTAATCGTCAAGGCATTGTTTTGCTCGGAGATAAGGCATCACTGCAACCCGATAGTCATTGGAGATATCGGGGTGATGAAAAAGGCTGTTCAGCTCACCCGTCTTCCCTTAAAGGTCGTATCAATATCAGACCTGTCAGGATCTGAACCCGCAATGGGCAGGATAGAGGTCATTGATATCAAAGCTGACCTGTCCGGTAAAAGCGCGGCGTCCGCGGGTTCAGGCAGGGCTGTGGTTGAATACATAAGAAAAGCGGTTGAACTCGCGTTAAGCAAAGAGGTAAAGGCAATTGTTACCGGCCCTATCTCTAAGGAATCACTTAAGGCGGCTGGTTACTCATGGCCGGGGCATACAGAGCTTTTGGCTGATCTTACAAAGACAAAGGATTTTACAATGATGTTTGTAAGTGACAGGCTTAAGGTCCTGCTCAGTACAATTCACGTTTCTTTAAAGGACGTGCCCGGCATTATCGATGAGAACCTTGTGCTAAGGACCATTGAGTTTGCCGCCAGGGGGGCTGATATGCTCAATATTAAAAACCCGAGGATCGCTGTGGCCGGTCTTAATCCGCATGCCGGTGAGTCAGGAATTTTTGGAAAAGAGGAAACTGAGGCGATAATACCGGCTGTTCAAAAGGCAGAGGATAAAGGTATTAATGTTACGGGCCCGCATCCTCCGGATGTGGTCTTTTATAAAGCCCTGAAAGGTGATTTTGATATGGTTGTCTGCATGTATCATGATCAGGGGCTTATACCTTTTAAAATGCTGGCCTTTGAAACGGGTGTGAACGTGACAGTTGGTCTGCCTGTAATAAGGACATCCCCTGACCACGGGACAGCATTTGATATCGCGTGGAAAAATATGGCAAACCCTTCCAGCATAATAGAGGCAATAAAATTGGCAGCGAAGCTGGAAATATGAAGTGAGGAAGATAAGAGGCTGACCCTGCACCATTTTGCTTTTGCAAAATGAACCGTGAGGGCTGGGGGAAGTTAGAGTTTGACGATTAACGAATAACAGTTAACGAATAATGATCTTCTCGGCTGTTACGATTCACCATTCACTTTTCACTATTAACGGTTTTTAAAATGGATATAGTGCTTGCGACAAGAAACAGGAAAAAAATCCAGGAAATGAGGAAAATATTAAAAGACGGAGGCGTTCACAATCTAAACGTTTTGACACTCGATGATTTTCCGGATTGTCCTGAAGTAATAGAAGATGGCGAGACTTTTGAGGCAAATGCCGTAAAAAAAGCAGTGCATATATGCAGGTGCACAGGACTGACCGCAATTGCCGATGATTCAGGCCTTGAGGTGGACGCCCTTAACGGAGCGCCAGGGGTGTGGTCCGCGCGGTATGCGGGCGAATCCGCTGATGACGCGGCTAATCTCGAAAAACTTCTTGATGGAATGAAAGGTGTCGCACCTGTAAATAGAGGCGCCCGCTTTGTCTGCTGTATAGCGATGGCTTCAGGAGAAGATGTGCGCACTTTTAGGGGTTATGTGGAAGGCGGGATAGGCACAGGGCCGCGAGGCGAGAACGGCTTTGGCTATGATCCGGTTTTTTATCCTGAGGGCAATGACAGGACCTTTGCTGAAATGAGTGACAAAGAAAAAAATGCCATAAGCCACAGGGCGAGGGCGCTGGAAGCACTTCAGAGGTATCTTTTAGAGGAAAAAGAAAGCCCTAAAAAGTTATAATAACAATCGGAATTTGTTAATTCATATTTTATGTAACCGTGAGCAACGTCGAACGGTATCTGATCCTGAGCATGGTCGAAGGGGTTGCCTGATGGAGGATTATTAATGGATATTGGCGTTAGTATTGGTAAAGAGTCTTTGGATGTAAATATTTTAAATCCCCACAAAGTTGATCTTGATAAGGTGATGAAGAACATAGTCGAGTTCGGTTCGAGGCTTGAGATCGACCTGACCGGCCTTAAAATAGAAAAGCTCATTCCAAAAATGATCAGAGGTGTTGCCGGATGTGAAGGAGGATGTCCTGCTGACGCCAAAGGTCTTGTAAGA
Organism: bacterium BMS3Bbin08; assembly: GCA_002897775.1. Taxonomy (GTDB): domain Bacteria; phylum Nitrospirota; class Thermodesulfovibrionia; order UBA6902; family BMS3Bbin08; genus BMS3Bbin08. The sequence continues at coordinate 656 of BDTR01000042.1, read as the reverse complement.
CAGGGTTTCGGAGGCTTCAGTCTTTCCTATATAGAAGGAGGGATATTATCAGCGGTCTGCACGCTTGATAACGGCCAGCCTTTCAGCGTTAATATCTTCCCGGAGTTTAATTAAAGCGCCTGCCTTCTTGCTATCCTTTCCATTTGGGAGATCACAGCAAACAGACTATTCCCAATTTTTCTCATACGATCTATGAATTTTATTAATTATGTCATAACACAATTTTATATTATGGCATGGTCTCTTATTGGTTTTTTAAGCATTTTCCCTTCTGTGTCCAACTATCATAAAAAGCACCTAACTCACTTATTTTAAAGCTTTTATTAGTTTTTATGGCCTCTTTTTATCCTCGATGTATTCTGTTGGCACGGTTCTTCTGATCTTATATAGCAGTTTATTTTAAAGATGTGGAAGAATCTGAAGATAAGATTCTTTGGGATAAGTAAGGTAAAATAAAATAAAAGGGATATTTTGTAAAAATAGTAAAATCAGACAGGTTTAGATTAGTAAAATAATTTAAATAAAGGAGAATGAAGACTCCCCGCCGCAGAGACAGCGGGGTATCTGAGTTAGCAATGTTTTTTTTGTTAAATTTTAAACAGTCTTAACTGTCCTGTCCTTCTTTCTATTTCTGCTTTATCAATATTCTGATTTTT
>BDTR01000041.1 GCA_002897775.1 bacterium BMS3Bbin08 | reverse complement strand
ACGGTAGGGGCTTTATTGATTTGGGGCGAAGAGGTTAAATGTCAAAAATAAAGATTTATCTGAAGGGTAGAAAAAATAGAACCGTCCCCGTTTTTATTTATATGTCAACAAAATAGACCTGACCCCCAATCTGACCCCAATCTTCATTATTTTATTAATTAAGTATGTTGTCCTGGAATTCCGATGTTGAAAAATCGAAATGATAGTCAGCTCCGGTGCAATGACTTAGTTTGTGTTATCAGTTGACGCGTCCGATTCTGAGTTGCGAGTTTGCCATGATTTGTGACTGATAATAGACGCATACAGTCTGTCTACCGATTCATCACGAGCTTCTTCGACGTCTTTTGTGCTAACGAGGGCAAAACCGCCCCAGAGAAGGAACAGCAAACCCACATAACCGATCCAAAGAAGATTCGTGGCATCCGCGATGCTTAGATTGAATTGCTCGCTAACTGGCTGCGGAGCCTTGTAGACGCATACAAAGTAGACGACGAATCCAGGCGCTAACATGTATAGTTCCGCAAACCAATGTGCACTGAATATCGACTTCAATTCAAAATTTTTCAGTTTTTGACGAACGAATCCACGCTCCCATTCGAGTAATCCGTCGGTTTGAATCAATTTGTCGAGAAGAATTTCGATTCGCATAATCCATTGTGATAGCTGTTTGATGTGAAGCGTATGTCTGTGAAGCCGGTGGGCGTGGTAAGCCAAAATTACCAATGGCAGGAACGCAAATCCAATGTTGAAATCTGGTTTGAAGCATGCGGCCAAGGCGATAATCAATCCTGAGGATAGCCAAAAACTTGCCTTTTCGTGCGTTCCGAGAACGGTGCGGATCTCGCTACGCATGGACTCGTAATCGCTGAGCAGGATGTCGACTATTCTTGCAAGGCGATTGTCGGCCTTCCACGTGTCATCAGGTAGAGTCGGGACGCCTGTATTGGGTGTAGGTGCTGACACTATTTGTCTCCGGTGTGTGATATTTCTGTAAAATCGATCACAACTTGTGTTGTCTTACTGGAAAGCTCCTGTTATTTCGCTGTTGAGTGCATTGAATTGATATAAGAACGATTATATTAAACGAAAACCAACTCTATCGATGGCATTTCATCCCATGTGATACCATCAAGGAGCCTGCCAGTTTTCTTCTTTTGAACGCCACCCCATTGCTTAAAGAAGAATGGCGTTTCCTGTTTAATGCAATGGTCTCTTACTTCTCTTACCCAATCTTCTTTCATTGGTCGGGCTTTGGGACCTGATTCTCCTCCTACAATGACCCAATCAATTTTGTTTAAATTTAATCTTCCAATGGAGCTTAATAGAGGCTCAATTGATAAGAATCTTACCGCTGCCGGCACTTGTTGAAGATGAGAGATGCGAAACTTATAATCAGCGTTCTCAACGCTAACACCCATCCATACATTTTTAGGCCATTTAAGTTTATGGCTTATCTCAGCTAGTCTTTTAGATCGTTTTGTTAAAACCTGAAAAGTGTGCCAATGAGCTTGACTCATAATGTCAAACACTTGATTAATATATTCATAAGGAATATTGTCGTGGAACAAGTCACTCATTGAGTTTACAAAAATGTGGTGTGGTTCGCGCCAACTTAGAGGGCGAGTAATTATATCTGCTTGTAACGTTAATTGAAATCCATTGCGGTATCTTGGCTGTCCCATGGCATGAAGGCGGTTTGCCATACGATCAGCGTAACAATGTTTACAGCCGGGACTAATCTTTGAACAACCAGTTACTGGATTCCAGGTTGCGTCTGTCCACTCTATAGAAGAGTTTAAAGCCACTATCTAACACCTCTGTTTTTATATTTATTAAAAATCTCGTTTACAATATCTGCTGCTACCGGTTTTTGAGAAGCAAAAAAGAGATAATACACGACTGATCCCTTGCTGTTTCTCATAGGCATCGGTTGCGGAACATAAGAAAAGCCAGCGACTTTATTGAGTCTTTGTCTGAATGCCTCAGCCAAACTTTCATTGCTCGTTTTTTCTTCAATACCAAATAAATTACCAGTTTTATCATATGCTACTTCACGCCACGACTCATCACCCCAAAATGCATTCATGCGTGCAGCCTGATGGGGGTCTACTTTACACGGGTCAGCCTTTAAAACATTCATATTCATATCCATTATTGGAAAGTTAAGAAATATCTCAATACTTTTCATCTGGCCTGCTGTATAAATAATATCCCAGTTCAAATGAAGTCCATAAGGGTCAAGAAGGCATAAAGCCCTTTTATAATCTTTGTAATTCGCACGAGGGAACACCTCTTTAAGTAATAGTTTATTACAATCACCTTCATAAATATAGGTATTGGAATATTTTTTAGTTATTTCACTCAACAATTCGAGTTTCTTACTATCCATATCAATAAGGTGATACTCTTTGAAAGGCGGCTGTACCAACAGGGCATTTACTGGGCTTCCAGTCACGAATTCGCCTGTTGATTTGGAAATGTGCACGCCTGCTCCCGAAAAAGCATCAATATAAATATGTCCCAGTGCTGGTCTTAACTGTGAATTTAGAATTTTTGAATAGGCGGGAGATATAATCAAAAGTAGTGTATGAGCAGTTGAAAAAGAGCGGCGTATCTGGTTGAATTTTAATAGGCAAATTAAAAACAACCAAAGGAGATACGCCACTATGAGAGAGAGTAACGTATTAGAGTATGAAGGTCAAGAGCAGAAAGTAGATCCATTGACAGAAGTATTGAGGAAAGGATCAGAACAGTTGATATACCGAGCGGTAGAAGGTGAACTTCAGGAGCTACTGT
>BDTR01000040.1 GCA_002897775.1 bacterium BMS3Bbin08 | reverse complement strand
GTTCGTCATCAATCGCAAACTGGAACCCAGACCTTTTAAACACAGGTCAGGAAATGAAGACAATACGGGAATCCTCTATATGGTAGGAATTAAAGAGCGTGTTACGGGTACTCATATATTTGGCAGGAATTAAAGAGCTTATGGAGCTTGTAGGGCTTGTTACAGGTACTCATAACAAGCCGGACAGAAAGTATAAAAAAGGGCAATGAAAATCGAACTTGAGAGAGAAGACTTAAAGCATATTGCGAAAGAGGTAGCAGAAATGCTTAAACCTCTACTTGCAGGCAACAATAAAAAAGATGATGTTATCTTTGACGTTGGTTCTCTATCTGAATATTTGATAGTTTCAAAGAGGTTTATTTATGAAAGGATTCATCGTAACGAGATACCATATTATAAGGTCGGAGGGCTTCTCAGGTTCAGTAAAAAAGATATAGATAACTGGTTAAAGGCTAACTATGTTCCCTCTACAAAGTGATAGAGACAGCTACCGTATGAAGGTAGTGACGGGTCTATAAGCCATGACAAACAAAGTCTTTATGAAGGGCTGTATAGTAAATTGTACAGTTCATTTAAACCAATCACAGGCGTTCCCTTCGATTGTTTCTTCTCTTATATTTCCCTTTTCTATTATAAACGGAAAAGGTTCTTTGCGATTAGGTGTATGTATATTAACCGTTATTTTTTTAGGAATATCTTCAAAGGCTATCGCTACTCTCAGTTTTCCTTTTACACCGATGTCCAAAGTCTCATTCGGACGTATATTAGTTGATGACGAAAGTATGAGATTATATCTTGGAAATGGTTTTTCCTCTGGTAGTTGTGGGGAACACCTTACAAGTAAACTCTCTGGAGTTTTAATCCGCACCCTTGTTTCTTTAGCTCCATCTGCTGAGAGAACGAAATCATTTATATGTATGTCTCTTATTGGTGCAGGGACGTTACTTATATTTTGGAGTGATAGGTTTATCTTGAAAATGTATCCGTTTTTCTTATCGTGCCCGTCTTTGCCCAAATATCCTCCATCATCCAATTTAAAATATTCTGCACTCTTAGATAGGCAGTCAAATTTTGGCATAGGGTCAAGCCAAGCGTGCTGTGCAAACTTAACAGCCTGCTCAGCATACTTAATAGCTTTTTCTGAATGTCTTGAAGATTTTATGGAAATCAAATACCCACCGAGCGTAACTGCAATTACAAGAAATGGAAGTACAAAATTCCAATTAGTGCTTGCTGAAAAATTATCCCAACTCAACAGCTCCCAGAATCCCATGCCGTATATTAAACAAAATGAGCAAAAAATGAAATAAATTGACACCCATAACATAGTTAGGTATAATAACATTATGAAAAAATGGACATCAAAAGACCTGAAGACACTGAGAAAGAAATACAAACTTTCTCAAAAGGCTCTGGGCGATCTCTTAGGGGTCTCCGAGCAATACGTTTATTATCTGGAAAGGGGGGCAAGAGAACCGGGCAAATCTTTAAGACTTTTACTTGACTGTGTAGAAGAAAAAATTAAAAAGAAAGGAAGGTGATTAAATGGCAAAAGGTATTTACAAACGTGGCAATGTTTACTGGATACGCTATGCAGGACTTGACGGCCAGACTGTCTTTGAATCCTCAGGCTCAAGGAAGTTCAGGGATGCTCAGGATAAACTTATCGAGCGGAAGAGAGCTATCAAGGAAGGCAAGCAACCAGAGGTTAGAAGAATTGCTAACCATGCCTTTAAGGAGCTTTCGGAGAAATATCGGTCATGGATTGAAGGTAGGCAGAGATCAGCAAAGGTTAAGGGTTACATTATCGGACAGCTTGTTAAGAGATTTGGCAACCTGCCCTTGCGTAGATTCAGCACGGCATTAGTTGAGCAATTGCAGACAGACAATATTAACAGGGGACTCAAGCATGCAAGCAACAACAAAGTCCTTAATGTCTTAAAGGCAATCTTCACTAAAGCTGTTGACTGGGAAATGGTTGAATCAGAGACCCTGAAGCGTGTCAGGAAGGTTAAGCAGTTGCCTGAGAACAAGAGATTGAGATTTATCTCTAAGACGGAGTGTCAGGAGCTTATCAGCGTATGTGACCCTCATCTTAGGCCGATTGTTGTAACTGCCCTCAATACAGGCATGCGTAAAGGCGAGATATTCAATCTCAAGTGGGATAATGTAGACCTCAAACATGGGTTTATATTGCTTGAGATAACGAAAAACGGCGAAAGAAGGGAAATCCCTATCAATGACACCCTCAGAAGCACGCTACAGGGCATTACAAGGCGTTTAGACGTGCCTTATGTGTTCTTTGACCCTGCTACTGGTAAATCGTATCAGGACTTAAAGAGAAGCTTTAAGAGTGCTCTCAGAAGAGCTAAGATACAGGACTTCCACTTTCACGATCTGCGACATACGTTTGCCAGTCTGTTAGTAATGGCAGGGGTAGACCTGACAACGGCATCAAGACTGTTAGGTCACAAGGACATAAAAATGACCCTCCGTTATGCCCACCTTGCACCGTCCCACATTACAAGAGCGGTTAATATCCTTGATGAAGCGTTGAATGGGACGCCTACTATACAAAAACTGTACAATCAGGGGATTTTCAAGGAAAAGGAGCAATGCCAAAAAGCTGTAAGTCATTGAAAGTAAATGGTAGGCACGCGGGGTTTCGAACCCCGGACTTCTACCGTGTCAAGGTAGCGCTCTCCCCCTGAGCTACGCGCCTAACCATGTAACAATCCACTTCTAATCAACAACCGGCGCTCCCGATGAATCGGGATTAATATCGACTAAGGACTTTCACTCGTTCCTCGCAAAAGCCCAAGTCTCATTAACAACTCTCATTGAATACGCGCCTTCCGTAGGTTATGTGCGGGTGCAAATATTCGATAATATTTGCACCCTTGTCAAGCAGTGAGTCAAGAAGTTAAGAAGGTATGAGGTTAGGAAGTTGAGCAACTACGTTCGAGCTTAACCGCGTATTTTTCTAACTTCTTATCTTCCCAACTTCTAAACTTCATATCTTTTAACGGTCTTTGTCAAGACGTTTGTCAGGAAGATAAGAGCCTATCCTCTTATCTTCCTGACTTCTTATCTTCCTAATCTTCTGAGCTTCATATCTTTTAACAGTCTTTGTCAAGACGTTCGTCAGGAAGTTTCGAACTTATCCTCTTATCTTCCCAACTTCTTAACTTCCTGTCTTTTTAACGTCCTTTCTTGTTTTGTAAATATTTAAAGAAATCGCCTTTTGTTCCCAGTATGAGCCAGTCTTTTTCAGACATTGTCTCTTTATAGGTTTCCATTGTCTTTAAAAAGCTGTAGAACTCACGCGAATCCTGGTTCTTGTTGTACGCGCTGGCATAGATCGCGGTTGCTTCTGCATCGGCCTTACCGATTATTTCCTGGGCTGTCTTATATGCCTCTGACTGGATCCTTTTCAGTTCCCGCTCTTTATCGCCGAGGATCTTGGATGCCTCGCCCTGTCCTTCTGAGCGGAACTTGTCCGCCTTACGCCTGCGTTCGGTTATCATTCGCTCGAATATCTTTTGTCTGACCGCTTCCACGTAATTTATACGTTTTAACCTCAGGTCGAGAAGTTCGATGCCGAGCTCAAGAGTAAGCGGAGCGGCGGCTTCAAGGATCGAGCGTGTTATTTTTTCCCGGCCGTCCTTGATTTTAATTAGATACTGGGCCTCTTCGCCTTTCACATCTTCACTTGTCAGGTATTCACGGTTCGTTGAACGGACGATCTCAACGAGCACATGCTTTGCAATGGCGTTCCTGGTCTCGCCGTCCAGGATATCGCTCAACCGCGTTAGCGCCCCTCTTTCATCCCGCACGCGCTGGAAGAACAGCAGGGGGTCGTGAATGCGCCAGCGAGCGTATGTATCAACCCAGATGAATCTTTTATCTTTTGTAGGGACCTGGTTGGGGTCTCCGTCCCATTCCAGAAAGCGCTTATCAAAAAAATTGGCTTTCTGGATAAACGGTATTTTAAAGTGGATGCCCGGAGTTAATATCGGGTCACCGACCGGTTTGCCGAACTGCGTGATTACGACCTGATCGGTTTCCTTGACAACATAAGCCGCACCCGAGAACACGATCATAACGATAAATAAAACTATCGCGATTCCTATATATTTAGCCTGTTTCATTACTTGTTCCCTCCTTTTTCGAGCTGGAACAATGGCAGAATTCCGGTGACGTCGTCGTCTGTAATGAGTTTTCTGCCGACCTTCTGCATGACGACGCTCATTGTCTCCAGGTAGATACGCTGGCGTGTCACCTCTCTGGCCTTTGAATATTCCCGGAAGATCGAATTGAATTTTGAAGCCTCGCCGCGCGCGTTGTTAACACGTTCCAGGGCATATCCTTTTGCCTCTTCGATCGTCCTTTGCGCTTCGCCCTTGGCCTTTGGGACTACCTTGTTGTACTCTGACTTGGCCTGGTTAATGAGTTTATCGCGCTCCTGCTCAGCTTCGTTTACCTCGTTAAAAGCGGGTTTTACCTGGTCAGGAGGATTAACATCCTGCAGTACCACCTGGTCCACTTTTATCCCGATTTCGTACTGGTCGCACATTTCCTGAAGTTTTAATGTAACGGTATTCGCGATCTCCTGGCGGCCGATCGTGAGCACTTCGTCAACCGTACGGTCACCAACGACCTCTCGCATAATGGCTTCGTTCATGTCGCGGAATGTCTGTAGCGCATTTCTGACGCGGAACAGGAACTGGTAAGCGTCTTTTATACGGAACTGGACTATCCATTCCACATTAGCGGCATTCAGGTCGCCTGTCAGCATCAGGGACTCCTCGTCATAACCCCTGGAGGAATATTTTGTCCTGACCCCGGGCCGGGCGGTCCTGAAACCGAACTCTTCCTTCAGCTGGCGCTCAACCGGCACTTTATAAAGTGTTTCAATCCCAATGGGCATTTTAAAGTGCAGGCCCGGCTCGACGGTTCTCGAATATTTTCCGAACTTGAGAATAACACCAACCTCTTCCGGGCTGATGGTGAAAATAACGGAATACATGGCGAGCAGAATAAAAATTGCCGCCGCGACAAGACCGACCGCTTTGATATTGATCTTGGGCATCTGGGGCGGCCGGATATTTCTTAGATCAAAAGGCATATCTTCACGCATTGATCCTTACCTCCTTTTTTAGATTGTTTCGGATATAAGATTTATAGACCTGCCTACTCGCCTCGATTCAGCGAAGCGGGCCGGACAGGCAGGTCAGGGTATATTGTTCCTGCCTGAAAAATCAGGAAAAATTAGATCGCTTGATAGAAAATGGAACCCCACGGGTAAGTCCATGATAAATTATTATTACCCGCCAAGTGACATCTCGCTCGCCTCGGAGCAGCCTTTGGCGAAGCCGGGCCGAAGCACTATGTTTGCATTTCTACCTTTTGAAGTAGAAGCCCGACCTCTGCGAAGGCGGATAAAAAGTCCCCCCAACAGGGGGACTTTAACAGTTAATTACTGTTTTACAACATTGACTGCCTTGGGGCCTTTTGAGCCCTGCTCAATATCAAAGCTGACTGAATCACCTTCGGCAAGGGTTTTAAATCCATCGCCTGCGATCGAAGAGTAGTGGACAAACACGTCGTCACTGCCGTCTTCATTTGTGATAAAGCCGAAACCTTTGGATTCATTGAACCACTTTACTGTTCCCTGGGCCATCACTTGTACCTCCTTTATAAACTAAGGTCCCAGATATATGCTTAAATTAATAAAAAAGCCACAAAACAGTAATGTTTTTGTGGCTTTTTATACTATTTATTTATACATACAAAAACTTCTGAAACCTCGGTGGTTATCATGACATTTTTGATTTCAAATGTCAACTCTTGCCCGTTATAAGACAAATTACACGGTAATAATTTATCATTTATGTACTATGGGATACACAAGGACAGGCCTGATGGTCATTGCCCTGACAGTAGAAGGCATTACACTTGCACTGGCTTTTTTGCTGTCATGGTATTTTGATATACCCCTTCTGCCCCTGAGCGGGAATGTTCTCCGCGATGTCCTTACAGGCACTGCCGGGGCTGTACCGCCTTTTGTCCTGCTGATATTCTGTCTTTCAAAGTACGCGGCAGGAATACCGGTACTGGGATCCTTAAGGAAAACCATGCTGTCCGATGTCAAGGCAGTATTCGCAAATACCAGATTTGCTGATTTAGTCATAATTTCAATACTTGCCGGCCTGGCTGAAGAACTCCTTTTCCGAGGAGTGCTTCAGATCAGGTTCGGGATCATTATTGCCAGCGCGGTGTTCGGCCTCGCTCATTTCATAACACCCTCTTACGCTTTTATCGCTTTGATCATGGGATTTTATATCGGAGGATTTTTTTATTTCAGCGGAAGCCTTCTCGCGGTCGTTTACCTGCATTTCATATATGATCTTGCCGCCCTGACGTATCTTGAATATTTTACGCGTGATCTTTGTGCCAATCATAAGAGGCCGGAGGTCTGAAGACATATTTATTCATCTGATAAATAGTTATCGGGCTTTATGACGGCTGATGATCTCATAGGCATTATTGAGATCCAGGGTTATCTCCTGTGCCTTCTGCTTAAGCTCTTCGCTGAGATGTTCGACCTTGTCAGGATGCGACTTTGAAACTTTTTCCCTGTATGCCTTTTTTATCTCGTTCAATGAAGCGCCGGGATCGATCCCCAACAGTTTGTAAGCATCCTGAAGACTTAAACTGCCCGGACTGCTGTTTACATGTTCCTGTGATCCGCGGCCGGAACAGGAGGAATGTCCTCTGCCGGTCCTGCGCCCGGAATGCCTGAACCACAGGTAAAGCAGTATCACAAAGGCAATCAGGTCGTCAAAAAAAAGCGGATGCGCGTCCACGGGGCTCAGGATATAAAGAACAAGTATTACCAGCCAGAAGTAATATCCGGTATTGCTCATAGTGAAGGTATTATAGCATTAGATATGGCGGCTGATTTACCCCGTATAGAGATCATCCTCTGACGGGGTTTACTGCTCAAGCCTCTGGGCCTTGACAGACAGGTAATACGCGGCCATCAGCACAATGATAACACCCGCGCTAACGCCTATCTCATACAGCTTGTCAACAGGGGTACGTTCCATGAGAGAGGTCTGAGCTTCTATAAGGAGTATTCTCCTTACAGCGGCGATTATGCCGATCGCGAGAAAAGGGCCCAGCGAGAATTTCTGCTTCTTTAAAAACCGGATGACCGTCCATAAAAGCTCCAGGATAATAAGGGCAAGAAGCACATCGTTCACAAGCGCTATCATGGACGCCCGTGTTGGTTCCAGCGCATTAAGGGACGCGTAAAAAAGTATCCACCCGCTCGCCACAATCAGAAGCAGAGCGGCGACAGTATGAAATAAAATGTCGCATCTGACAAGGAACTTCCTGAATATTTCAGTTAGGTCTGTCTTGGTCATATATCATGCTCCTGACTGTCCGGCGCGTACGCGCGGTTAGTCTGACTAACATTTATTTAGCACACAGCGCCGATATTGTCAATTTATTATTAAATTATTTTCCCGGCAGTTTGTCCTTTTAACCGCGGGGATAGTTTGATATAATCTTACTGAAAGAGACAGGGACTCTATGGGAAAGAATATAAAGGAAATTAAATTTCAGGCGGAGGGCATAACATGTACCGCGTGCGCCATAGACATGGAAAATATACTGCTTGATAAAAAAGGGGTCCTTGATGTCTCTGTCAGTTACATGGAAGGCCTGATAAATATATGTTACGCCCCTGATGAAATAGACAGAAGGGATATTATTTATAACCTCAGAAAACTTGGTTTAAAGATAAAACCTCTGTCAGGATAGATAAACAAACCGTTATAAGTTAATAGTTATTCGTTAATCGTTGCAAGTGCCTGCCCTGTACCCTTCGTAGTGCGGGGTCTTCAGTGGTTAAGTCTTTAGCGCCGGCCCCGGTTTACCCGCCTTGTTGTGTGGCGGGCGGCATTATTTCCGCTTTCTCATTAAATTTTTCGTGTACTGTATGTAGTCTATTTCACCGGATATGAGGTCATAATATAATTTGGCGTATCTGATATCCTTACTCATCCTGGACATGGTGTATGAAAGCACACCGGGCCAGAACAGTATCCGTTTTACAAAGTAAGCCTGTTTGAATAACCTGTGGATGTGTTTTTGTATGAGATGATTGTATTTATCCGCGCTGTTTCCGCCCGCGATAATGGATTCAGCCGCGAACCTGCCGCTCAGCACGGCGAAATATATCCCCTCGCCTGAAACAGGCTCTACAAACCCGGCCGCGTCTCCTGCAAGAAAAACATTGTCCCGCGCGGGCTTTTTGACATAGTTGTGTAACGGCACAGGGAAACCCGCGATCTTACTTAGTAACGGGTCTATGCTGCCCCTGGCAACTTTTTTCAGGAAGCTGATGAACAGGTTTCTGATGTTATCTTTGTTAAAGCGCAGTACCCCGCCAATACCGACGGTCGCGTGGTCTTTTCTGGGGAATACCCAGCCGTAACCGGAATTCATTATACCGAAGTAGATCTGCGGGCAAATGTCCTCGCCGTTATCAAAACATTTCAGGCCTTCATAGCCCACATCAACTTCCAGGCCCATTGCAAAGTGTCTTTTACGTATTTCAGGATAGAGTGATCTTCGGACAATGCTGTGGGCGCCGTCAGCGCCTATAATATGACCGGCGCGGACCATCTCGCCGGAGCTGAAAGTTATAGTATTCCCCTGGATACCGACCGCTTTCTGTCCGCTGATAATATCGCACCCCGCGGCCGCGGCCTTCTGTAGAAAATAGTTATCAAAGACCGCCCGGTCCACACTGTAAAGCCTGTTTGAGGGATGGGTATATGTGCAGATCTTTTCCGGTCCGGCATAATAAATGCTGTAAGCAGCGTATGCCGAGTCGATCACAGGTTCAACAGGTGTGTGGTCATAAACCTGTTGAAGCAGCGCCACCGTCTTTTCTGTTATCATTCCGCCGCACACTTTTTTTCTGGGGAATACCGCTTTATCAATGATAACGGTCTTTCTCCCCGCCTTTGCAAGGGTGTAACCTGAGGCGGCCCCCGCGCAGCTGCCCCCGATTATAGCAACGTCATAATTCTGCATGTTCCGCGCGCCCCGTTTAAAAAAATGATTTTGTCCGGCAGCTGAAACAGCGGCCAATACTAATTTATAAGGATTGAGGATTCAAAAGCAAGGAGGGAGAATAACAGGCGCTGTAAGCTAGCATACTATACTGACAGCGTCCCTGACCACGTCGATCCTGGCCGGCAATGTGCCGAAATAGTCCCCGTCTATCTGTATATGAACATACTCGTCGGATGTGACCTCCATCTGAGAATACTGTCTGTAGACAACGTCTTTGAAATCCAGATGTTTTTTCCTGACGACGCCCAGTATGAAACGTAGCATGCTTATTCTTGATCTTCCCTGGAAAAGGCAAAGGTCAAGCCTGGGCCTTGTCATATCCGCCATGGGCGTTACCTGGAATTTGCCAGCGTAACCCTGAGCGTTCCCTATTACAGCGGTATATCCTGAAAGCGTTTCTTCCGGTGTTTTGACCTTTATCAGGGGAGGCCTGTATTTTCTCAGGACATTAAGGCCGGACAGTATATACGCGCCTTTGCCCCAGCGGTCTTTCACGCTGTCTTTTACCCTATAGACAGTTTCGCCGTCAAACCCGATACCGGCCATAAGCGCGAAATAACGATCATTGATCCTGCCAAGGGCTATTTTCATTGGTGCGCCGGTAAGGGCCAGGTCAATAGCCTCATTAATACTCACAGGGACCCTCAGTTCACCGGCAAGGACATTTGCCGTTCCAAGCGGAAGTAACGCGACCGGAGTTTCACGCAGAAAAGAATGCCGGGAAGTCATCAAACCGTTTATCACCTCATTAAGGGTGCCGTCGCCGCCTGCTACTATGACCAGGTCGCTACCTGTAAGCTCCCTGGCGGTCAGGAGAGCGTCACCTTTTTTCCTGGTGGTAAAGCTTGTAAGATATACCCTTTTCCTCAGGGTATTCTCTATTTTCTCAAGGTCTCCCGGTTCCAGTCTGCCGGCAGCAGGATTAGCGACGAGACTTACGTTCAAAAAGTCCATTTAATGATATTGTTCCTCTGCACGGCCTTATCTTATTGACGAGAACCGGAGTTTTTTGCAGGTATTTGACAAGGTCTTTGACCTCTCCGCCTGTAATAAAGAACGCCCTGCCTCCGTAAGGGATACCCCGTTTCTTTATACGGGGCAGTCTGATGTATCCGTATTTGCGGGTAACAACGTATCCTGTTGTATAACTGGGGTCATCGGATATACAGAGCTCTCCAAGGAGCATGGGGTGCTTATGAGCCTTGCTTGCAAGAATAAGCGCTTCTTTTACGGCAAAGTTATTAAGGTCCAGCCTTCCTAATTTTTTGGAGAGGGTCGCTGCCGCGACCCTGGTTATGCCCATGCGCGTGACCCGCACGCCCCTGAGAAGGTCCGGCTCAAGCCTGACCCCCTCAATATCCATCAGCATGGCGCCCCTCATGGTTATGCCGATATTAAGCGACCTGAACGCCTCTTCAACAGCCCTTTCTGTTATCCCTGCTGATGTCAGGATCTTAATGGCTGATTTTTTTACATGGTCAGGGTTCCTGGTATTAAGAGTGCAAAGCGGCAGAGAAGAGATCCTTCGGGGTTTTTCCTTCAGTTCCTCAATAATCATGTTTATTTCATCTGCCCTTCCCTTTTCATGAAGCAAAGCCCGCTCGGTGTAGGCCTGTACGATCCTGGTGACGTCGTTCCTGTCATATATGCCCTCTGCGCCGGATATATGGAGGCCCTGCTTTGACGCCCTCATCCTTACGCTGTAATTCCTGTTCCTTGTCGATGCGGCCCGGTTCCGGGACATTAGAGTTCAAGCTCCAGATCTTTGATCATTTGCAGGTCATCCACCGGGTTCCTGCCGACAGTTGTCAGATAATTCCCGATCAACATCCCATCGGCCCCGGCCGTGAAAATATGGGAGACCAGATCTCTGAGGGTCGAGTGCCTTCCTCCGCACACCCTTACCTCGCAAGCGGGAAGGATAAGCCTGTAGACAGCTATTATCTTTAATGCCTCAATCGGGCTCAGATGCTGCCTTCCCCCCAGAGGGGTTCCGGGTACCGGCGAAAGAAAATTAACAGGCACGGAATCCACTCCTATGTCTTTTAAAGCAAAGGCCATATCAATTCTGTCCCGCCAGGACTCTCCCAGGCCGAAGATCCCTCCGCTGCATATGGAAAGACCAATGGATTTTGCCGCCTCAATGGTTTTTACCTTTTCCCTGTATGTATGGGTCGTGCATATCTCACTGAAAAATGCCTCTGATGTTTCAAGATTGTGATGGTACCTGTGAAGTCCCGCGTCTTTCAGGTCTTTAAGCTCTGAAGCGGTGAGCATACCGAGTGTGGCGCATGGAAGAAGCCCGATCTTTCTTATCCCCGAGACAAAGCCGCATATTGCGTCCAGTTCTTTTGCCGATACCTTTTTACCGCTGGTTACGACGCAGAACCTTTTAACACCCAGCGATTTTGCTTTTATGGCAGCGTCAAGGATCTCTCCCTTTCCGCTAAGGGGATAGGTTTCAACGTTTGCGCCGCTGTGCGCGGACTGTGGACAGAAAGAACAGTCCTCAGGACATGCCCCTGACTTGGCATTAACAATTGAGCAGAGGTCAACCCTGTTGCCCCGGGCATTTACCCGGACTGTGTTGGCAAGGCTGAAGAGTTCAAATATCTCACTGCCCTGAAGGGCGATGAGATTTAAAACAAAGTCCCTTTCGATGCCGGTATATCCAATATTTCGCGCGCTGAGTCCTGTTATGGCCATCGTCTATTATTGATGGTACAAAAAGATATTGTCAACACTACTGCAAACCGCCGTTCAGTCTCAAACTATGAGACACTGGTTTAGGTTTTAGTCTGTAACTACGATAAAATAAAAAGAAAATCATGATCCGCACTTAGGTCCCTGAAGATCTCGCTAAATGTCCCGGCCAATCTAACACTTTGAATTTTAAAGATTATCCAATGATATGCCAGAGCATGCTTAAGAATGACTTAGCGATGATCGGCCAGGCTCAGAAGATCTGATATGCATTGATCAGAACGGGCTTAATGCTGATTGTCCCTTATCAATACGGTCCCGGCAGCCCAGGGTCTTCTGGACAGGGCTTAAGGTGATCGCAAGGATATAAAAAAATCCCGATTTTCTCTGCGAGTTTGCGACAGGGCGGGCATATACGGAGTTATTTCTTGTTCTTATGCCTGGTTTTTTTCAGAAGCTTTTTATGTTTATGCTTGCTCATTTTTTTCTTGCGCCATTTTACAACATTTCCCACCTCATCACCTCCTCTCCTTTAAGAAGTAGAGAGTAACGAGTAGAGAGTAGAGAGAACAAATTTAAAATCTAAAATCTAAAATCTCTCTACTTGCTACTTGCTACTTGCTACTTTCGTTATGCTCATGCGTCTGGTGCATGAAGGCCTCAAGCTGTATCTCGAAACAGTTTGCCTCTGCTCCGTCATAAGCTACGCTCAGGCAGGGTATACCTCTATCCTGCTTAAGACCCTTTAACAGCGCGCTTACTATTGTTCCCGGCATACAGCCAAAGGGCATGACACTGATTATACCTGAAGAACCATTTTTTACAAAGTCTATTGCCTTGCCCATGCTTAACACTGCCTCTCCTTCGAATGAATCGTGGAGATAAGGCGAGGCATTTTTAAGCAGTTCTGCCGTGGAAGGTTCTCTAAGGGACCTAAGAGAACCTTTAAACACATTTGAGAACTTATGCTCGACCTTTTTCTGGACAGAACGTGAAATATAAAGGCTTAAGATCTCTCCCAGGTTGTTTATGTCGAATGGGTCTTTCTTCAATCTGCGCACGGCCCTGCGGGCGGCCGTGAAATTTACGTAATATATCCATTCTTCAAAAGGCGCCAGCCATACTTCACCGCCGAGCTGTTCAACCTTTTTGATGACATCTTCATTTGAAAAGGCATTCTGTCTGACAAATATTTCTCCTATAATGCCGATCAGGGGTCTTGTCTCGCTGTTCTTTGGTATTTGTGAGAAGACCTGTTTTATTCCCCTGAGCAGACCGATATGCGCTCCGTTCCGGCTCCCGTTTATCGTTGCTCTTATTTTCCGGAGGAATTCATTATAAACGCTTTCTGTCTCACCTTTGTTGATCTCATAGGGCCTGGTCTCATGCAGGCACTTGATAAGCAGGTCGACTGCAATGATGCCTTTCCATGCCTGTCTTGTGAAATCATTTCCGATTATCCCAAGGTCCCTGTAAAGAGAGGTGTCCTGGTTCGGAGCAAATATGGGCACCTCTGCAAGCCCTATTTTATCAAGGACAAGCCTGTGCAGTATATTGTACTGCCCGAAGCGGCACGGCCCTGAACCTGAAGGCATGAAAAAAGCGGCCCGTGACGGGTCAAAGTCTGATGCCATTGTCTTTTTTACCATGTCGCCGGTGGTTATTGCGCATGGGTAACACTCTTTTCCTGATACATGCCTCCTTCCGACTTTTACTGTCTCCAGATCAGGCGTGTCCATTACCTCGGCATCAACCCCGCAGGATTCAAACGCTGACGCGAGTCCAAAGGAATGGTCAGACATCCTGGGAATATAAACCACCCTGTTGTTAGAGCCTTTGCCAAGCGAAAGCGGCCGTATCTTTCCGGGCGCTCTAACAGGAATATTTTTTCTTTCCATAATGCTGTCGATAAATGCTTCGCATCTTGTTATTACTCCCGCGCCCGCGCTATGCTCGTCTATCTCCAGCTGCAGGAACGGCTTGCCGCCCATAGCCTCTTTAAAAAACCTGTGGATGAATGAATCGGGACCGCAGGAAAAATTACCTATGTAAAGCGCGAACAGGTACGGGTGGTCCCTGATTATCTCGGCCGCCTTTAACAGGTTTTGTCCGGACCTCCAGTACATATTGGGCCATGTCTTTGTTATGTCGACGGCCTCTATGGGCAGAAAGTCCATTGGGATGGAGAAGACCCCTATGTCGGCCAGTTTTTTAGGGATCTCCAGGTTAACTCCAGGGTCAAAGGCATTGTATGAGCGCCCGGCAATAACGATAGTTTTTTTGTCTATATTGTCCAATATTTCCCGGCCCCTTTTCTTTATGGCCGAGACAAATTCTTCCTGTGCCTGTTTGGCCTTTGCGACACTTTTTTTGATCATGCCCATTGACACGTTGAACGGTTTCAGAGACCGGTGGATCTCTTTCAGGAAATATTTTTCTCCCTGAGAAAGATCAACCACGGGTCTCAGCACCCTGGTTTTGTTTCCTGATGAGCCGTTTCCATTAAAAGTGACATTCGCGATATAGGGCATAGTCTGCGCGTACGGGCACGCATAACTGCGCGTTAATTCGGTGGAATCAAAATCGATAAAGCTCGGTATAAGGATCGCGTCCACTTTCCTCTCGAACAGTGCTTTTATGTGACCGTGCGCGACCTTATGAGGGAAACAGCTTTCGGCCAGTATGCTCTCAACCCCTTTGTTGATTATAGGCCTGCTGGTCTCTCCGGAGGTCTCAACCTCAAAACCCAGTTCCCATAGCAGAGTGCTCCAGAACGGCAGATAATCGTGGAAAAAGAAAATGTTTGGGATACCGATACGGGCTATGCTCTTAATTTCGGATTTCGGATTTCGGATTTCGGATTTTTCTATATATTTATTGTGGGCCTTTGTAAGCAGATGTTCTCTCTCCGCAAAGAGGTCGGGCATCGCGGGCTCTGAAGAAGATTTTTTCTTTCGCTTGACATCATACTTTTCACACCTGCTTCCGTAGAACAGGGGGTCTTTTTCTCCCTCTATTTTGACCCTGTTTATTTCGCAAAGGTTATCGCAGCCTTTGCACTCAAAAGACTTTATTTCATACTTTCTTTTTGAAAGGTCGAAACCTTTAAAAGTTGTTGTCCGCTGTCTGCTTGCCCGCCGGTCTTTTGGAGGGTTGTCAATTGACTTCTGACCTTCCATGTGCCTCATGGCGATTATCGCCATGCCGATAGCGCCGGTCACGTCGTGATTTGGCGGAGCAATAATTTGTTTATCAAGGTACTTTTCAAATGCGGCCACCACCGACTTGTTAAAGGTCACGCCGCCCTGAAAGAAGATCTTTTTTCCTATCGGCCTGTCACCTACCACCCGGTTGATATAATTCTGCACTATCGAATAGGAAAGACCCGCGACGAGGTTCTCTTTTGGAACACCTCTTTGCTGTCTTGAAAGGAGCGAGTTTTCCATGAAAACAGTGCATCTCTCCCCAAGGGATGAAGGGCACTTTGATCTGAAAGCCATATCGCTGAAATCTTTTTTGATCGATATTCCGAGTTTTTCGGCCTGCTCTTCCAGGAATGAGCCTGTTCCCGCGGCGCACGCCTTGTTCATTTCAAAATCAACAATTATTCCGTCCTTCAGCGAAATATATTTTGAGTCCTGTCCGCCGATCTCAAAGATGGTGTCAACCTCGGGGTCTATTTCCACTGCTGCCTGGGCCTGCGCGGTTATCTCATTCTTGACAATGTCAGCGCCGACAAAATCAGCTATCATGTATCTTCCTGAGCCGGTCGTGCCTACACCCAGGATACTGACCTTGTCCCCTGTCTCTCTCCCTATTTCATCAAGGCCCTGCATTACGGCCTTGATCGGCTGTCCGGCTGTCATCAGATACCTTTTTGCCAGGAGCCTGCCTTTTTCATCTATAACAGCAAGGTTTGTACTGATGGAGCCTATGTCTATGCCCAGATAGGCGTCGGTCTTTTCAGAAGCTGAGAGTTTGAGAAGTTGAGAAGTTGAGAAACTCCTGTCTTCGCGGCTTCCTATACCCTTATCTTCCCGCCCCCGGACATTGCCAAGCGGTTGAAGGCATTCTGATTCTTCCTGGTCGCCAAGGGATAACATAAAATCCTCGAGTTTTTTTACATCAAAGGAATTTTTGTGCCCCTGCTCAATGTTTTTCAGGGCCGCTCCTATGGCGGGCATTATTGCGAAGTGTTCCGGAATTATAAGGGTCTCAAGATCAAAGACCTCCCTGTACGCCCTTACAACGCCTTTATTGGCAGCAACTCCTCCCTGAAAACTTATTGGCCCGGTAAGCGTCATGTTCTTGCATATACTGCCTTTGAAATTTCTTGCGACAGCAAAACAAAGGCCTGCAACAATGTCTTTCAGAGGCGTTGCTATCTGCTGCAGGTGGATCATATCTGATTTGGCAAAAACACTGCAGCGCCCCGCGATCCTGGGCGGGTTTTTTGACTCAAGGGCGATTTTGCTGAACTCTTCTATTGTAAGTTTAAGCCTTTCGGCCTGCTGGTCAAGGAAAGATCCTGTGCCCGCGGCGCAGACCGAGTTCATGGAAAATTCTTTTACCTTGCCGTTTTCAAGCAGAATGAGCTTTGAGTCCTCTCCGCCCATTTCAATGATAGTCCTTACATGGGGATACAGCTTTTTTGTTGAATAACTCTGGGCAACGATCTCGTTAAGAGGCCGTATGCCGAGTATCTCCGCGATGAGCCTTCCCGCGGAGCCGGTTACGCTCAATGACGCCTCAGAGCCCGCATTACCGAGAAGCTCATAGGCGATAAAAAGGGGTCTTCCTTTATGCCTGACATATTTTGTGTCGAGGATATTGCCCTTGCTGTCCAGGACCGCGAGCTTTACGCTGACAGAACCGGCATCAAGTCCGATGAATTTTTCCATAAGTTAACCTTATTTATTTAGCTGATACTGCTGTCCCTGCCGACAGGAATTATGCTGAATTCAACAAGCATGTATTTCCCAGAGCTCTATTTTATTACAGGTTTATGTTATATTTCAACCGATGTGTCAATACTGAAAAAATATCTCGATCTGTAAGTCCTGCCGCCCTTTACCCTGTTAAAAGAAAGCCTTCAATGAAATCGGAGGTTAAAAAATCTGTCGCAGTCGGTGGTCTAAAGCCACCGAGACGCGACACCTTTTTAACGGGGTTTACAGTTCGTCATGATCACCAATAGCCTGCAGGGGGGTTTTTGTCAAACACCCCCTCGGTTTTTGTTATTAACCACTTATTAGCGGTCTTTTCAAAGGATACCTTTATTTTTCCGGTAGTTGCCGGGTCACCTATTATGTATCCTTTTTCTTCTCCCCTTGACGCGAGAACGCGCGCTGAAAGTTCGACCTCCGCGAAGTCATCGTTGACAGATATGGCTATTATGTTCTTTTCGATCTTTATGTCGCTGAGTTGTTCAAAGACCCTTTGGAAGGCTGTTTTCAGCCACAGGTAACTATTGCCGTAGTCGTCGAGGTAATTATACGAAATGGATCCCATCAGACCGTCAATGTCTTCAGAGATAATGGCCTGCCCGCAGTTACTGATGATCTTTCTTATCCTGTTTTCATCTGTAGGATAAAGGACATAGACGACCAGCGCGCTCAACAGCAACATGACCGGAATGAGAATATATCGCGTTTTCACTATATACTGCCGCCGGCAATTACGAAATTTTATTCTTCTCTTTTTCGTACGCCTCTTTGCCTGCTTCTATTGCCGTCGAGAGAACTGACTTCCTGTTCTCAAAAAAACCTTTACCTTTTTCAACGGTGGTCCTGACAGTATCCCTGGCCTGGTCGACGTAATCTGAGGTCTTGTCCTTAATGTCCTCTGCCAGCTCCCTTATTCTTTCCCGCGACTCTTGTCCGGACTGCGGCGCCAGCAGCAGGGTAACACCGGCTCCGACTATACCTCCAAGGATAAAGGACCAGAATACTTTGCCTGTTGAACAGCTGTTATGCTCACTCATAGTTCATTACCTCCGGTATACTATAAATTATACTCTATCTATCATGAATCCTCTTTTTTTTCGGGTTCTTTTTTAAGGACGCCCTTTGCAAGGGTTGATAAGGCTGTCTTTACACCCATCCCTATACTGGCGGTCATTACGGTAAAAGAAAGACCTTTTTTCCTTACAAAGCTGTTCAGCTCATCAACCAGTTTGCCGGTTTCTCCAACCGCGTGCGCCGCGTTCCGGACGTTCCTGACGGAATCCTCTATACCTTCGGTCACCCTGTTCAGCCTTTCTGTGCTTTGTTTGAGCTCTGCCAGCAGAGGGGTAAGCTCTTCCCGGGTTTCCCTGAGGAAATTGTCAGCGGTCACTGCTGTTTTTTTAAGCTGTATGATTAAAGGGATCAAAAAAGCCGCTATTATTATCAGCGCGCCTGAAATAATTCCCACAAAAAATTCTATAGACAAAGACTTATCTCCTTTACCCCGTTTTAAAGTCCGTTCCTGTAATGGGGGTTACTGTCCAGGCGCCGGCATGTCCGGCTGCCTACTCTTCTTTTGGTTTTGTTCTTTCGGCGATGATCTTCTGCGCCAGATGCGCCGGGACCTCTTCGTAATGAGAAAACTCTATAGAGTACATCCCTCGGCCGCTTGTAAGCGAGTTCAGCTGGTTCGCGTACGTAAGCGTTTCAGCCATGGGCACGAGCGCGATAATATTCTGGTTGCCTCCGGACATGGGTTCCACTCCCTGGACCTTGCCGCGCTTGCCGTTCAGGTCGCCAATTACGTTTCCCAGGAACTCATCCGGCGTAACGACCTCGATCTTAAGTATCGGTTCAAGAAGGACCGCGTTTGCACCCTGCACGGCTTTTTTGAGGGCCATGGAACCTGCTATCTTGAACGCCATTTCAGAAGAGTCTACCGGATGATATGAGCCGTCGTAAACCTTTGCCTGAAGATCGACCATCGGGTAACCGGCTATTATCCCTCCAAGCATGGTTTCAGTTATTCCTTTCTCGATCGCGGGGATGTACTGCCTGGGTATCACTCCGCCGACTATTTTGTTTATAAATTCAAAATTGGCGCCGCCGCGTAAAGGCTTTATTTCGATCCAGCAGTCACCGTATTGCCCCCGTCCGCCTGACTGTTTCTTGTATCTGCCCTGGGCCCTGGAGGATCTTTTGATCGTTTCCCTGTAAGGGATCTTGGGCGTTTTCATTTCAACTTCAACGCCGAATTTTCTCTTGAGCTTTTCAAGCGTGACCTCAAGGTGCACCTGGCCCATTCCGGAAAGTATCATCTCTTTTGTTTCAGTATCACGGTGGAATTTGAGGGTCGGGTCCTCGTCAAGCATTTTCTGGAGCCCGGTGCTGACCTTCTCCTCGTCCCCCCTGCTTTTGGGAGCGATCGCGTAGGAGATCATGGGATCGGCGAACTTCATCTGCTCAAAGCGGATGGGATTACCCATATCGCACAGGGTATCGCCTGTTTTTGTATACTTAAGCTTGGCAACTACCGCAATTTCACCAGGGCCGGCCTTTTGAACGGGAACCTGCTTTTTCCCGAGCGGATAAAAAATATTTCCAATTTTTTCCCTGCTTTCCCTTGTTGAATTATAAACAGTTGAGTCAGCCTTTAAAACGCCGGAGAATACCCTGAAGATAGTAAGTCTGCCCGCGAACGGATCGGCAATTGTTTTAAATACGCGCATTGAAAGAGGGTCTGACTCAGCCGGTTTTCTTTCGATCTTTTCGTCATTCCTGGGATTGACACCGAAGATCGGAGTTATATTTGCCATTTCAAGCGGAGAAGGCAGACATACTGAAATAGTGTCAAGGAGCTGCTGTATCCCGATGTTTCCGGCTGCGGAGCCGCATACCACCGGGATAAACCTTCTTGTTATGGAGCCTTCCCTTAACCCCTTATGGATCTCTTCATCAGTAAGTTCTCCGCCCTCCAGGTATTTCTCTATCAGAGTATCATCAGATTCCGCTATTTTTTCCACCAGTTTCGTGCGGTACTTGTCAGCAGCAGGTTTCAGTTCGTCAGGAATGCTGTCCGCGGAAAATTTCCCGTCCTTGAATCTCATGGCTTTCATATTGACAATATCTATGACGCCTTCAAAGCTATCTCCGGAGCCTATGGGTATATTTAAAGGAATAGCGGCGGATTCGTAGGATGTTTCAATCTCTCCGATAGCGCGGTCAAAATTAGCGTTCTCTCTGTCCATTTTATTAACGAACACTATTCTCGGCACTTCATACTGGCAGGCATACTTCCATATCTTTTCTGTTTCAGCTTTTACTCCTGAAAGGGCGCTGACTATTACCACAGCACCGTCCGTGATGCTGAGGCAGGACCTGGTGTCTTCCAGGAAACTTATATAGCCGGGGGTATCAATCAAGTTGATCCTGTATCCGTTCCATTCACAAAAAGCGGTTGCCGATGATATTGATATTTTGCGCTCAATTTCTTCGGGCTCGTAATCCGTGACTGTGTTGCCGGCGTCAACCTTTCCAAGCCTGTCGGTTGCCTTTGAATCGAAAAGCATCGCTTCAACGAGCGATGTCTTACCCGCGCCGCCGTGGGCGATGACCGTGACGTTCCTGATTTTTTCAAGTTCAAAGTTTGCCATCCAGCCTCCTACAACAAGTTATTTAGTTATTAAGTCATTGAGTCATTGAGTCATTTTTCTAATGACCTGATTACTTATTGACTTAATGACTCAGTATCAAGTATTTCCTCTATGACAGGTTTCTGCTCCAGGTTCTTTTCCGCCTTCCTGCTCCAGCTCTTAACGACCAGAAAGCTCAGTATAAACGCGATGATACCGCCAAGAAAGGATACAATATCCGAATTTATCCGGGTCAAATACGTTTCACCCAGGTTCTTGCCAATAATTACCCCTGCTATAAAGGCGACCAGAGGCAGTCCGTAAATGAAAAGCGCTCCTTTCATATATGCCTGGGGCCTCAGTGAGACCCTGACTGTTTGTCCGACCCTTGCCTGGATCGGGTTTAATGCTTCGATCTCCATCCCTTTATCAGACGGCTTACATGCGCTTGATGCCGAGCACCCCTCGCACATACTCTTTTTTTGTACGACGACCTTTGCTATGTCCCCCTCGGTCTGTATGATTACACCTGTTTCTTCCATCTTTTCTAATCTAAAATCTCTCTACTTGTCGTAGCGAAGCGGAGATCCCGACTTTTCGGGGTTACTCTCTACTTTCTACTTCTGTAAACTTAGCCGCGCAGGAGTTTATACTCGATACTGTCTACAAGAGCCTGCCATGAGGCCTCTATTATATTGTCGGATACCCCGACCGTTCCCCATTTGTGAGTGTTGTCGCCTGACTCTATTAATACCCTGACCTTTGCAGATGTCCCTTTCCCTGCCGCCAGGACCCTGACCTTGTAGTCAATAAGCTTTACCTGTTTGAGCTGGGGATAAAATTTTTCAAGCGCTCTTCTAAGAGCGTTATCGATCGCGTTAACAGGGCCGTTACCTGTTGCGGCTGTATGTTCCATCTTGCCCCGGACCTTTACCATTATGGTGGCCTCGCTAAGGGGTTTTTCCTTTTCTTGTCTTTTCTCATCAATTACACGAAAGCCTATAAGATCAAAGAATGTTCTGTGAAGCCCGAAAGCCTTTTTCATTAACAGCTCAAATGACGCCTCAGCGCCTTCAAACTGAAAACCCTGATTTTCAAGGTCCTTCAGCTCCCTTATGATCTCAGCCACTTTAGGTGAATCATGGTCTATCTTTAGCCTGAACTCTTTTGCCTTTCTGAGGATGTTGCTTTTGCCGCTCAGGTCGGATATAAGGACTCTCTGATAATTGCCCACAAGCTCGGGTTTTATGTGCTCATAGGTCTCTGATCTCCTCTGTATCGCGCTGACATGGATCCCGCCTTTGTGCGCGAAAGCGCTGTCACCTACAAAAGGCTGTCTTTTGAAGTGCCTGAGATTTGATATCTCTGTGACAAACCTTGATACCTCTTTTAATTTCTTTAATTTACCGGCTGTTATGCAATTATACTTAAGCTTTATCTTTAAATTTGCGATTACTGAGATCAGATTTGCGTTACCGCATCTTTCACCAAGGCCGTTAATAGTGCCCTGGACCTGCGACGCCCCGAGCCGTGCGGCGATCATTGAGTTTGCAACAGCACACTCAGCATCATTGTGAGCATGGATCCCGATCGGGGTCTTAAATTTTTCGATCACGATCTTTACTATATCTCCCAGGTCCTGAGGCAGTGTTCCGCCGTTCGAGTCGCAGAGCACAAGGCAGTCTGTGCCGGCGTCTACCGCGGTCTCCAGCGCCTTAACGGCGTATTCCGGGTTGGCCATATAACCGTCAAAGAAATGCTCGGCGTCAAAAAAGACCTTTGGAACTCTTTTTTTCAGATACACAATGGTGTTATAGATCAGGTCCAGGTTTGTCTTGAGTGAGACCCTGAGCGCTTCACGCGCGTGGAAGTCCCAGGTTTTGCCGACAATGGTGATGACCGGCGTTTTTGCGGCAAGCAGTGCCTTGATGCTGGGATCCTTATTTACCTTGACAGATGCCCTGTGTGTCGCGCCGAACGCGGCAATCTCAGAGGTCTTGAGCCTGAGCTTTTTTATCAGTTTGAAAAACTCCGCGTCCCTGGGGTTAGAGCCGGGCCACCCTCCTTCTATATAGTGGATACCAAGCTCATCGAGCTTCCCGGTAATACGCAGTTTATCCTCGACAGAAAACGAAATATCTTCTGACTGGGCGCCGTCCCTTAATGTGGTATCGTAGATCTCAATGCTTCGCATAGGATATTAATGTAGCATATTGACCGGATAGTTTCAAAATTTACGGTCATTATCCGGCAAGATTAAAAACCCCGTGCAGGATCTTGACAGCCTCTTCTGTTTGCTTGATGTCAATTATGCATGATACCTTGATCTCAGACGTACTTATCATCATTATATTTATGCCCTTTTCAGCCAGTGAGGAGAACATTCTCGCGGCAATACCGAAGTGGGAGCGCATTCCCACACCCAGGATAGAGACCTTAGCGATGTCTTCCTTTATGTTCACGCCTTTCGCGCCCAGTTCGTCGGATATTTTTTTTGTGATCTCAAAGGCCTTGCCGCAGTCGGCCACCGGCGCGGTAAAAGATATGTCAGTTGATTTAGCGTCACTGCCTACGTTCTGCACGATCATATCGACCACTATATCCGCGTTCGCGATAGCGTTGAAAAGAGTGGCGGCTATTCCTGGCCTGTCCGGCACGCTCAGAATTGTGATCCTTGACTGGTTCTTGTCATAGGTGACTCCGGATACTACGATCTTTTCCATTTCCTCATCCTCCTTCACAACAATGGTCCCCGGGCTGCTGCTGAAGCTCGAGCGTATCACAAGCGGCACATTAAATTTTTTTGCTACCTCAACTGAACGGCCATGGAGAACCCTGGCCCCCAGGCTTGCCATTTCCAGCATCTCGTCATATGAAATTTTGTCGAGCTTCCGGGCCTCTTTGATCATATGAGGGTCTGTCGTATAGACTCCCTCAACATCCGTGTATATTTCGCACAGGTCGGCATTCAGCGCCGCGGCGATCGCGACAGCCGACGTATCCGAACCTCCCCTGCCAAGGGTCGTGACATTGGAAAATTCGTCTATTCCCTGAAAGCCCGCGACAACAGGGATCCTGCCCTCGTCAAGCTCTTTTTTAAGCCTGCTTGTATCAATGCGTTCGATCATTGCTTTTGTATGCGCGCTGTCGGTTATAATTCCGACCTGTCTCCCGGTAAGGCTTATCGCGTCTTTTCCCTGCTTCTGGATGGCCATGGCTGTAAGAGCGCTGGTTACCCTCTCTCCGGAAGACAGCAGAAGGTCCATTTCCCTTTCATCCGGCCTGTCAGTGATCTCATGCGACAGTTTTATCAGTTTATCGGTCTCACCAGCCATTGCGGACACGACAACTATGACCTGATTCCCCTGTTTTGACGTTGATACCACGCGCTCGGCAACGGCTTTTACGCGCTCAGTATCAGCGAGAGAAGTGCCCCCGTATTTTTGGACTATTAAAGCCATTATCCAGCCTCTCCGAGGTTAAGTAGCGAGTAGCAAGTAGAGAGTAGAGAGATTACTTGCCTTCGTAACATTATAAGTTTACAGCAGCTAAATTCCAACCGGCAAAAAAATTGCTTTTTAATTGTAATAATGAAAACAATGATTAGTGTTTGCCTGTCTCGCTACCCGCTACTCGTTGCTCGCTACTTTTTTATGAAATAATCCATCAATTTATATCCCTGTTCAAAAGACAGCGCGTTTTTTGCCCTGCAAATATTCTCTGAAAACGACTTTATTCCGGTTGTTGCTTCCTGAACTTTGTGATCGCCTGACCTGTATATCGCGAATGGAACAGCCTCTGCGGTATGGCTCTTTACGCTGATCGGAGTGGCATGGTCAGGTACAAGAAGTATACTGCAGTCTCCTGTCTTTTGCAGTCCTTTTAAGACCGTTCCAACGACCTTTGAGTCAAAGTCCTCAATAGCCTGGATCTTTGCTTTTATGTCACCAATGTGGCCCGCCTCATCGGGTGCTTCGACATGCAGGTATATGATATCAAATTTTTTAAGGGCATTAAGCGCGGTCCTTGCCTTGCCGGTGTAATTGGTATCAAGATATCCTGTTGCCCCTTTTACGTTCAGAATATCAAAGCCCGCGCATAAGCCAAGGCCTTTTATCAGGTCAACGGCGGATATGACCGCGCCCCTGAGGCCGTATTTTTTCCTGAATAAAGGTATGGACAGTCTCCTGCCCTGTCCCCAGAACCACAGGCTGTTCGCAGGGGGTAAGCCCTGCTGGATCCTTTTCCTGTTTACAGGGTGCGACAGAAGGAGGTCTCTTGACTGCTCCATCAGCATCCTGAGGACCCTGCCGCCCTCGCCTGAGGGCAGATAGTCAGCAATGATCTTCCCGGGTATATCATGAGGCGGTGTGCACTTCATCCTGTGCTTTCCGTTTTTCCATACCATAAGGTGACGGTAGCTCATGCCGGGATAAAAACAGATATCTTTATTGCCGAGCTTATTATTTATGTGCCGGATCATTGATCCGGCCTCTTTTGTGGAGATATGCCCCGCGCTGTAATCCTCCATCAGGGTCTTGTCGTTGTTTTTGGAATTTCTGAATTCCAGAGTAACAAGGTTGCACCTGAAGGCCACGTCCTTCGGCCCGAGCGAAATGCCCCGGTAAACTGCCTCTATCGGAGCCCGTCCGCTGAAATATTTTGACGGGTTGTATCCGAAGATCGAGAGGTTCGCCACATCAGAGCCGGGTGCAAGACCCTCTGGAATGGACTTTAAACTGCCTGCAACGCCGTTGACAGCTATAAAGTCCATATTAGGAGTCCGCGCTTTTTGCAGACAGGTTTTGTTGCCGAGTTTTTTTATCGGCCTGCCCGCCATGCCATCGCCGACCAGTACAATGTATTTCATATCTTACTAAAGCAGCAAGCACCGGGTAGAGAGTAGAGAGACCTGTTTTTTCCCGCTACCTGTTACTCGCTCCTCTCTGCTTATTTTTTTAAAGTATGTCTTCAAGAAGGTTCTCTATTTCTGAAACATCCGCTTTTACTCTTACGGGTTTTGCAGATACGTTCAGTGCCGTGTCAGGGTCTTTCAGTCCGTTGCCTGTAAGCGTACATACTACGGTCTCTCCATCCCTGAAGTACCCTTCCTTTGACAATTTTATTACACCTGCCAGAGACGCGGCAGACGCGGGCTCACAAAAGACCCCTTCTTTTGAGGAAATAAGTTTATAAGCATCTATTATTTCCTCATCGGTTACAGCGTCTATCCGGCCGCCTGATTCATCCCGGGCGGCAACAGCGTTTTTCCAGCTTGCGGGGTTTCCGATACGTATCGCGGTCGCGATTGTTTCAGGTTTTTCCACAGGGCGCCCGAGAACTATCGGAGCCGCTCCTGCCGCCTGAAAACCAATCATTTTAGGCAGGGACCTGATAATGCCGGCTTTTTTGTATTCGCTGTAGCCCCTCCAGTAAGCGGTTATATTCCCAGCGTTGCCCACCGGAAGCGCGTGATGATCCGGCGCGGCGCCCAGTGCGTCGCAGACCTCGAATGCCGCTGTTTTTTGCCCTTCAAGCCTGTAGGGGTTTATGGAATTGACAAGCGTAACAGGATGTTTTTTCACAAGCTGTTTTACTATCTCAAGCGCTTCGTCAAAATTGCCTTCTACCTGCAGTACCCTCGCGCTATGGATCATGGCCTGCGCGAGCTTGCCCGTGGCTATCTGTCCTTCAGGGATGAGCACGATCGCGGCAATGCCCGCTTTTGCCGCGTATGCTGACGCGGACGCGGATGTATTGCCGGTTGAAGCGCAGATAACAGCTTTTGCGTCTGCCTCTACAGCCCTGGAAATAGCAAGGGTCATTCCGCGGTCTTTAAAAGAGCCGCTGGGGTTGGCGCCTTCATACTTAAAATAGAGGTTGATGTCCTGGTGCAGGAACCTGCTTAGATTATCGGACTTGAATAATGGAGTGTTGCCCTCATAAAGAGTAATTACCGGCGTCTTGTCAGTAACACTGAGATATTTCCGGTATCGTTTTATTATTCCCTGCCATGCCTCCATGATTATTCCACAATGTCTCCCTCTGCGGCGTCTACTTCTACGCCGTTCTGCCTCAGAGACTCAATGCCTTTTTCCAGGTTCTCTTCAGAGCCTTCAAGCTCTACGACCATTTCCCCGACAGTCTCGGTAACCCTTGCCCTTCTGATGTTCGGCATTATGTCGAACTTCTTTGCCATGGTAAAGATCACCGGCTCTTTGATCAGGTTTTGAGGGAAGGTTAGTTTTACCCGCCTTTTCATTGTATCCTCCTTGTCCCCCTGTTTTCTTTGTGAAAACAAAGAAGGGGGACTGATTACACCGATTCTAAATGCGATTACACAGATACATATTTTTATCAGAGTAATCTCGCTGTTTAATCTGTGAAATCATCTGTTAAAAGCCTCCCGCGATCGCGGGCACTATTGAGACTTCATCGCCGTCCTTGACCTGTGTGTTCTCAGCGCTTAGAAACCGCATATCTTCTTCGTTTATGTAGATATTGACGAACCTTCTTATCTTGCCTGACTCGGATATTCTTTCACCCAGGCCGGGATACTGCTTGTCCAGAGAGTTAATGATCTCGATCAGGGTACCGGGCTCGCTGGTCACTTCCTCCTGACCTTTTGTCAATCTCTGAAGCGGTGTAGGTATTTTTATCTTTACAGCCATTTATTGTCCCTCCTTGTCATAATACTTATTATTCCTGTACTTTTTATTTTATCTGTGAAATCAAGTATCCTGCTTTATTTTCTTAAGGACCTCTTCAAAGGCCGCCAGATTCGGTTTAATGTAGTGCGGTTCAACCGTGTGGCCGACAAGCGCTTCCTGGGTCTTGAGGCCGTTGCCTGTAATACACATCACGGTTAAGCTGTCTTTTTTGATGTGCCCCCCATTTATAAGTTTTATTGTAGACGCAAGAGTAACTCCGCCGGCTGTCTCCGCGAAAACGCCCTCTGTTCTTGCCAGCAGTTTTATAGCGTTTACGATCTCCCGGTCAGAGACGTCCTCGCCAAAACCTTTGGTTTCCTCAATGACCTGTGTGGCGTAAAAGCCGTCAGCCGGATTACCGATCGCAAGAGACTTGGCAATTGTATCGGGCTTTACGGGTTTTATAACGTCAATGCCCCGCTTTATTGCCGTAACTATTGGAGAACAGCCGGTCGCCTGGGCGGCAAACACCTTTGTATTGACCTGATCTATCAGGCCGATCTCTTTCATTTCCCTGAAGCTCTTCCATATCTTTGTCATAAGAGAGCCGCTAGCGCAGGGGACCACCACGTTATCGGGCGCGCGCCAGCCAAGTTGTTCCACGATCTCATATCCCTGCGTCTTGGAACCCTCGGCGTAAAAGGGCCGGATGTTTATGTTCACAAACGCCCATCTGTATTTGTTCGCTACCTCACTGCACAGCCTGTTGACCTCGTCGTAGTTGCCGTCCACGGCAATGAGGTTCGGTTCATAGACCAGTGAAGCGACAATCTTGCTGTGCTCCAGGCTTGCAGGGATAAAAATGAATCTTTCGAACCCTGCCCTCGCGCCCTGAGCTGAGACAGAATGAGCGAGATTGCCGGTTGACGCGCATGAGACAGTCTCAAAGCCGAACTCTTTTGCCTTTGCAAGCGCGACCGCGACCACCCTGTCTTTGAATGACAGCGTAGGGTGCGTGACGGTGTCGTCCTTGATATAAAGCTCTTTTACCCCCAGTATTTCTGCCAGGTTGTCGGCCTTCATAAGCGGGGTATAACCGGTGAAGTACGCGCCTTCAGGTTCCTTTTCAAGCGGCAGCAGTTCTTTATAGCGCCATAAGTTCCGCGGCCTGGACAGGATCGTTTCCTTTGTCAGGACCTTGCCGATCTCATCATAATTGTAAACGACCTCCAGCGGGCCAAAACAGAACTCGCACACATATACAGGGTCAATGCTGTATTCCCTTCCGCATTCCCTGCATTTCAGGCCTCTTATAAATTTTTTTTTCTTGCTCATTTTACCAATGACTTACCTTATAGACCCCGTTATATTGAGCAGTACTCTTCCGAGTCAGTCAGTTCTGTTATTGTCGGGTTTTCTCCGCATATCGGACAGGCCGGGTTTTTTGGTATCTTAACCTTTCTGAAATTGGCGCCGAGCGCGTCATATATCAGCAGTTGACCTTTAAGAGGAGCGCCTTTTCCGAGTATCAGCTTCAGGACCTCTGTCGCCTGCAAAGCGCCGATAACGCCGGGCAGGACGCCGAGTACCCCTGCTTCCTGACACGAAGGCACAAGGCCCGGAGGAGGCGGATATTCAAACAAACAGCGATAGCAGGGACCTTCTCCAGGAACTATTGTTGTCACCTGTCCCTCAAACCTCAAAATGGCGCCGCTGACAAGCGGCTTTTTGAGCATTACACACGCGTCATTAATAAGATACCTGGTCGGAAAATTATCAGAACCGTCCACAACAATATCATAGTCCTTTATAAGGTCAAGGATGTTCCTGCTGTTGATCCGCTCTTTTATGGCTATGACATTGACGTCAGGGTTAAGCGCCTCAAAGGTCTGTTTTGCGGAATCCGCTTTGTTGACCCCGAGCGTTTTGACACTGTGGGCTATCTGCCTCTGCAGGTTGCTCAGTTCAACAGTGTCATTGTCTATAATGGCGATGGTCCCGACGCCGGCTGCCGCCAGATAATAGCCGACAGGACAACCGAGCCCTCCAGCGCCTATCATGAAGACCTTCGCGCCGGAGATCTTCTTCTGCCCCTTGCCGCCGACCTCAGGCAGTATTATGTGCCTGCTGTATCTTTTAAGCTGTTCTTCCGCGAAGTCCATTAATCCTCAACCTCTTTCTTTATATATATGATCCAGTCCGTCGGGTTTATCTTTTCCACTTTCAGGACCGAATGACCGTAATTAAGCATTGCCCTGGGTATGCTCTCCGACGCCTCCGGATAATCCAGAAGCACTTCAAGAACCTGGCCCACTTCTATGTCCTCGACCGCGAGCCTGGTTTTCACAAGGGTGTACGGGCATACCACTCCTTTTATGTCGAGTTTTTTGTCTGCCTTTATATCGTTCATTATCATTATCACTGAAAATTAAGAATTATAAGAGAACCGGGTATTTTTTTCAATGCGCAATGTTGATACGGCGCACACTAAGTCTGTGCGCTTTCGACCCTGATGTACATCGCCCTGCCGGAGACGACCGAAAGCCTGTTGATCTCTTTCAGGGCGTCGACCATATCTTTTTCACGCGCCTCATGCGTCATCATAACAAGAGGTACGGCCTTTTCCTTTTTTCTCGTTTTCTGGATAACGGATTTTATGCTTATGTCATGGGAACCCAGGATGCCCGATATCCTGGAAAGCACGCCGGGCTTATCCATCACCGAGAACCTGAGATAATAACAGCTTCTCACATTATCCATTTTCTTTATCTTCAGTCCGGAGCCCTGAGGCGCTCCAAGCCCCTGTATCCTGTTGACCGCGCCCGCCCGGATATTTCTGGCAATATCAACTATGTCGCTTACAACAGCGCTTCCGGTGGGCATGTCTCCGGCGCCCTTGCCATAATAAAGCGTGGGTCCGACGGCGTCGCCTTCAACATAAACGGCATTGAAAACACCGTTAACGCCTGAGATCAGATACTCGCCGGGCAGCATCGTCGGATGCACCCTTAACTCTATCTCCCTGTTCGTCCTCTTTGCTATTGCCAGGAGTTTGATCCTGTAACCGAACTCAGACGCAAAAGCTATGTCCATCGGGGTTATCCTGGTTATTCCCTCCGTGTATATTTTTTTCAGAGAGAAAGGCACACCGAAAGCCAGCGAAGCCAGTATCGCCAGTTTATGGGCGGAATCTCCCCCCTGAACATCGAGCGCAGGGTCGGCTTCGGCATAGCCAAGCGCCTGGGCCTGCTTTAACGCCTCGGCAAAGTCAACACCCTCATCGGTCATTTTGGTCAGAATATAATTTGAGGTGCCGTTGATTATCCCGTATATTGCCTGTACCGTGTTGCCCGCAAGCGCTTCCCTGATAATTTTTATTATGGGAATACCGCCCGCGACAGCGGCCTCAAACCAGACCTCGACCCTGTTTTTCAGGGCGGCCCTGAATATTTCCGTACCCGCGGTGGCAAGGAGCAGTTTGTTGGCTGTTACAACATGCTTTCTGTTCTTTATGGCCCTGAGCACAATCTCTTTGGCAGGATGGATCCCTCCTGCGAGTTCGACGACTATGTCGATATCAGGGTCGTCCAGCACTTTATCCGCGCTCGTTGTAAAGACATTCAAAGGGAGCCTGACCGCCCTCTTCCGCCTGATATCCCTGTCAGCGACCCTTTTTATGACGATAGGGAACCCGAGCCTCGCCTCCAGCTCCCCGCGCTTTTTAAGCAGGATCCGGGCGACGCCGGTTCCTATCGTGCCAAGACCGATAATTCCAATCGATACACCCTGTTTTTTCAATTTCACCTCACCGGAGCCTTAATTCGTCTAAATTGCTATTATGCTCCAATATCCTTTATTTATTCAAGTCTTTAGTACGGATTATCACCCGGTAAACCCCGTTAGAAGACCTGTCAGCCCTGACTGTCGGCCCGCTTCG
This sequence comes from bacterium BMS3Bbin08, assembly GCA_002897775.1. Classification (GTDB taxonomy): domain Bacteria; phylum Nitrospirota; class Thermodesulfovibrionia; order UBA6902; family BMS3Bbin08; genus BMS3Bbin08. The sequence continues at coordinate 20,873 of BDTR01000040.1, read as the reverse complement.
CCGAATCGAGGCGAGCAGGCAGGCTATAACGGGAAGAATTACACAGGCATCTTATCAAGTTAGAGGATATTCTAACGGGGTAAACCGGCAAAATGGAGAAGGCGAAAAATAATGGTTGACGAAGACGTTTCATATTTGTAAAATTAGCAGATAATGAGCCGAAAGGATACAGATTTCTTTCAGAGCATCCGCAGGTCGGTCAAGCTCTCATATATAATCTCGTCACTTCTGCCTCTTTTGATTCTCATTTATGTCCTGCATCAATTCGTTTTTCCAAAGGTCGGCTATGAGGTAGCGCAGGATATTCAGATCTATCTTATTCTGGTTGTTATCATTTCCGTTCTGGGCCTGTTCTTTCTGTTAAGAGAGACTAACAAGTCGATCTCATCGGCTGAGACCCTCCAGTCGAAGTTAAACAGCCTCATCGGCATTACAAAGCAGTTCAGGGAAACACTTTACGTGGACATACTTCTGGAGAGCATTGTCAAATCCGCCATGCACCTGAATTCCGCTGAATCCGGCTCCCTGCTTCTTTATGACGATGCCGGAGACCTGAGGTTCAAGGTCCTTGTAGGCGACCGCGGGCAGAAAATAAAGGACCATGCTGTAAAACGCGGCGAGGGGATAACCGGGTGGGTCGCTGAAAAAGGCGAGGCAGCCATAATCAACGACACATCCAAGGATAAGCGTTTTAACGCGCAGTTTGACAAGGAGAGCGGATACCGGACAAGGTCCATAATGTGCGTCCCTCTTGTTCACAGCAATGAGGTCATCGGCGTGATCGAGGTGCTGAACAAAAGGAACGGTTCATTCTCAGAGGAAGACCAGAGACTGCTTTACAGTCTGGCTGACCAGGCGTCCATATCGATCGCGCAGAGCAGGTCGTTTGAAAGCCGGCACAGCGATCTTATACATATTACAGAACTGCTTGTAAGCGCGCAGGATTTCCATACGCCTGAAAAACGCGGCCACGCCAGAAGAACGGCAAGTTACGCGAACATGATCGCCAAGGAAGTGGGTTTGTCTGAAGGCGAGTTGAAAGTCCTTTACTACGCCGGCCTGTTCCATGATATAGGCCTTCTTAAGGTCAGCGTGCACGAGCGTACCCAGAAAGAAAAGATCAAACAGCATCCCCAGCTTGGTTATGATATGACCAATCCAGTTTCCATATGGAAAGACGCTTCAGAACTGATCCTTAACCATCATGAGAGGTATGACGGTGCTGGTTATCCTGCCGGAAAGAACGGGAATGATATCCCGGTCGGAGCAAAAATACTGTCTGTGGCAAGCACGTTCGATGTGCTTACGAGCACTTATTCTTACAAGGAAAAGATCGATTACCGCCGGGCGATCAATGAGATCGAGACATACTCCGGCAAGCAGTTTGACCCTGAGATTGTTAAGGCATTTAAGACCGCTATACAGAACTCCGACCTGATCGACGACTGATACTTACGGACAATTTACAATTGACAATCGTCGGTCGACAATTATTTAGCTGCCTTTGTTTAACGCCTTTTTGATCCCGCGCGCGGCCTGTTTGATCCTGTGTTCGTTCTCAACAAGCGCGAACCTGACAAAACCCTCTCCTGCCTCGCCAAAACCGATCCCAGGAGAAATAGCGACCCCTCCTTCTTTGATCAGGAATTTCGTAAATTCAAGAGACCCCATCTTTTTGAACTCTTCAGGCATCTCGGCCCATACGAACATGGTTGCTTTCGGAGGCTCGACGACCCAGCCCGCGTTTCTAAGGCCCTGAATAAGTACATTGCGACGGCCCTCATAGGTTTTCTTAATATCAGTCACGCAGTCCTGCGGACCTCTCAGGGCGATTATAGCTGCGATCTGGATCGGCTGGAACATGCCGTAGTCAAGGTAGCTTTTGATGTTTGTAAGAGCGCCGATTATGTCTTTGTTGCCCACACAAAAGCCAACCCTCCAGCCGGCCATAGAGTAGCTCTTTGTCAAAGAGAAGAACTCGACACCAATGTCCTTTGCGCCCGGTACCTGCAGGAAGCTGGGCGGCTTATAACCGTCAAAGGTCAGGTCCGCGTACGCGAAATCGTGCATAACTATGATGTTATTCTCTTTTGCAAAAGCAACTACCTTTTCAAAAAAATCAATTTCAACGCACGCAGTTGTGGGATTATGAGGGAAATTTATTATCAGGTATTTCGGCCTTGGCCATGAAGATTTGAAAATCTCATTCATCTTATTAAAGTAGTCGGAATCTCCCGCGCCTATAGGAACGCTCCGCACATCGCCGCCCGCGATTATTATGCTGTACGGGTGGATCGGGTACGCGGGCGCGGGCGTCAGAACAAGGTCGCCTGGTTCGATCATCGCGTAAGTAAGATGCGACAACCCCTCTTTTGAACCGATCGTTGCCACTGCTTCTGTTTCATGGTCAAGGTCAACGTCAAAACGCCTTTTGTACCATTCGCAGATAGCCAGTCGTAACTGGGTTATGCCCCTGGAAGCAGAGTACCTGTGGTTTTTAGGATTTCGCGCCGCCTCTATGAGCTTGTCTACAATGTGTTTTGGAGTGGGCAGGTCGGGATTGCCCATGCCGAGGTCAATGATGTCCTCGCCTTTTCTCCTGGCGTCCATCTTAAGCTTGTTCACAATGGCAAATATATAAGGCGGAAGCCGTTTTATTCTTTTAAACTCATACATAATTAACCTCTAAAAAAGTAGCGGGTAGAGGGTAGAGAGTAGAAAGAACAAATTTAAAATCTCTCTGCTTGCTGCTCTCTACTTTCTACTTCTGTTCGAACATTTCCTCCGCGTTCATGGAGCTTCTTGTAAGGGGCGAGGACGCGACAGCCTTAAACCCCATTTTAAGCCCCCTGTTCTTATATTCCTCAAAAATCTCAGGCCTTATGTATTCTACCACAGGTATATTTTCCTTTCGAGGCCTTAAATATTGTCCTATGGTCAGAAAGTCACAATCAATTGCTCTCAGGTCTCTCATGACCGAGATAACCTCTGGTTCTTTTTCACCCAGCCCGAGCATAATACCAGACTTGGTCTTTGTATCAGGGTAAAGGGCCTTTGCCGATCGTAGAACACCAAGCGATATCGCGTAATCGGCTCGGAATCGAGTCGTACCGACCTGGGGCCGGACAACAGAATAAAGCGAAGGCACAGTCTCAATATTGTGGTTGAACACATCAGGACCAGCGTCAAGCACTGTTCTTAACGCGTTTATCTTTCCCCTGAAATCAGGGGTCAGGACCTCTATCATGGTTTCAGGGTTCCTGTCCCTTATCGACTGAATTGTTTTTGCGAACTGCCCTGCCCCTCCGTCAGCAAGGTCATCCCTTGTTACAGAGGTGATCACAACAAATTTAAGCCCAAGCGCCAGTGTTGCGTCAGCAACCCTTTCAGGTTCGCCGGTATCAAGAGGCAAAGGATCAGCGCTCAGTACTGAGCAGAAAGAGCAGTTTCGTGTGCACCTGTCGCCCAGTATCATAAAGGTCGCGGTACCGCGGGAAAAACACTCCCCCTGATTGGGGCACCTCGCCTCTTCGCATACGGTTGAGACCCCGTGCCGCCTCAGCGCCGTTTTAACGGCATGCATGCCGGTTGTTTTTACTTTTATCCATTCAGGATGACGCATAGGATTAACCCGTGAGAAATTTCGATTTCAGGCTTAAACATTATCTATATAAACATATAAGCCGGTATTTTTTTTAACGGAGTTAACCATAACCGGATTTGCGAGACCCTGTCAATAAGATATTCTTTTACGAAGAGAAAAGCAGGAAAAGGTTTACTGTATCAGCAATTATATATTATGATAAAAAAAAGCTGTGAATGGGTTTTCAGAGGAGTAATAATATGGAACCTCAAAATTGCTGGGAATTCTGGGATTGTCCGGCAGAGATAAGGGACATATGCCCCGCTTTTACAACAAAGTCGGGCAGGGAATGTTATGATTTAGCCAAGGATTTTTGTCCGAAACTAAAAAAGGAATTTGAACACTGCTGGGAATGTCCCTGGTATAAGAAAGTAAAAAAGACCTTATAAGGCAATGGAAAAAAAGAACTGTTGGGAAGTAAAAAAATGCGGTAGAGAAATAAGCGGAATACGCACACATGACAGCGGCGTATGTCCCGCAAGCACGGACACACGACTTGACGGAGTCCATGGAGGCAGGAACGCCGGCAGGTCGTGCTGGGTTTTAGCAGGCAGTATGTGCGGGGGCGGGATACAGGGAACTTACGCGCAAAAACACAAGAATTGCAATACATGTGATTTTTTTATGAAAGTAAAATCAGAAGAACTCTCCGACTTTCGCTTTCCCGTGATACTCTTGTTAAAACTGGAAATGAACAAGTAAACCCCGTTAGAAGGGTAAAGGCCTTTTAACGGGGTAAAGTTACAGGCTCCCCCCCCCTTAAGGTTGTAAATCATCTGTTTCAGCCTGGTTCCTGCATTAAAAAGCAGCAACTGGATTTATAATGCCTTGTCAAATCGCATATGTATATCTGATCAGGTAGCAGGACGCGATCTTCTCTTGACTCATCTACCATGAGATGATAAAATAGTCTTAATTATAGTTAACCTAAAAGGAGGTCAACCTGAATGAAGACCTTATCGCTTTCAACTTACCCTCCCAGCAATGTTTCTCTCCGCATTCAAGATAGTTGGGCAGCGTTGATACTGCACATGCTGCGCATGGAACCGCGCATAACAAGCAGCTGGCAGGCCCATATCCGGTTGAACAGGCAATTCCTGTTGAGTCGGTAGTACCCTATCCGGTAGAAATTAGCTTCCCGAATATTCCCGCTGTGCCACAAAGTTCCATGATGCGGATGATGTAAGTGGAAAGAGCGAAAAGTCAGTCAATACCTGTACTGTTCCCGGCAGTTTCTCAGTAAAGTAATGCTTTAAAAAAGACTTGCAACATATTGCGAATAAAGGTAATTGCTGCACGGAGCCCCCTTCTCTCTCAGATTTTTTGAAAAGTAACCTTGATAATTATTCTGAATTCTGATATTCTGAAATTAGAATATTAGGATTTGGAGGTTGATTGATTAATGTCATCCATTAAAGTTACGGTTGCTGAGATAAAATCACGCGGCCAGTTAACCATACCCAAAAGAATAAGAGATAAAAGCAACCTTGAGGAAGGACAGGTAGTCTCAATTATTCCTGTTGGGGACTCTATTATTGTTACGCCAAAGCGGCTGTCCCTTGATGAAGCCAGGCGTCAAATAAGAAAGATCCTTAAAAGTTCGGGTTATTCATTAGAAAAAATTCTTTCCGCAACTAAAGAAGAGAGAGCGCGTCTCTATAAAGAGACATATGGCAAAAAAAAGGATTAAAGTATTTCTTGACTCAAATGTCATATTGTCAGGTTTCATGTCTGACAAAGGTCCGCCTCGAATCATCCTTGACCTGTTAAGCCTTGAACTTCCGGTTCTTGCTGGGGTAACAGGGGAATATAATATCATCGAAATAGAGCGAAATCTAAAAAAGAAAATGCCGGAGCTGTGGTCTGTATATAAAAAATATCTGCCTGACTTAAACCTGGAGATAATTCCGCTGCCAGACAGGAAAAGTCTGGAGCAATGGTCAGGAGGCATTAATGCCAGTGACATGCCGGTGCTTGTCTCGGCAATTAAGGCAAAGGCAGATTATCTCATTACCGGAGACAAGGATTTTACGGGTTTTAAGGGAAGAGATAAACTGTCTTTCAAGATAATAACTCCTTCAAAATTTGTAGATATAGTTATTCCCGTTATTAGGGTCAGGTCTTGTTTCTTGCAAAACTAAAAAAAAATCGAAACATAATTCGAGATCGGATTTGCGGTTTTTCTGAACTTATACCGGAACTTTCAAAAATTCTGCGGGCGTCAATATTTTAATGCCGATACGGGGGTAGTCTTTTTTATTTCTTGTAATAATATATTCACATCCTGCGTGTATTGCTGAAAAATACTGTATCAGATCTTCAAAATCCTTTTTTGCGACTCTTCTTGCCTGTGTTAATATATCCTTTGTAAGCGAAATTATCTCAAAATCTTCCAATATCTGGTCTGTGAAGGTCTCAGCAGATTTCATGTCCTTCAACTTATTAATAATGTAATATAAATTATTAACTGAGATTGCTGAAATATATCCCTGAAGCATGTTTTCACTAACCAAAGTCCATACCCGGGCGGAGTCCAGATGAAAAGGTTTCCGCTCCGTCAGGACATCAAGGATCACATTCGTATCAATCAGTATCTTCATATTTCTTAAGGCGGGATTTTATGTGATCATCTCTCAGTTTTTTGTAGGGCTTGCCGGTTTTCAGGACGCCAAACCACCGGGATACAAGGGGAGAAACCTCATCCGGGCGAATACTTTTATCTTTCTGGACAAAGTACTCTTTTACTATGGTTGATATTGACTTGCCCGACATCCGGGCGGTTTTATGGGCCAGTTTTGTTATGTCTTTATCCATATACAGGGTTAACTTTGATTTTGGCATAAGCACCTCCACGTAGATATATAAATATTACCACGTAGAACATAATAAGTCAAGAATATCAGAGTATGATTTTTTGGGCAATTATGCGGAAAATATCATTTGATGACGCCTTACTTTTCGAATACTGTACAATACCCGGCACAGGCACTTTTCCCAATTTTTCAATAACCTGAGGGTTTGTTTTCTCAGCCAGGCCCTTTTTTATTATTGTTGTGTGATTGATTATCACACCGAGCACTTTGATTCCTTTTTTCTTTGCAATCTCGATCGTAAGAAGCGTATGGTTGATGGTGCCAAGGCCGGGACGGGAGACAATTATCAAAGGCAGGTCAAGGTCTTTAATGAGGTCAAGGAAGAGATATTTTTTATAAAGGGGGACCATTATGCCCCCTGCCCCTTCAACAAGCGTAACATCGTACTTTTTTGAGAGTGATCTGTAAGCTGATATGATCCTGTTCTTTTTTATTGTTATCCCTTCAAGTTCAGCCGCAACTGAAGGCGCCAGAGGATGTTTGAGCCTGAAAGGGTTAATTATATCTAAAGGCTCATCTACCCCTGACGCGCGGATGAGCCTTAAAGTGTCTTCAGGAACAAGCTTTTCTTTTTTTGTTTTGCAGCCTGTTTCAACAGGCTTCATCGGACAGGCGCTCATCCCCAGTGATTTAAATGCCTGCAAAAGGCCTGAGGCAACAAAGGTCTTGCCAACGCCTGTATCAGTGCCGGTAATGAAAAAGCCTTTATGTGATTTCCCGCGCATTATTAACAATTATTAATGTGTTTATTGAAATCTCCCATAACTTTCTTTATTATAAGGAAAAACACGTTTTAAGGCAACGATTTCCTTACCGTAAGGAATAATATTATTGATCTCTGAATCTTCTCAAACTATCTAACACAGTATCTATATCCTTATACGTATGTGCTGATGTTACTGAGAACCTTATCCTGCACTGCCCTTTGGCAACAGTCGGCGGCCTTATGGCCGGAGCAAAGATCTTTTCATTATAAAGATACCTGCTGATCTTCAGGGTTCTTTTTACATCACCCAAAAAAAGCGGGATTATGGGTGTTTCCGAGTCAAGCGTGTCAAAACCAAGAACGTTGAGCCCCTGAAAAAGCCTGTGCCTGTTCTTCCACAGCTTTTCCCTTCTCTTTTGAGAACCGGAATCAACAATGTCAATTGCCTTGATCGCGGCCTCAGCTATTGCAGGCGGAAAAGAGGTCGAATAAATAAAGCTCCTTGCCCTGTTGATCAGGAAGTCGATCAGGGCCTTTGATCCTGCCGCGTATCCTCCAAAACAGCCGACTGCCTTGCTTAATGTGCCCATCTGAATTATGCCGTCAGCCCTGATATTAAAATGCTCAAGCCCTCCCCTTGCCTTTTTGCCGAGCACGCCTGTCGCGTGCGCGTCGTCGATCATAAGGAACGCCCTGTATTTCCCGCGCAGGAAAACTATATCTTTAAGAGGCGCGATATCACCGTCCATGCTGAAAACCGTGTCAGTGATAATTAATTTTTTTTGATGGCATTTTTTTAAAAGGGATTCAAGATGGTCCATATCCCTGTGCCTGTAAAGCTGCACCTTTGCCCTGGCAAGCCTTGCTCCGTCGACTATGCTCGCGTGGTTAAGTTCATCGCTGAATATCACGGCGTCCCTGCCTGCTATCGCGGGAATTATACCTGTATTAGCGCTGTAGCCTGTATTGAACACAAGCGCTGACTCAGCGCGTTTGAACCTTGCCAACCGCGCTTCAAGCTTTTTATGCGGGCTGTATGTGCCGCTTAAAAGCCTGGACGCGCCGGACCCTAAACCGTATTTATTAAGTGCCTTTACAGCGGCCTTTGTAATGTCAGGATGGCCTGCCAGGCCAAGGTAATCGTTTGAGGAAAAGTTTATATAGTTTTGGCCTTTTATCAGGACGCGCGCCCTGCTGTTAGAGGATAGATCAATGGTATAAAGCTTTCTTAGAAGTCTTTCAGCCCTGAGTTTTTTTAGCTCGTCCCCCCACTGCTTCGCTTCGCGAAGCAAAGCGGTGGGGGTGGGGGTATTCTGCCCGACTCTAAACTCCTTCATATCTTTCTTAATGACTGAATGACTTGAAGTCTTATTACGCCCCTTCTCTTTCATCAGGGCCCCATATGTATTTATGTATCTGTAGCTGTATGCGTACAGGCAGGTTGTCCTTAAGTATCCATGAGGCCAGGTCTTTTGGCGGCAGTATGCCGTAGGCAGGAGACATCAGGATATTTTTGGTTTTATCAAACAGCATGTGCTCATTTATCATATTTTTTGCCCAAACATAGTCTGATTCATCCAGTATCACGAACTTTAACTGGTCATTGTTTTTTATCAGTGTAAGGTTCTTAAGGTTCATCCTCTCGCTCATACCGCTCCTGGGCGTCTTTATGTCCATTATTATTGTCAGCCTTTTGTCAAGGCATCCGATACAGATGGAGCCGTTGGTTTCAACAAGGACATTATACCCCCTGTCAAGCAGTGTCTTGAGCAACGGAGGGGTCTCTTCCTGAAGAAGCGGTTCTCCTCCGGTGAACTCAACGCAGTTGACCCCGTATTCTTCGATCTTGGCCATTATTTCCTCGTCAGCAAGTTCTTTGCCGTGGTAATAGGCGTAATTGGTATCACAGTAGGCGCATCTCAGGTTGCAGCCGGCGAGCCTGATGAACGTGCAGGGCAGACCGGCGTAGGTTGACTCTCCCTGAATACTTTTGAATATCTCGTTTACTTTGAACATTGTGTTATTAATATTTTATTAAATTTTAATTTCAGCCACGACCTTTGTGAAGACCTTGACCAGCTGAGGGTCGAACTGCGAACCCGCGTTTGCCTCAAGTTCCTTGACGGCTTCATCAACAGTCAGCCTTTTTTTATACGGCCTTGGAGAGATCATCGCGTTAAACGCTTCTGCTATGGCCAGAATTCTCGCGTGAAGCGGGATCTCCTCACCTGCAATGCCGGCGGGATATCCTTTGCCGTCATAGCGCTCGTGGTGATAGAGGATTATGGGCAGGACCTCTTCCACAAGAGGATATTTCTTCAGCACCATTTCAGCGAGCTTTGGATGGGCCCTTATGACCTTTACCTCTTCCTCTGTCAGTTCGCCCGGCTTGTTCAGGATGCGCTCCGGTACATGTATCGTGCCTATATCATGAAGCACGCTTGCGAGCTTGAGGCTCTCTAACTCACCTTCGTCAAGACCGATGGCGTTAGCTATCATTGCGGCCAGTTTGGACACTTCCTCGGAATGTCCTTTTGTATAAGGAGACCTTGCGTCAACAATGCTGGCAAGGTTTTCCATTGCCGCGGGTGAGGCGTCAAAGGGTTTTTCTTCAGTTCCGGGGATGCGGCCCGCCTCAAAACCATACGCCACGTTCCTGCCGTGCTCCTTCGCGAAATACAGGGCCTTGTCAGCCATTTCTATAAGCTCTGTTTTCTCGCTGGCATTCTCAGGCATGGACGCGAAACCTATGCTGACCGTTATATTCACCTTCTCATTATCAGGAAGGACAAAAGGTGTCTTTGCTATCCTGGCCCTGAGCCTTTCAGCCAGTATGCCCGCTCCCTGGAAATCGGTCTCCGGCATGACTGCCACGAATTCCTCCCCTCCGTACCTGGCCGGAAAATCGGTTTTACGTATCTGCTGTGACAGGACCGAGGCTATTGTTTTAAGCACGGAGTCTCCCACCTGGTGTCCGTATATATCATTGAAATTTTTGAAATGGTCAACGTCAAGGATCAAAAGAGAGAGGTTCCTGCCGTACCGTTTTGATATCTCGACCTCTTCCGCCAGTCTCTCCTGGAAATGCCTGTGGTTGTTTATTCCTGTCAGCCCGTCGGTAACAGCAAGGTTCGTTATTTCTTCGTGCATCGCGATCGTCTGAAACGCCTGGAACGCGAAGTCCATCAATATATCCTCATCTTCCTGTTTGTAGTTGTCACCGGCCCTGTTCGCGAGGAACAGCATGCCGGAAAGATTAATGGATGATATCAAAGGCACGGCAAGTATGTTATTAACTTCGATATTAAGCTCACTGACTTTAACCGGCTCCTGTGAGATGTCCTCATTTTCCGGCCGGTCGGCAGGCAGTCTCAGGGGTGACATGTCTTTTATCGGGGCCTTGAAAAACCCCTCAGGGTCGATACTGATGGTTGACGGGTCCTGGATGTCATCGCTTGTCACATAGACGGACGGCGTGTAAGAGTCCGGAGCAAAGATTATAGCCGCGCCAAATCCTGATTTAATGAGGTCCTTCGTGCGTTCGACAAAATTCTTTAAGATAATATCAAACTTGAACTCGGTCGTAACAAAACCCATGAGCTCGTTCAGGATCGCGAGTTCGCGCACGGCCCTCTGGCGCTTGACTATGGCGTCTTCAAGGCTGACGATCTTTTCTTTATAAGAGTCAGACAGCCTGTTAAGGTTTGACGCCAGGACTTCAAGTTCGTCTGAGCCGTTCTTTACGTCGAGCCTGCTGTTGTCGTGTCCAACGGCCATGTTAACAGTGAAGGTATTAAGCTTTTCTATGAGCCTGAATATCCTGCTCATGAGCCCGCGCGAAATTATTATGCCGCTTATAACCGCGAGGGTTGAGACAACCAGTAAGGCGTAGATGCTGATATCAAGTCGCCCGGCAAGCCATTTGTAGTCGCCGCCAAGCTCTGTCAGGATATTGTGCGTTGCCCGGAACGCGAGTCCCATTATGATCAGGACAGCAGCAACAACAACGGTAAAAGTGATATTTAACCTTGTCCTTATTTTCATTAGATTGCCCGTTATCGCTGAAACGCGGATAACATATTTATGTTTATTATGATATAATTTTTCTTAATGAAAAAGGAAGTTCTTTTTATCTTTCTGGGAGTCATTCTTCTTCTCCTCGCCCCTCTTCCGTCCGCGGCAGACGTAATGATCGTCAGGGCCGGCGGAGTGGTGAACCCGGTAATGGCTGAGTTCCTATCTACAAGTATTGATGAGGCTGGTGAACAAAGTTCAGAAGTCCTTGTAATAGAGCTTGATACGCCCGGCGGGCTTGACGCCTCCATGAGGACCATAGTGCAGAAGATAATCTCAAGCAAAGTGCCTGTGGTAGTGTATGTGTCTCCAAGCGGGGCAAGGGCGGCCTCCGCAGGAGTATTCATAGTGCTTTCCTCTCACATAGCTGCCATGGCTACGGGCACGAATATCGGCGCGGCGCATCCTGTGGGTATCGGCGGAGAAATGGATAAGACCATGCTTGAGAAGGCTGAGAACGATGCCGCGGCATATATAAGATCACTGGCTGAAAAAAGGGGCAGAAACGCGGAATGGGCTGAGAAAGCAGTGAGGGAAAGCGTTTCAATAACTAACGCCGAAGCCCTGGAGCTTAATGTTATAGACCTGGTCGCGCCTGACGTTGACTCCCTTCTGAAAACCATAAACAACCGGGTTGTTGAGACAGCCCTGGGAAAGCAGGCCATCAGCACAAAGGGTGTTAAAGTACAGTATAAGGAAGCGGGGATCAGGTATAAGATACTAAACTTTATCAGCGACCCCAATGCGGCTTATATTTTAATGCTCCTGGGCTTTTACGGAATATTTTTTGAGTTGACAAATCCGGGCTCAATATTCCCCGGGGTGTTCGGGGCAATATCACTGATACTTGCTTTTTACTCCTTCCAGACACTGCCGGTAAATTATGCTGGCATTATCTTAATTGTGCTTGGTATAATTCTTTTTATTCTTGAGATCAAGGTTGTCTCCTTTGGACTGCTTACCATCGGGGGCATATTCTCAATGACTATAGGGTCGCTTATGCTTTTTGAATCGTCACAGCCTTTTTTCAGAGTATCCTTATTGGTTATTCTGCCGGCTGTAGTTCTCACGGCGCTTTTTTTCAGCATTATTGTAGCGCTGGCAGTAAAGGCTTACAGGCGAAGGCCTGCTACCGGCATGGAGGGTATGGTAGGAATGGAAGGGGAAGCAATATCTGATATTCATGAGAAAGGACAGGTTTTTGTTCATGGTGAAATATGGAGCGCGAAGAGCGACGTCTTTATTAAATCAGGCGAGAAAATTATAGTTGAAAAGGTCGACGGCCTTAAATTGAAGATACGACAACTGAAGACGTAAAGTCCCGTTGGGACCACGTCCCTTTACGGGATTGACGATTGATGATGGATGAGTGACGAGTAACTACTGACAATTAATGAATAACAATCAACAATTAACAATTAACAATCAACAGGGGGGGACAAAATGCCTCAGATAAGTATTGGACTTTTATTCGCAATAGGTTTGATCGGCTACGCGCTGATTTCGACTATAAGAATCCTTCGTGAGTATGAAAGGGGTGTTATTTTCCGGCTCGGCAGGCTGATACCTGTGAAGGGTCCCGGACTTATCATTTTAATACCGGTAATTGATAAACTTGTAAAAGTCGACCTTCGAATAGTTACCATGGACGTCCCTTCACAGGATATAATCACAAGAGACAATATATCGGTCAAGGTTAACGCTGTTGTTTATTACCGGGTTGTTGATCCTGCGAAGGCCATAACAGAGGTTGAGGATTTTAATTACGCTACATCTCAGATCTCGCAGACTACCCTCAGAAGTGTCCTCGGTCAGAGCCAGCTCGATGACCTTCTTGCCAAGAGAGACGAACTTAACGCTGAGCTTCAGACAATAATCGATGAACAGACAGAACCGTGGGGGATCAAGGTTGCTACTGTTGAAGTGAAAAATGTCGACCTTCCACTTGAAATGCAGAGAGCTATTGCCAAGCAGGCTGAGGCAGAGCGTGAAAGACGGGCAAAGATCATTCACGCTGAAGGTGAGTTCCAGGCGTCTCAGAAGCTCGCGGACGCGGCAGCGATAATCGGCTCACAGCCTGCGGCGCTGCAGCTCAGGTTCCTGCAGACACTTACAGAAGTGGCGACCGAGAAGAACTCAACCATCATATTCCCGGTGCCCATAGACATTCTTGAGCCGTTCGTAAAGAAACTGAAAAAGGAAACCGAATAAACTGAGACGCCTTATTAAAACAATTAAACAGGCCAGGCGCGTTATAAAGATCGTGATCGGCTTTACCATAGTGATGTTCGGCGGTGTGCTTTTGCTGCTTCCGGGCCCGGGCGTTCTGACCATACTAATAGGCCTTGCCATACTGGGGACTGAATTCGTGTGGGCAAGAAGACTGCTCAAATGTTTTGGAGACGGCGCCAACAGCATTAAAAATATTATTTTCAATAATAATAGAGAATCGTGCCCCGTAAAGTCCCAAATGGAACAACGGGGTAAAAATAGAGAATTAAGATTTTAGAATTAAGAAGTTAAGAAGATATGAGGTTAAGCAGCTGAGAAAGTTAGTTAATATCAACGGTTAACGGTTAACTGTTAACTGATTACTACGGCTGTTACGAATAACGATTAACGATTAACGATTAACGGTCTTACGCGCTTATGTCAACCTCTCCTATTAAAAGGCCGGGCGACCCTGTACTGCCGTAAAACCTCAGGTCATCCCCTACAGCTTCCACCCTGTTGAACAGTTCAAGAATGTTGCCTGACATAACAGCTTCTTTGACCGGATATTTGATCTCACCGTTCTCGATCCACAGCCCTGAGATCCCTACTGAAAAATCCCCGGACACATGATTCGCCGTGTGAACGCCCATCGCGTCAAGGATTAAAAGCCCTTTTGATACCGACTTTATTAACTTATTTTCTTTCCTGTTTCTCATTTCCCACTTCTCATTTTGTTTAGGTTCTATATAGAAATTCGTTACAGCTATTCCGGGCAGGCCCCTGAAACTCCCCCTGCTCGCGTTCCCTGTCGACTCGACGCCCTGTTTTTTAGCTGTGTAGGTGTTATGGATATAGCCTGTCAAAGTGCCGGCTGATACAATGGTCTTTTTAACGGTCGGCACCCCTTCGTCATCAACCGGTTTTGTGCCTGTTCCCCACGGCATTACACCGTCATCAATGATATTTATCAGGGGGCTTATTATTTTTTTACCTGCTTTTCCATAAAGAAATGATCTTTTCTTTTGCACGGCGTCCGCTGAAACTGACGAGCTGAGGATACTGAGGAAGTCGCAGGCAACTGACGGATCGAGTATCACAGGCACTTTAACATTTGAGATCTTTTTCGCTCCAAGCAGGCTGACGGCCCTTTGCCCTGCCCGCCTTGCGATCGACTCAAGGTCTATATCCCCGGGCCTCCTGCTGACCGCGAAATCCCAGCCCATCTGGCTGTCCCTGCCGTCACTTGCCAGCAGGGTAAGCTCCGCGGTCATATAGGCGCTCTCATAGGAAATATTGACGCCTTTGGAATTGAAAATAGTCGTACTGCCAATGGAAAGGCCAAGCTCTGCTTTTCTTACTTTCCTGATCCTCGCGTCAAGGTCCAGGGCAGATCTTTCAAGAGACAGGGCGTTCTTTATGATGTCATCTTCTTTTATGTCCCTGATCTTTTCATCAAGCACCAGGGCCTGTGAAGCAGGGCTGTACTCAGGTATATCAATATATTTATCCTCCGCTGTCCAGTCAGCTGATCGAACAGCCTTGTCTATCATATCGTCAATGCTTTCAGGCGCGGTTGTAAATGAAAAGCCCTGTCTCTGATTTTTAATGACCTTTAATGATATGCCGAGATCCCTGGAGGACTCCAGCGCTTCTATAGCGTTGTCCTTTGCCTCGACTGAAAGCCTTTTAGCGGTTTTTATATAGACCTCAGCTGAATCACAACCTTTTTTTAACGCCTTTGCCGCTATGTCATCCGCAAGCAGAACCGGGTCCATTTTTTTCTCCATTTCTCCATAAATTGTTATAGTATACACTATTGCCTGTCTGAAACAGGAAATATAGCTGAAAAAGGCTGGAACCCGGCACTCTGGCCGCGCGGCTTTGAGATATAAAAAATATGTGGAAACATATCCAAAAAGTTTAACGTGTCAGCTGAAACATCCTGTAACAGACAGGATTATCTTTATTTTTGGAGAGGTTCCGGACTATGTGACGAATTACATAATTTTGTATACCGGATTACACATAACCTGGGATAATATTTGTTAACTAACTGATAAGCAAGGATTTTTTTCTGGCATTATAATTGCTGCTTTATATATTGAAATGATTGCAAAGTTTAACAAAAACCATATAAAACAAACAAAACAAGGGGTGGTTATGAGAATTATCAGGAGCTTATTGACTGTCGCGGAGGTTTTCGGAGCAACAGGGCTTTTGTTATTTAAAAAAATAAAACCCGCTGCAGGGGTTGTCCTGATGCTGTTCCTGTTTAGCACCGCGGCCGTGGTTGCGGCAGAGAATGTAATGCCTTATGATAATCTTGAAGAGGAGGCGGATACGGTAATGCCGCTGGACGAAATTATTACAGGTAATGTGAGTGAATACTCAAAGAATAACATTACTCTTGATGGCGCTGGTTATTACAATCTGTGCCGCGCATTAAAAGTTTTTAGTGAAAATGGCAGAGACCTGTCCTTTAAGGATCTTGATCAGGCAGAACAGGTAAAGATATTTTTGAATAGAAGCAGGAATTGTGTCAGAAAAATTAAATTTTTAAGGTCTGCCCAATAGGAGGGATATTATGAAAGCCGGATTAAGATATATAACAATTTTCTGTTTATTGGCGTTATTCCCTTTGATACCCCAGCTGACAGACGCTGCCGATATGGATGACTATACATTGACCCCTCCATTTGTATCCCAGATAGTGCCGCCGAACATCCTTTTAGTGCTGGATGAATCAGGAAGTATGCAGTGTTCGTCATATCTATATTATAGCTATAGCTATATTGGTAACGGAATCGCGGGCTGCGGTACATCGACCAGTGATACTTATAATTATGACATTGATTATAGTGATACATTGACGTACAGGGAATATTACGGGTATTTTGACCCTGATAAATATTATGAATATGACAGCGGAAGCAGTAAGTTTATCGAGGCCGGCTGTACCTTTAGTGAAGGAGACACAGGATATATGATCGGCGATCAAACCGGAAACTGTATCTCAGGTAATTTCCTTAACTGGGCTTCAATGTCAAGGGTAGACCTAATGAGAAAGGCGCTGATGGGCGGAAAGTCTGTTGCCGACCTGGGCAACGGTGGCCATACATTACAGGGAGAAGGCGGACGGTGGACATTTACCGACTCAAATTCAGGCTGTATGATTGAGGTATCGGGCGGGACAGGGTTTGTCGGTTCTGATCTTCTCCTCGACCACGTCCTAACGATAAGTAACTCCGGTGATGATTGGGGCACATGCGGATATCTGACTGTCCGGGCCAGCGGAAACACCATCTGGGGTTCCAGTGACAGCTTTCGCTATATCTACCAGCCTGTCAGCGGCGATTTTGATGTAAGTCTTCGTATAATCAGCACTCCTACAAACAGTGCATTTTCCAAGGGTGGTTTAATGGTGCGTGCAAGCACAGATTCCAGTAGTGCGCGTGTCATGGTAACGAAGACGAATACCCACGGAATTCAATCTGCTGAGCGTAGAGTATTTAATGGCAGCACGTACAGGCTTGCCAGCGATACAGAAGTCGACACAATTCCTGTGTGGGTCCGCCTTATACGCGTCGGCAATGAGTTTAAGACCTATTACTCATATGATGTGAGCTACTCAGGCAGTCTTGCTGGCTGGACTCTGCACGGCACCACCACTGCTACAATATTGCCTGATGATGTTC
Source organism: bacterium BMS3Bbin08 (assembly GCA_002897775.1). Taxonomy (GTDB): domain Bacteria; phylum Nitrospirota; class Thermodesulfovibrionia; order UBA6902; family BMS3Bbin08; genus BMS3Bbin08. The sequence goes on along the minus strand of BDTR01000040.1, from coordinate 3,668 downwards.
TGATCGGTATGGCAACCGCGTCCTATTCAGGGAGTACTCTCGCAACTGCTGAATATGACGAATTTGTCTGTGAGACCGGCTCCTGTAGTGATGACGACTTCAATGATGCAGTCTTTAATACAGGCATCTGGACAGCGTTAGATATTAATACAGGCCGCGAAGGCAGTCAAAAAGAAGATTGCAGCGGCGGATGTGTGGTAGGGACCATCACAAATGCAAGAATAAGGGTAGATACGGACGATAGAACCGGTGTTATTCAGGGAGTATCTGACATGGATAATGACGGTCTTTATGATGAGGACGCGCCGAGGTTCGGAGTTGAGATATTTTCCAGCGGAAGCGGTTTTTCCGACAGAAGCGGCTGTATGAGGGTTGGTCTCAGGGGAACCACTTTGGCGTCTGTTGTGTCCTCTATCGAAGACGAAGACCCCCTCGGGAGCACACCCCAGGACCCTGCCATCGCGGAGGCATGGGATTATTTTGCCCAGAGCAACGCCCATTCCAATTGCGGTAACAGTTCCTTTATAAGCAGGGCCTCGAGTATAGACCCCTTTTACATGGACGATCCTGTGAACGTGGGTTCACAGATGTCGGTCCCGTGTAAGCCGGGCTATGTACTGCTCATATCTGACGGCGAATGGAATACCGGCGGCGACCCGCTGGACAAGGCAAGGGACAGCCATGTTTCAGATATACGCACCGACCTTTCGGGAATCCAGCTGCTGGACCACTATGCCTTTTTTATCTTCGGTTCTGCCGGATCAGGAAGGAACGCGATGCAGCAGATCGCGATGTTCGGCGGGTTTGACGACAATGACGAAAATACCTGGCCGTATCCGTATACCACCGGGACATCCTATCCATCAGACAGCAGAACCGTTGAGCTTCCCGCATCCCCCTGCGATGTCGGCTCCACGGACCTTAAGTGCAAAGAGTGGGATGATGACGGCGACGGCATTCCTGACAACTACTTTGAGGCTACCTCAGGAAAGGTACTTGAAGAGAAACTGATACAGGCGATATCAGAGATCCTTGCCAAGGCGTCATCCGGTACGGCCTCGTCTGTTCTCGCGTCCGGTGAGGGAAAAGGCGCGAACATCCTGCAGGCGGTGTTTTATCCGAAACGCAGGATCGAGGGCATAGAGATAGCATGGATCGGAGCGCTCTCGAACCTCTGGTATTATATTGATCCCTTCTTTTTAACAAGCAGTATCAGGGAAGACTCGGTAAGAGACAGTGTGCTCCAAACAATCGAGGACTACATCGTTCAGTTCCACTTTGACCCTGTTAAGCTGAGGACCAAGGCAAACCTTATCAAAGACGAATTCGGCGACAACAGTGTGCTCACTCCGGTAGATGACATAGTTTTTGAAGACCTGAAGAGTATCTGGGACGCGGGGACGTTGCTGTGGGGCCGGGACATCTCGGACATTGCCAAGCCGCGTACGATCATGACCACTACTGACGGCAGTAATCTGATCGATTTCTCAACATTTAACAAATCATCTCTGAGGCCTTACCTGCAGGCCGTGGATGACGCTGAAGCAGAGGCGGTAATACGCTACATTCACGGAGAAGACACTGATATCGGCGGAGGGTTCACTCCCCCGATCACCGGCTTTACCGGCAAATACAGGCAAAGGACCGTTGCAATAGACCTGAATAACGACGGTGACACGGATGACACGGTCTTCGGGTTAACCGAGTCCGCCAAGGTGTGGAAGCTTGGAGATATTATAAATTCTACACCAAGGGTCGTATCATGGGTGCCTTTGAACCTTTACGATGATTCATATAACGACAGAACATACAAGGCATATACCGAACAGTATGCTTATGAAAGAAGGGGGATGTCGTTCGTAGGCGGAAATGACGGTATGCTTCACGCTTTCAGGCTCGGCATATTGCAGTTGAAGGAAGATCCCTTATGGGACGCGCAGGCCAATCAGCACGCGAGACTGATAAACCCTGAAACAGACGCTGTGTGCGACCCTTCCGACTCGTCGCGGTGCGGGGATGAGATATGGGCGTTCATTCCGGAAAATGCCCTGCCCTATCTCAAGTATTTCGCTGACCCGAATTACGGCCACATCTATACCGTGGACGCGACGCCGCACCTCGTTGACGCGAGCATAGGCGCTGACGCGGATATTAAAAGGGATGTAGACGGAAACTCATGGAGAACAGTGCTTATAGGCAGTATGAGACTCGGCGGCGGAAGCGGGGCGGCCGGTTCAGGCTGCTCCAACTGCGTTGAAGCTCCGGGAGTGGACCTTGACGGTGACGGCGACCCGACGGAAAGCGGTGAGAACCTGAAAGGCTCTTCCTCATACTTTGCCATTGACATTACAGACCCCTCCCCCTCTAACTGGACACTGCTGTGGGAATTCTCCAATGAGGATATCCCGGGCGGCGGGCTTGGACTGTCAACAGCAGGGACCGCGATCGTAAGAATCAATCCTTCGACCTGCAAGACCGTGGGAGGGGCTGTGCTAACCACCGAAAAACTGTGTAACGGTGAATGGTTCGTTGTCATACCGTCCGGGCCTACAGGCCCCATTGACACGTCAGTGAATCAGTTTATGGGACGCTCCAGCCAGAACCTTAAACTGTTCGTGCTTGATCTCAGGGACGGGACTTTGAAAAGGACAATTGACACGGGCATTACAAACGCGTTCGGAGGCTCTGCTATTCAATCGACTGTGGACTCTGATACGGACTATCAGGATGACGCCCTTTACATAGGTTATACGAACAGCACGACCGGCGGAGATACCGATACCTGGACCGATGGAGGGCTTCTGAGGATCATGACAAAGGAGGACCCGGACCCCGGTAACTGGGTATGGAGCAAGGTCATGGACGAGACAGGCCCTATTCCCACTGCTATTGAGCGGCTTCAGAATACAAGGACCGGTAAACTGTGGCTTTATTTTGGAGACGGCAGGTATTATTATAAACTGCCCAGAATGGTGGATGACGAGTCATCGCAGAGGAGGATCTACGGGATAAAAGACCCCTGCTTTGCGAACGGCGCTTTTGACGCCACGTGTACAGATAAGGTTGCTTTCAGCAGCCTTCTGAACGTGACCTCTGACGCGTCTGCCGGTGAAGACGATGAAGGATGGTACATAGACCTGGAGCCTGAGAACGTCCCGCTGGCAAACTACGCGGCTGAAAGGGTAATAACAGACCCTGACGCGAGGACTTGCGGACTAACGTTCTTTACGACGTTTAAGCCTACGGTCGAGATATGCGGTTTTGGAGGACTGACGTATATGTGGGCAGTGAAGTATAACACAGGCGGAGCGCCCTCCCCTGATGAATGCAGGGCCAGGGTATTGCAGCAGGTCAGCACCGGAGAGATCAGGGACTTAAGCCTGCCGGCCGACCTGACGGAACAAGGCGGCAGAAGAACCGCAGCCGGCACAGGCTCTCCGTCACGGAAAAAGCCCTCCAGCTTTGTAAGTCCGGTGGGTATCACAAAGAACGTTCATATAATTGAAAGATGAGGGACAGGGGGTTTACATTAATCGAGATCGTGATGGTCGTCGCTGTTTTCGCTGTGCTGATCACTGCCCTGAGCTTTGCGTTCATCGGGTGGCAGGGCAAATACAAGGTTGAGAGCCAGGTAAAGAGCATGTACTCTGACCTGATGGACGCCAGGG
>BDTR01000039.1 GCA_002897775.1 bacterium BMS3Bbin08 | reverse complement strand
GCTCAGGGAAGAAGCAAGTGAATTGCTGAAAAGCATTCCCTATGCCGAGACCCAGAAGAAGTGTGAGAAGTTGAGGGACAGATTTATCAACCGGTACAAAGACAACTATGCAAAAGCAACAAACAAGCTGCTATCTGATTGGGAGCGGATGGTGACATTTTACAGGTATCCGAAGGAGCATTGGACACATATACGAACAACGAATATAGTTGAATCACCATTTAGCTCGGTACGTTTAAGGACCAATGCATCAAAAAGATTCAAGAAGGTTGAATCAGCTTCAGCAATGATATGGAAACTGCTGCAAGTGGCAGAGAAGAGTTTCCGGAGACTGAAGGGACACTGGCTTTTGGCTGATGTATTAGAAGGAAAACAGTTTATAAATGGAGTTGCCATAGAAGAAAATAAGAGTATTGAGAGGAAAGCCGCCTAAATGGCTTTTACACACTTATTGACAAAAGCCCGTTTCACGAAACAATTTTTATAATTTCCAGATGCAACGAAATTATATTCCGTATAGAGTTTGTTGAGCTTTTCTAGTCTTGCAACTGAATTTGGCAGAATTCCTAATATGAAATCCTTATGAATTAATTTACCACCTTTATCATTAAATTGAACTCTTTCAACAGTTAAACCTCCAGTATGAATTGCAAATCCATAATCTAATTTATAATCCTTATTCCTTAATTTTAGTTTATCGTTGTGTTTAGGCAAGGTATTATGCAATTGATTTCTTATTTCTATTGCCATCTTCATGCAATTCAAAGAATGTTTTCTTCCCCAGAAAGCACATATATAGCCATCCCCTGTATCATTTATTGCAAATTCATCTTTATCACTTCCCGTAGAATATTCTCCGTATATAGTTGAATAAATAAATTTATGCAATTTCCTCATATAGTCCACATGATTTGTTAGCCTCTCATCGTAGGAAATGAAACGAGTTATCTTCGTAGAGTTTCTTAAATCAAATATAAATGCACTTGCTCCATAATTGTCTTGTTTGTGTATAGTTGAACACCTGAAACTTCCCATAATTATCTCTTCAAGGAATCTGTGCCTAGCAACTATAAATTATATTATTTCTTATCTAGCTCTTCTATCTTCTTCTTTTCTTCTAGGCGTTTTCTCTTAAAAAACAATGAAATCCAAGTCTCTTTTTCTGTTTTAGAAAAATAAATGCATACAATATTTGATATAACGAGCAGATATACAAAAACAAGCGCTAATATTTCTGGGCTACCATGTGGAAATTCTATTATCGTCATAGCTATCACAAAGCCTAAAAATAGAAAGTCCACAATCAATATTATAATTCTAAACATTATGATTTCCCTTTCATTTGATATGCTTCTTCAGCCTTTTTATCTCTTCAATATTCTCTCCTTTATTGAGAATTTCCTTCTTCTCAAGAAAGATAATATTAGACAGCTGTGTGTTATTCTTCATTTCTCGCACAATCCCGCTTCTAAATTATAAGGGGTAAGTCCTTAATATACGCAATGCGTATTTTCTGATTTTTTTGTAAGTAGACAGAAATTCTTGAGTTGTGTTTTTATTTTTTTATTGTTTCTACAACTGCTGTCTTTTTCCTTCTTTCAGCCTCTTTGACAGGAATAAATTTTCCAGTTCCTGCATCACGTCCTATTTTTCTTGTGTTTTGCTTTTTTGGTGTCATCACATTCTCCTTTAACTTTTAAAATTTTCTACCATACGGACTTTCCCTATAGACAAATTGTTTTGGAAATATTCTTCAGTATGCTTTGCTTCAAGTTCTATTCTCTTGAGACCTGATATCTTTATTAGTTTTTCTATAGATATTCCTTTTTCCGAAGCATCGAGAAAAGGTAATGTTCTTATTGGTAGTGCATCACAGCTACAAAAAATTAAATCCTCTTCTCGACTAAGTATTGCCAAAGACTCAAGCTCTCCAGCATGAAGTGCTCCCCTCCATAGAGAAGGGATTTTTAACAAAATATCATTAATCTCACCAGCATTAGCAGTTAATTCTTTGACTTTGCCATTATCAACATAGAGTGTCCGAAAATTTATAAGTTTCTTTTCTCCACTACTGTAAAATGATTTAACCTCACCAATAACTATCGTAGCAGTATAAACTTCGTGTCGTTCTACTAAATCATCAAAAATTCCTGCAGACAATAGGTCAATTATAACATCAGCATCAAGAAGCCATAATTTCAATATTAGTTCCTTCTTTTTCTATTGAACCTCGTTTTGTAATAAAATTATCAATATCATTTCTATCTTGTATGCCAATTAACTCAGCAAATTTGCTACGAGAAATTAGTCCTTTTCGTAGGCATCTAATAGCGATATTAATAAATTGCTCTGACTCTCTTGACTGCCACTCTTTTGCTCTCCTTAGTTTATTGGTTTCTAATAATTCCACCCTCCTAACAACTTTAGTAGCTGTTTCAAAGGTAATGAAGTTCAAATTAGATAAACGATATATTAATGCTTGAGTCGAAACACCAAACTCAATGGCAATATCAATTAAATCTGAATCGGAAATCTCTGATTTATCATTTAGTCGCTCTAACACTTCTTTTTTTAATTCATTTGCTGGCAGTAACAGAACTGAAGCAAATAAGTCAGCTTTCTTTTCAATATCTTCATTATATTCATCATGCTCATAGCTTTGAGTCTGAACTACTACCTTCCATGTTAATAAATGGAATAATTCATGAGCCAAATCAAAATTCTGTCGCCAAGGTGCCTCGTTATTATTTATGACTATAATATTTCCAAGTCTTGGGCTAACAGTAGAGAGAGAAGAACCATCTCCGAATTGATAAAAGAGTATTTTTATTCCGTAGTCTTGCTCTAAAACTTTTTGTAATGTAAATGCTGGTCTACGTCCCAATTCTAAAAGCTTACTAATGGAAGAAGCTAAATTTTGAACATTATAATTTGTGCTTATATTATCGAGAGTCACCTCAATAAATCCTTCTCTTGACTTAATATTTAGTAAGTTCTCCAATAGTTGATACTGTTCGCATTGATAAAGAATTTCTTTCTCTATTTCACCCTTTCTTTCCTCTGGAGCACTCCTCCATACAAATATTTCATTTGTTTCTACTTCTTCATGTCCTAATAATTTTTCTATACTACAATAGTATACCCTTGAAAAAATAAGAAGTTCAGAAGCTTTTACTTCTCTCTTAGCATCTTCAATGTTACTCAACGTCTGATAATGTGAGAAACCAAGTTTTTCAGCAGCTTCAGTAATCTTCAATCCCAAAGACTCTCTTATTGACTTCAGACGATTAGCTAACTTCATATCTGACATAAAGCCCCCTTTCCCCTAAATTAACAATATAATATCTTATGTGATTTGTCAATATATATAATAAATTATTATATTGTGGGTCTTTCTGGTGAATGAGGTTATCTGCCATTTCTCAGGACATTTTACGGGGATTTACTACGGAAATGATAATTCCCCTAAAAACCCTGTTTTTACGCTCGGTTGAGGGATAATATGGCAAGGGTCAGGGGTGGAAATGGCTCCAGTGGGGTCTGAGAGGGTCAAAATTAAGGGGTTTCAGAGAATTACGGAGTTATCCAGTAGTATATCTGTGGGCAGTGAGCCAACTCCCTGTAACACGGTGCTGTTCCTGGATGAACTTCCCGAGTTCAAGAGAAATGTTCTTGAGATCTTGAGACAACCCTAGGAAGACGGTTCTGTGACAATATCAAGGGCTGTCACTTCTATAACCTATCCCGCGTCCTGTCTTTCTTCTGCACCTGCCATCCTGAATAACCACTGCCGTCATATTGAAGAACAAGCTTTATATTTCTCATCGTGACTGCATTATATTATCACAAAATATTTTATGTTGTAATACACACCCGGTTATTATATATTTCATGTATTATGCTCTCCAAAATTCTCAGCGCGGCACTGACCGGGATCGATGCCCACACTGTTGAGGTTGAAGTTGATATCTCACCAAGGGGATTGCCGCACTTTTCCACTGTGGGGCTTCCGGACACCGCGGTTAAAGAAAGCAAGGACCGCGTAAAGGCGGCCTTAAAGAACACCGGGTTCAACTTCCGTTCAAAACAGACGATCGTTAACCTGGCGCCTGCCGACATAAAAAAAGAAGGGTCCGCGTTTGACCTTCCCATTGCCATTGGCATTACTGTAGCAGAGGGCATAGTAGACCCCGTTGCCGTTGAAGGCTATATGATCTCAGGAGAACTTTCTTTGGACGGAAGAATAAAACCCGTTAAAGGCGCCCTTTCAATAGCTATCAAGGCCCGTGAACTGAACCTCAAAGGTTTAATTCTTCCCGCGGCAAACGCAAAGGAAGCAGCTGTTGTAAGCGGCGTAAATGTGTACGGGTTTAAGAGCTTTCCTGATCTTATAGAGTTCTTCAGGGGAAACGGCGTTTCACATCCGGAAACAGTAGATATAAACTCCGCTATGCAGGAGAATTCCCTTTATCAGGATGACTTTTCCGACGTCAAAGGACAGGAACACGTAAAAAGGGCTCTTGAAGTAGCAGCAGCAGGCGGACACAACGTCCTGATGGTTGGACCGCCGGGCTCGGGCAAGACCATGCTGGCCAAAAGGATCCCCTCCATACTGCCTGACATGACCTTTGAAGAGGCCCTTCAGACAACAAGGATACACAGTGTAATGGGCCTTTTAAAAAGCGGACAGCCGCTTCTTGCCGCAAGGCCTTTCCGTTCTCCGCACCACACTTTGTCAGATGTCGCGATGGTAGGAGGAGGCCAGGTGCCAAAACCCGGAGAGGTCAGCCTTTCCCATAACGGGGTGCTGTTCCTGGATGAACTTCCCGAGTTCAAGAGGAATGTTCTTGAGGTCTTGAGACAACCCCTGGAAGACGGTTCAGTAACAATATCAAGGGCTGTCACCTCGGTAACCTATCCCGCGTCCATAATGCTGATATGCGCCATGAACCCCTGCCCCTGCGGTTATCTGGGAGATTCGCACCATCAATGCACCTGCACCCATTCACAGATACGCCGCTACAGGCAGCGCGTGTCCGGTCCCTTACTTGACAGGATAGACATTCATGTTGAAGTGCCCGCGGTCGCGTATAAAGAACTTTCACAGGACCTGAGTGGAGAACCTTCTGAAAAGATACGGGCAAGGCTCCAGAACGCGAAGAAAGTCCAGGTAGAAAAGTTCAAAAAAGACAGGATCTACTCAAATGCCAAGATGCGCTCGCACCATATTAAAAAATACTGTTCCCTGCTGCCTGAGGCCCGGCAGATACTTGAAACAGCAATGCATAAGCTCGGCCTCTCGGCAAGGGCATATACAAGGATACTGAAGGTCAGCAGGACGATCGCGGACCTCGCGGGAGAGGAACAGATCAACGCGGAGCACATTTCAGAGGCTATCCAGTACAGGACACTGGACCGGGGTGAGTTTTAAAAAAAGCAGGCTCAGATATACTTTGATCAAATTAATAATTAATTATTTTTTTCTTTTGAGCTCAAACCGCCGTCTTTAAGAACCTTTAAAAAAGCTTCTACTACCTTGCGATCAAACTGGATTCCGGAGTATTTTTTGAATTCAGATACGGCATATTCCCTGCTGGGCGCCGGCCTGTACGGCCTGTCAGACGTCATTGAATCATATGAATCCGCTACATGCAGAATTCTCGCGCCTATAGGAATGTCCTCACCCTTAAGTCCTTCAGGGTAACCCCGGCCGTCAATCCTTTCATGGTGATGCCTGATAACAGGGACTATATCTTTCAACTGCTTTATCCCCTCAAGGATCTTTGCTCCCTGTGCCGGGTGCTTCTTTACGATCTCGAACTCTTCATTCGTAAGCTTCGACGGTTTGTCCAGGAGGTAATCATAAGTGCCTATCTTCCCTACATCGTGAAGTATTCCGGCAAGCCTGAGGTCCTTTATCTCTTCTTCGTCAAAACCCATTTCCCTGGCTATCTTCTCCGCGTACATCGCCACATTTTCAGAGTGTCCTTTTATCCAGGGGCTTTTCGCGTCAAGGGCGTTTACCATCGCCCTTACAAGACCGATAAAGAGATATTCAAGCTCCTTATAAGTCTCGCTGACATCCTCAAGCATGTTAAAAAAAGCATCCCTGCTGTTCTGGAACGTCTGTTCTTTATTCTTAAGAGCGATCACTGCCTCGGCGTATATATCCACAAGTTCCCTGTAGTCCAACTCGGATTTCCTCAGTTCTGTAATATCAGTGACACAATGGAGAATACCAATAGTTTCTCCTTCCGCAGTTACGGGAGACGTCATGACATCGAAGAATTTTTCATTGACAGGATCGTGGATCTCCGACCTTGCCGGAAGACCGCTTTTCGGGCTTTTTGTAACCGGACAATTTCCTGAAAGCCCCTTCCTGTTGGAATCGAGATTGAACAGTTGACAGCATTTTTTGCCCGCTATATCCTTTTTGCCGTACATATCAGTAAACGCACTGTTAACAAAAACAACGTTACCGTCCATATCATGCACTAAAACAGGATTGGAGAGAAACTCAAGAGCCGGCCTCCAGGTCTTTGTGTGCTTATCAAGTAATTTGTTCGCTGCGCTTTTTTTCACTGTTCTAATCCGTACCTTGTTGAGAAACTTTTTTTCTCAGTTCCTTTATTTCCCGTTTAAGACTCTTCATTTTCAGCTCCCGTCCGATAGCAATATTATAAAACACCTCAAGTTCGGCCAGCTTCTTTTTGAGCTCCTTCTCGGAACTAACAAGTTTTTGCTGTATTTTTTTGAGTTCCCCTATGTCGGTAGCTATAACGACAGTATGCAGGAATTTCCCATTGTGGTCAGTGATCGGTTTGGAACTTATGTAAAACCAGTCGCCTTTCCCTGTGTTTACCTCTACCCTTGACAGTAATTCCCCTGCTCGGATAAGTGCCTTGCACTGAGCGAACTGCTCCGCGTCGGCAGGCTGAAGGAACTCGCAGAACTGGCAGCCTATAAGCTCTTTTATCGGTAATCCGGCATATTTAGCGAAGCTCCTGTTGCACCTTACAATATTGAGGTCCTTATCAACCAGGGCTATGAGGTCAGTCGCGCTGTCAAATGTCATCTCCCACTCGACCTTCCCCCTGATTATGGCGTCCTTTGAAGCCTTGCGTTCAGTAATGTCCATAAGCATACCTGATATAGTGTTATCCTTAATAACAGCGCTTAAAAGCATATCCCTGACATTACCTGACTTTGTGAGCAGTTCCACCTCGAACTTGACGACCTTGCCATTTTTTTTCAACTCATCAATTAAGGCCTTCCTGTCGTTGAGATCTTTATATCGGACAAGGACGCCCTCTTTGATCATCTCCTCAGGTGATTTGAATTCAAGCATCTTTGCAAGGGTCTTGTTCACATAGATGATATCACCCTTGAGGTTCGTTATATACGCACCGACAGGTGAATTGTCTATGATCCGGTAGTAATCGACCCTGAGGCTTTTATCTGCCTTTCGGGCCTTTCCTGTCGCGGCTTTAGGCGGAGATTTAGAAATCGCGGTTTTTTTCGTTTTTTTTGAAGATGATGTTTTTTTAGAGACGCCGGCCTTTATTTTTTTCTTTTTGGAAACTCTCATAATCCGCTTTTTTTGTTCATGATTATGGAATTATTCAATAATCAAGCCGTAAAAATGAACTACCCCGCAGCAAGCTGCGAGGAATCCTTTTGATTAAATTTTAACATAATTCCCCGAATGATGCATTATACCCGGCCTGCATTAATTGACAATAATTTTTGTAGCGGGGTTAAATATAGGTAAGCCAGGACTTATAAGCCTTGACGTTACCCTTAACCAGCCTGAAGAAAAGGTTCTGAAGTTTTTTTGTTACCGGGCCGGGCCTGCCGTTTCCGATAGTCCTTCCGTCCACTTCTTTAATGGGTGTTATTTCAGCCGCCGTTCCCGTGAAAAAAGCCTCGTCAGCAATGTAAAGCTCATCTCTTGTTATGCTCGCTTCCCGCACCTTAAGCTTCGCGTTCCGCGCCATCTGAATTACACTGTTCCTGGTAATGCCTTCGAGAATTGACGTCAGTGAAGGTGTTTTCAATATCCCGTTTCTTACAATAAAGATATTTTGTCCGCTGCCTTCAGACACATACCCGTGCGGGTCAAGCAGCAGGGCTTCATCATAACCGCTGGAAACAGCTTCCCTCTTCGCGAGAATGGAGTTAACATAATCTCCGCAGGTCTTGCTTTTCGTCATGGTCACATTCACATGGTGTCTGGTAAAAGAAGCTATTTTCACTTTTATACCGTTCTTAATTCCGTCCTCACCAAGATACGCGCCCCACGGCCATACAGCTATTGCAGCCCTGATAGGGTTATCTGTTGGATAAATACCCATGGCGCCGTAACCGATATAAACAATAGGCCTTATGTAACACTCTTTAAGCCGGTTGATCTTTACGGACTCAATTATAGCCCTGCTGATCTCAGCAGGAGTATGCAGTGGATCTATATCCAGGATATGACAGGAATTAAAGAGCCTGCCCACATGCTCCTTTAATCTGAATATCGCGGAACCCTTTGGGGTTTTATAACATCTTATGCCTTCAAACGCTCCAAGGCCGTAATGCAGCGTGTGTGTCAGGATATGGACATTGGCGTCAGCCCAGTTGACAAACCTGCCGTCCATCCATATTTTCTTTGACTCCTGGATCATATTCTCTCCTCTGGGCTTCATTCTATGAACCCCTTGATCGCACAGATAAAAAATAGATTACATAGATAATCACAACTGTTTTACACAAAAGTCGTTCATCTTGTCAACAATCTTCTCGATGACGGCACAGATACGATACATTTTGCACCGATCAAATCGGTATCTGCGTAATCGTGTAAAAATCTGTGTAATCAAGAGTTATCTTGCCACCCGTTCTTACCTATGAGCGGGACAAAAACACACCCTGTTGACAGGGCAGTGCTGATACCCGAAGCCGTCTTTTTTACCTGGTAAAGTACTTGCGAATACCTGCTCCCAACCGGTATGACAAGCCTGCCGCCTGTTTTCAGCTGGTCTGTTAAAACATCAGGTACGCGCGGAGCCGCGGCAGTTACGATGATACCGTCAAAAGGGGCCTGCCCGGGAAGTCCAAGGGTCCCGTCACCTGTAATTACATGAATGTTGGAATACCCCAGCTCCCTGTAAAGAACCTGAACCTTTAATGCGAGGGGCCTGAGCCTCTCTACCGTAAAAACCTCTGAAGCGAGGATCGAGAGGACCGCTCCCTGATAACCTGAGCCGGTACCTATCTCCAGGACCTTTTCATCGCCCTTCAGTTCGAGCAGCTCTGTCATTACCGCAACCATGTAAGGCTGTGAAATCGTCTGCCCCTCTCCTATTGAGTGCGCGCAATCATCGTAAGCCCGGTCCCGCAGCCTTTCATCGACAAAAAGGTGCCTCTGGACTGTTTCCATCGCGGCCAGCACCCTTTCATCTTTTATGCCCCGCGCCTTTAACTGGTGTTCAACCATTAAATGACGCTGTCTCTCGTAAGCCATCCCTTTAATTTTTTAGCCACTGACTTGCACTGACTAAAATAATCTTTTTCCTTTAGTTACGATTCCTCACTTAGTATTGCCTGAATTCTTATTGTTATTAGTCTGTGTAAGTCTGAGGCTAATTCACCCTGTTTAAAATTTCTCTTGCCGCAATGACACCTGACACAGATGCCTGTATAAGCCCCCTGCTGACACCTGCCCCGTCACCTACTGTGAACAGGTTCTTTATCTCTGTCTCAAGGTGATTGTCCAGCGTCAACTGCCTTGAATAGAACTTCACTTCAACACCATACAGCAGAGTATGCCGGCTGTTCATACCCGGGGCTATTTTATCTATTGCCCTGATCATTTCCAGTATATTCATAATATACCGGTATGGAAGCACAAAACTGAGATCACCTGGAACCGCGTTTTTGAGAGTGGGTTTTACACGGCCCCGCGCGATTCTCGCGTGAGTCGACCTGCGGCCTTCCTGCAGGTCCCCGAGTCTCTGCAGAATGATCCCGTTGCCCAGAAGATTTGCGAGTCTCGCGATATACCGTCCATATAAATGCGGCTCATCAAACGGCTCTGTAAAATTGGTGCTCACCAGGATGGCAAAGTTCGTATTAAGCGTTTTCCTGTCAGAATAGCTATGACCGTTAACGGTCCAGACACCCTTTACATATTCCCTGACTATCTCGCCGTACGGATTTACACAAAAAGTCCTTACCCTGTCGTTAAACTTCTTTGAATTGAAGATCAGTTTAGGTTCATAGATAACACTTGTAAGAGGTTCAAACACAGCGGCGGGAATCTCGACTCTGACACCTATGTCCACCGGGTTTTTAAGCAGGGACAGCCCCATCGACCTTGCCTGCTCTTCAAGCCAGAGAGAGCCTTCTCTTCCTGGGGCAAGTATAACAAAATCCCCGTAAATAACGCTCCCGTCCTTTGTTTCGACACCGATCACTTTTTCATCTTCAACAAGGACCGTCGTGACGTCCTTCGAAAAAGCGATATCTACTTTAGAGTCAAGGTCCGCCTGTATTCTCTTCAGGAGTCCGGGGCACCTGTCCGTACCAATATGCCTTATCTGTGACGGTATCAGGACAAGACCGTTTTTAGCCGCAAGGTCCCTGAGTTCATTGACCCTGCCGGTATCAGTACCATAGGTATCAGCAGGCGCGCCGTACCTTTGATATATCTCATCAGTGTAGGTTATAAGTTCCTGCAGGGTCGTATCATCCATATACCTTGAAAGATTGCCACCGATATCTTTCGACAGGTTAAGCTTGCCGTCGCTGAACGCCCCGGCGCCTCCCCAACCGCATAAAAGGTTGCACACAGGGCATGTCCTGCAGGAGACCTTTTCATCCTTTGTGGGGCAGATCCTCTTATCAATATTCTTGCCCTTTTCAATCAGAAGTATTTTCAACCCCTTGTCCGCGTACACCATCTCAAGGGCGGCAAAAATTCCCGCCGGGCCGGCGCCAACTATGATCACATCGTAGTGTTTCTTCATAAAAAAGTAGAAAGCAGCGGGTAGCGAGTAGCGAGTACGTCTGTCTTTAAGTCCTTTTTCTCTCTACTTGCGACTTGCTACTCTTTGCTTCCTTTCCAAGTTACATCCTCCACATTTCTTTTATCTGCTTCATCGCCTTATAATTTGTCAGGTCAAGATGAATGGGCGTAACAGAAATATACCCCTTTTGAACCGCCTCAAAATCCGTGTCCTCGCCGGACTCCCACATGGGCGCTCCGCCGCCGATCCAGTAATGCTTTCTTCCCCTGGGGTCAAGTATCTCCTGAATAGAATTGTCATAAACCCTTTTGCCCTGTCTTGTGATCCTGACCCCTCTGATCTTCGGTGCGTCCGGGATATTCACGTTTAAAAGCGTATCCGGCGGCAGGCCCTTTTTAAGCACCCTTTTTGAAAGTCTCCGCGCGAACCGGACCGCTTCCTGCAGTCTTAGAGATATCCTGCGGCCCTGAAGGTCGCCTGCAAAAGATATCGCGATGGATGGTATGCCCAGCAGTGTACCTTCTATAGCGGCGGCCACTGTGCCTGAATATGTAATATCATCCCCCATATTGCCCCCGTTATTGATTCCCGAAACAATGAGGTCCGGTTTTTGAGGCAAGAGCCTGTTAACGCCCAGGATGATACAGTCAGTGGGCGTGCCGTTTATAAGATATGTCCTGTGGTTACTTTTTTCGAATTTCAACGGTCTGTGAAGCGTAAGCGCGTGCCCGACCGCGCTCTGCTCCCTCTGGGGCGCCACAACATAAACATCCCCTACCGGACACTGCGCCTTTGTCAGCAACCTGATGCCGCGCGAACCGCCGCCGTCATCGTTTGTAACAAGGATAAGGGGCATAATTATTTATTTTAGCAGAACCACCCGTCTCCAGGGCTTAATAAAATATTTAACGCGGATAAAAATGGCGGGTGTTATTTTCTTTCCTCCGATATTTTTCTGGTAACCTCCACGATCTCATCATCATCAACCAACAGAACCCTGTCTTTTTTCATAAGTCCATCCTTCCTCCTTTTGATCAGCAACAGGCAAATATACCGACATTCCGGTCCCTTTGGACGTTTTTCTTCTCCTTCTCACATCCTGCAAAAAACAATGCGGCAATACGGACCATCAAAAGAAACGATATTTTATTGCTCATTTCCTCCGGCGCCTCACTATAAGATCCTTTGCGGGCTTTACTTTATTGATCTATTGGTTTGTTCCGTGACTGGTCAGAAACTCTTCCGGCTCTGTTTAGTTCTCTGCATATTTTCTCTGTGACTTCAATCAACTCATTCTCAAGCAGTGGTTTCCTTAAATACTCGTCTCTTCCGCCCGCATTAACAAAATCCATCAGGTGTACTTCTATTTCCTGTGGATGCCCTGAAACAAAAACAACTTCAGTATCAGGATATATAGCCTTGATCTGCCTGCAAACTTCGACCCCGTCCATCTTCGGCATTGCCAGGTCGGTAAAAACAATATCAGGCTTTTCTTCTCTTACCATGTCAATGGCTTTCTGCGGGTTCGACGCCGTTCTTACAGTATAACCGGCGGACTTGAGTTCTTCCCTCCAGCCGACTAAAACAATTTCCTCATCGTCAACAAGCAGGATATTTCCTTTTCCCATTGTTATGACTCTTCTCCTCTTGAATGATATCAGGAACAATCAAGCAACAGGGAACAAAAACATGTTTTTATATTTTAACAGAAAATACAAATATTTAAAAAATCTTATAAGACTGCGGGTTCGGGGAGACATTTGCGGGAAGAAGACTTATGGTCGCAGTTATTAAACGTAGTGCGCCTGCCCCGAAGCAGTTACTCATAGAGGAAATCACGAAGGCATGCTTACAGTTTTTTCAGACAAGCGTCCTGTAATGGCGTATAATCATATGGTTTGATGGATTACACCAAGTTTTTATAACGATGCTTGAGGATGTAAACATAAGGCTTTTTCTTTGGATTAATGCCGGTGCAGGCAAAAATCTTTCTCTGGATTATATTGCCATATTCTTTGCAGAGGGCGGGCCATATATACTGTCAGCGCTTTTTGTCTTTCTGTGGTTTTTCACCAGTGAAAGGAGAAAGAATGAACTCCTTATTGCCGCGGAGGCGTCTGTTCTCGGACTCCTTTTAAACCTTGGTATAACCCTTGTCTATTTTCATCCACGACCCTTTATGAGGGGTATCGGGACAACACTTATACCCCACGCTCCCGAGACCTCGTTCCCTAGCGATCATGCAACACTCCTTTTCAGTGCATCTCTTTATCTGCTCATATTTAGCAGATGGGTATCTGCGGGAGTTGTCTTTCTAATCGTGGCTATTTTGACTTCATTGGGCAGGGTGTACTGTGGGATACACTTCCCATTTGATATGGCTGGATCATTATTTTTAAGTACATTATCCTGCATTATGGTTTACAAAGGCAGGTCATTAGTCGAATATATAAATAGATGGATAATAAGCAGTTATAAAAAGCTTACAGCCTGAAAAGACTGGATTCCCGATTCCACGGGAATGACAGCAAAAGCGATATTAAGTCTTTTCACGAAAACATCATTCATCCGGTGTTTCAAAATCTGATCTCCATATTTAATTGCCGGCTTAATATCCTAAAATTTCAATAAATTCTGCCTGTTCATCTTCCTGTAATCTTTCGTTTCTTATAATGGAATCGTAAGCTGAAATCAAGCTTGCAATTTTAAACTGAAAGGAGGTGATAGATATGAAAAATTCAGGAGCGTTCATGGTGGGGGTCCTGACAGTTCTTCTTACCATCGGTGGAGCCGCCGCAGAAGCCCGTCACACAGATAAACCGGGAAGCATCCAGATAAAAAGTATTGATGAGGCAGGGCTTGCCGGTATGGCAGGGATATCGATGGATTCCGCCATCAATGCAGCGCTGGCGCAGGTCCAGGGCAAGGTGTTAAGGGCTGAACTGGAAAATGAAAACGGTTACCTTGTCTACGGAGTCGAGATCGTAAGGCCTGACCGCCAGATAGTTGATGTCAAGGTTGACGCGGGAAATGGAAAGATACTGAAGATAGAAAAAGACCGTCGAGACAATGGAGATCGGGAAAGAGAAGATTCCGACAATGACAATGAAGATGGAGGTGAAAGGTAATGAACAAGAGGGGGCGGAAGATGTTCCGCCCCCAATAAAAAGGAGGTTAACAATGATCATAGAGGTGAAAGATCTGGTCAAGAAATATGATGGTCATACAGCACTGGATGGTCTGAACTTCAATGTAGAGGAAGGTGATATCTTCGGCTTCCTCGGTCCCAACGGCGCAGGGAAAACAACTACTATCCGTATCCTGACAGGCATCATCAGGGCGGACTCCGGACAGGCAATGATTGGCGGACATGATGTTTTCAGGGAAACTATGGAGGTAAAGAAGCTTATAAACGCTCTCCCTGAATCCAACGGCTATTACGAATGGATGACAGCCTGTGAATACCTCTGGTTTTTCTCCAAACTTTATGTCGTAAGGACATCAAGACAGGAAATACTTATGTTGTTGGAGGGTGTAGGGCTTAACGGAAGAGAGAATCATGTCATTCACAGTCTTTCCCGCGGCATGAAGCAAAGACTCGGTATTGCAAGGGCGCTTATCAACAGGCCTAAACTCCTGTTTCTTGATGAGCCTGCAAATGGCCTTGACCCTGGAGGCAGGAGGGACATTCACGACCTGCTGACAGACCTCAACCGGAAACACGGTACAACTATCTTCCTGTCCACCCATCTGCTGGATGATGTGAAGAGGCTCTGTAACAAAATAGCCATCCTCAATTACGGGAAGATAGTCAGGGCGGGAGAGGTAGAGAGGCTGAAAGGGACAGTAGAGGATATCTTCTTTATGTCAACAAAAGAGGGTGCGCTATGAAGACATTATATATAATGCAAAAGGAGATAAGAGAAAGCATCCTGACCCCGAAAGGCTTTTTGTGGTATATCCTCACATCTATCATCCTGAGCGTCCTGAGTTACCTGTTTCTGACCAACAGGGAGCTGAGTCTCCTTGACCAGGGGACGATGCTTTATATGATTATGAATTTCATAACCGCCCTGGGGGTATTAATGGGACTTGTATTCGGGTCAGACGCTTTTGCCGGTGAAATAGAAAGGGGAACCCTTGAGGCGCTGTTCCTGAGTCCTGTAAACAGAATGGAGATTGCCGCAGGAAAACTCGGCGCTGTTCTAACGAACTGGGGAATTATCTTTGCTGTCTCCCTGCCTTACCTGTTTATTGTCGGGAAAGGCGGGCAAAACCTGTTAATGGGAATTCTCTATCTCGGTATTCTCGGAACACTCCTGTCCATTATATTCTCCGCCTTTTCCATGGGGCTCTCAGCAAGGATAAAATCAATGAAAAATTCCCTTATCATCTCATTCTTTGTATTTTTGCTGGCAGGCTCCCCTGTCTTTATATCAGCGGCACTGCGCAGAACATGGTTCGGCAGAATTCTCGACCTGGTAAACCCATTTGCCGATGCCGTCAATACCTTTGACAGCGTTGTTATTGACAGTCAGGGCTTCAGCTATCAAATCGGGCGGGTTGCGATTATCTGCGTCTATACACTTTTATGTATATGGTTTCTGAAAAGAAGCGCTGTCAAACTTGAAATGTGAGGTGTGAAATGAAAAAGACAATATTAATTTTATCGATAATTTTTCTTGCAATGGCTTTAAATTATACATATACCACTGCATCCAGCCGTATCACTGTATCCATCAGTCCCCCGTCTGTTCAGGCAAATATGGGAGATAAAATAACATATGAAGGTACGATAACCAATGATTCCGATAATCCCGTCAATAACCTCATAACTTATATTTCGCTGGCTAATGTTACCCATGGCAAAGAGGCGCCGATGGACCTTGAGGACTGGAGCGCCGACAAAGCAATCAAGGTGGATACGATTCCGCCGCACGGGACATACAAAGGGAAATGGCCGATGAGGCTTATCGATTCGGGCAGTTATGTGGCTTATATAACGGTTGTTGATAAGAATCACAACACCCCTGTAAGCAGCATGATGTCGCATCTTAATGTAAAGAGGGTACTCAGGCTTAATCCGAACAATGTACTGCCTGTGGCTATTGGCGAGCCCATTCTCATCGGGGCGGTTTTTATGTTTATTTCTTTTAAAAGAAGGAACAGGGTAAAATAAATTATGCGGATATTGATTGTTGAAGACGAAAAAGCCCTTGCCGATATTATCAAAAAGGGGCTTATAGAAGAAGGTTATGCGGTGGATGTTGCATACAATGGTGAAGACGGGCTCTTTATGGCAGAGAATGAGCCCTCTGATCTCATAGTCCTGGACATTATTCTGCCAATTATTGATGGAACGACCATTCTTAAAAGGATTCGCAAGGCAGGAGTCAAGACTCCGGTTCTTATGCTCACTGCAAAGGATACGATAATGGACAAGGTGTCAGGGCTGGACAGCGGAGCTGATGACTATCTGACAAAACCATTTCTCTTTGAAGAACTCCTGGCACGCATAAGGGCATTACTCAGGCGGAATTCAGAGGTCAAAACATCCTCTGTTGAGGTAGGAGACCTTATCATTAATATGGCCACTCACGAAGTTAAAAGGGGCGGGAAAGATATTTTGCTTTCGGCAAGGGAATATGCCCTCCTTGAATATATGGCCTTAAACAGGAATAAGGCGCTGAGCAGGGCATTGCTTACAGAGCATATTTATAACGAGGATTTTGACCTTGACAGTAATATCATTGATGTCTTTATAAACCGGATAAGAAACAAGATAGACAGGGGATTTAATGTAAAGCTTATCCATACCGTTCGTGGTGCTGGATACATGCTGAAGGTATAAAATGCTATCTTCCATAAAGGCAAGGATTATTTCATTTTACATGATTGTCCTGTTCGCGGCCCTGGCCGTAGTTGGATTGCTTCTTTATTTCAGCCTCGGCAACATCGTCTACAATTCCATTGATTCAAGTCTCCTGTCCAGGGCAAAGGCTCTGGCAACACTGGTAAGCGAGGACAATAATGAAACTGAATTCGATTTTTCTGACGAGACAATGTGGGAGTACTCGCCGAAAGCCAGGAGCTTTTTCCAAATCCGCCGGCCTGATGGAACCACAATAGAGAAATCAGCTTCCCTGGGAAATTCGGAACTTCCGTTCCTGTCAGGAGAAAATCAAACAAATTATAAAACTATTTTTTTGAACGGGATACCTTCAAGACTCGTTAATTTTCATATTTTGAAGGAGATAGAAAAGGATGATAAAGCAACGGGCAGGTACCACAGCCTCATTATCCAGTGCGCTGAGGATATAAGTGACCGGATAAAAGTCATGAAGACTTACAGGATTGTCCTTTCCTTTTCCATTTTTGCTGTGATGATAATTTCCGCATTCGGTGGTTTTTTGATCGCGAGAAAAGCCCTTACTCCGATAAAGGAGATATCAAAGACCGTCGGCAGTATCTCCGAATCAAATCTCTCAAAAAGAATAACCGTGGAAGAGATTCCAAAGGAACTGAGGATACTGGCATCCTCCTTTAACCGCACCTTTGACAGCCTTGAAAGGTCATTTAACCGCCAGAAACAGTTTGCAGCAGACGCCTCACATGAACTCCGGACTCCACTGTCGGTTATCCTTAGTGAGAGCGAGGTGACGCTGAGAAAAGACAGATCACCGCGGGAGTATAAAGATGCGCTTACAGCCGTCATGAATGCCGCAAAGATAATGTCAGACATGGTTCAGAAACTGCTTGTTCTGGCCCGTCTGACCACAGACAAGATTGGATTGAATATGGAAAAGATTGATATCAACGAGATTATTCATGAATCGGTGAGGATGCTGACACCACTTGCAGATCAAAAGGGGATAAGCATGAATATATCCATCCCCGACAGATTTGTAATCCGTGGGGACAGGGCGGCATTGTTGGAACTATTTGTTAATATCATAGATAATGCTATAAAATATAACGTCCCTTTGGGAAAGATAGATATTTGCGTCAAAAAAGAAAATGTTTTTATAATAACCAAAATAAAAGACACAGGTATCGGCATACCCGGGAAGGATTTAGACAGGGTTTTTGACCGCTTTTATCGTGTTGATATATCACGCTCAAGAGAGCCTGGAAGCGTAGGGCTGGGTCTGAGCATCTGCGAGGGAATAGCAAAACTGCACGGAGGCAGAATAGAGATAAAAAGTAAGGTTGGAGAGGGAACAACAGTTTCAGTCTATCTAAAGTAAGTATTTTTTAAAACCCGGGCTGAAACGGCTACCGGTTATCCTCTTTTAAGAGATTTGTCTTTTTTCTAAGGAATCTCGTAGATATATAAACAAAAGTGGCCATGATTAAAAGCACCGCCCAGAAGGCGTCTATTCCAAACACACTGTCCTGAGCAATGTCCTCAAAACTATCCATAAATACGAAATAGAAAGAAATAATAAAAAATGTTGTATGCTCCCTTGACAGGGCGCTCTTTATGGAAAATTTGAGGCTTGGCGGCTGCCAGTGTCTAAACCTGGGGATAAACGCAGGCGTCTTTTCTGCCCATTTCAGATATTTATCTCCAAATTTTTTCCTCAAAAATTCCTCCTCGGCAAACATGATTCTCTCATAGTAGAGCCAGAATACCAGTAATGACACCAATATGCACCATGCAGATTTTGAAAACATTGACATCCCCAGCCATATCAGAAAATTCCCGAAATAGACAGGATGTCTGACGATGGAATACATGCCGCTGATGTTTAGCTCTGCCGCCTTTTGTTTCCTCGTATTCCTTCCGGATGTTCCCCCTGGAGCACATCCAACAGTGAGGATCCTTAATGTGATACCTGCAAGACTGATAAGGAGGCACAGTCCGTCCCAAATATCATCAAGAGGCGACTCTATTTCACGAGACCAAAGGGAAATAATGATCAATGGCAGAATTAAAAGCGGGAGATAGCTCCGCCACCTGAAAAGTTTGCTGCCAGCTCTTTCAAATTCCTCTTTTAACGGCATAAAATATTATATCAAAAACAACAGATTAAAAGTATTAAATAGGCATCATAATCAGGGGTTAAGCCCTGTCTCTCAAAATGTATAGAATGGTCGGGGCGAGAGGATTTGAACCTCCGACCCCTGGTCCCCCAGACCAGTGCGCTAACCAGGCTGCGCTACGCCCCGAACCAAGTGTGTTTGTAATATCTATACTACCACTACCAATGGGGCTTAAATCATCTGCGCCCCCGACAAGTCGGGATTAATAACGACTAAAGACTTTCTTCACTTCACTTCAAAAGTCTAAGTCTTGTTGAATACGCCCCTAACCTAAAGTGTGTTTTGACAATACGGACTTTTGTGCGCTTCACTCCCGACAATCGGGATTAATTCAACTAAGGACTTTTGTGCGCTTCGCTTCAAAAGTCCAAGTTTCATTGAACAAGTCTCATTAATAAAGAGAATTAAAGTTTCGCGGGAAGAAAGTTTGATTTTTCTATTTAAGGCTCTTTAAAATTGCCTTCAGTTTTTTTCTGATCCCCACAATGGTCTCTCTGGAAACAGATCCCTTTTCTCCAGAAGCTCCGCTGAACTTTTTTTTAACCCCGGCTATCGTGTATTTTTCCTGGTAAAGAAGTTTTTTTATCTGGAGGATAAGCTCAACGTCTTTTCTTGTGTAGACGCGCTGTCCCGATTTATTCTTTCTCGGCGTCAGAAACGGGAACTCTGACTCCCAGTATCTCAAGACATACGATTCAACCTTTGCTATATCACTCACTTCACCGATCTTGTAAAATAGCTTATCCGGAGTTTTTTGTCTCTGCTGCGGGGCTTGCATCTGACACTACGCCTTTTCAATAAGGGACTTAAATTGCAAACTCGGCTTAAATGTGACTACCTTTCTTTGCGTGATCTGGATCTCCATTCCGGTCTTGGGGTTTCGGCCTTTGCGCGCGCCCTTTTTTCTGACCAGAAAAGTTCCAAATCCGGCTATTTTGATCGATTCCCCCTCGGAAAGAATGTTCTTCATGGAGTCAAAAAGTATTTCTATAATTTCTGCCGCTTCTTTCTTGGGAAGTCCAACCTTCTCATAGATCTTATCTGCCAATTCTGCTTTTGTCATAGCCCCCCCACTGATGTTTTTTGAGCGTTCTCTGCTCGCGTGGTAATAATTTTGTTAAATTATAAGAGGATATACGTCCCTTGTCAAGACAAATTAGTTTAAGAAAAACGTTGCCTTCCGCCCGGTCTTCCGTTAAAACGAATTCTAGCGGTTCAGTAAACCGTCCATGGCTGAGGCAGGAACAGCTTCTCATATGTCCTGAGGGCGAACCTGTCAGTCATTCCAGCTATAAAATCACACACGATCCTTTCCCTGTCCCCTATTGTTTCCCCTGGAATTTCTCCGACTATTTCATCAGTATGTCTGATGTAATAGTCGTACAGGTCCAGAAGTATCTTCTTCGCCTTTTTAAATTCCTGTTTTGTAATATCCCCCTCATAGATATTTTCATAAAGGAAATCCCTGAGAGCGTACGTTATTTTTTTAATGTCACTGCTCATTTTTATATCCTTGACCCCGGATGCCCTGGATTTATAAATAACATCTTTGACCATCGTATCGATCCTCTTTGCCTGGGTACTGCCGGCCTTAAAAAATTCATAAGGTATATCTGAGCGTTTAAGCACACCGGCCCTCATGGCGTCGTCGAGGTCATGATTAACATAGGCGATGATATCGGATACCCTCACGATCTGCCCCTCCAGGGTCTCCCCCTCTCCCCTGCCGGAAAAGATCCTGCCCTTTCCTTTGGAATGTTTCAGGATACCGTCCCTGACCTCAAAGGTCAGATTAAGACCCCGGCCGTTTCTTGCAAGGACATCAACAACCCTGAGGCTCTGTTTGTAATGGTCAAAACCTCCCGGATATATCTCTCGCAGGATATCCTCTCCCGCGTGTCCGAACGGCGTATGTCCAAGGTCATGACCAAGGGCAGCAGCCTCTGTCAGGTCCTCATTAAGCCTCAGGGCCCTGGCTATGGTCCTGGCGATCTGTGAAACCTCAAGCGTATGCGTCAGCCTTGTACGGTAATGGTCGCCTTTTGGCGCCAGAAAGACCTGGGTTTTATGCTTCAGTCTTCTAAACGCCTTTGAATGGATGATCCTGTCCCTGTCCCTCTGGAAACATGTCCGGATCTGGTCCGGCCTTTCATTTTTTTGCCTTCCCCTGCTTTCCGAGCTCAGGCACGCGTTAGGATGAAGGGTCTGTTCCTCTATCATCTCCGTCTGTTCGCGGATGGTTTCCGTTGTTTTGTTCGTTTTAGGCATAAGATCATTTCCTCGCGGTCATCAAAAGTCCATCCTCAATGGATGCTTTTCGCACCCCTTTGAACCCTGCTTTTAAAAACCATCCCCTGATCTCGCCGGGGGAATAACACCTGCCTTCATTGTTGACCAGCATGTTTATGGAGAACAACGCGCTTTGAACAGGACGCGTCCTGTCTTCGCTTATCAGGAAATCCTGTATCGCGACCCTGCCGTTACTGTTCAACGCCCTACTGCACTTTTTAAGAAGAGAGATATTGTCTTTTACTGAATAAGAATGCAATATCTGACTTATAAGGATCAGGTCGTAATCTTTTCCAAGATCGTCATGGAAAAAATCTCCCCGTAAAAATTCTATGCCTTTTACCTTTGCTTTATTTATGACATCTCCGGCGATCTTTATTGTCTCAGGAGTATCAAAAAGAACAGTATGGACCCCTTTACTTGCCATCTCCATTGAATATGTGCCCGGACCGCCGCCCAGGTCAAGGGCCTTTTTAACGTTCCGGACCCCTATGCTCCTTATAACCTGCCTTGCCTTAAGCACGGCAAGATCATGCATACCCAGGATAAAAGCATTATGGTCGCGCGATCTGCGATGAGGGTCGCCTGTTTTAAGCACATTGTCAAGACCTGACCAGCTGTTCCACATGAAATCCGCGTGTCTTATAATGTTACCCTGGTAATAACGTTCTCCGGATACCAGGAACCGGGATGCCATAGCCGCGTTCCTGTATTTACGGCCCTGTTTTTTCAGAAGACCAAGGCCTGTCAGGGCGTCAAGCAGGATCTCAGTCGCCCTTTTATCCGCGCCTATATCTTTTGCAAGCTGGTCTGACGTCTTTTGTTTCGCAAGGTGGTCGAACACCCTGTAGTTGTTCGCGGTAAAAAGCGCTCTGGCCGACTGAAAACCGCTCCACATTTTTCTAAGCTGTCCAGCCTGCTTACTGATCCTGGACACTTTTTAGAGTCCCATTTTTTTCAGGGCTTCATCCCCTATGTCCCTGCCGCCCGGGGCTTCCTCCGGAAGATAGAGCATCACACCGCCTTTAACAGGTCTTATAACTATCTTTTCCTCTTTGGCAAGCTGGTTTGTCGCATCAACGGGATTTTCACCGTCAAAGTATTTCTTGAATGCGTTATTGAAGCCGGAATAGACAGTATGTATCCCCTTGTACCCTTCTTTCCTCAGTTCAACAATGGCCTTTTTTATGAACTCTTCCTTACTCAATTTCTCCGCCATAGCACCCTCCTTTTAGAATTGAAAAAATAGTTACTGTTTTACTCATCCTCTGTTCCTTCTATATCTCCTATCAGTGAAACCGCGTCCGGAGAAGGAAGCTCTTGAACATTTTTCAATTTTTTCTCGATCGTGCGTGACTTTCTGGCCGCTCCCTCGATAGTATTGCCTGCCTCCTGCAGTTTCTTCTGTGTTTTTTCAAGTATATCACCAAATTTTCCGAATTCGGTTTTAACAGCCCCCAGCAGCATCCATACCTCACTTGACCGTTTCTCAACAGCCAACGTCCTGAAGCCCATTTGAAGACTGTTCAGAATGGCCGCTAAAGTGGTCGGCCCGGTAATAATTATTTTAAAATCTCTTTGTAACACTTCGATTAAACTTGTCCTCCGGACTACTTCAGCATAAAGTCCTTCTATCGGCAGGAACATTATTCCAAAATCAGTCGTATTGGGAGGATCGATATATTTATCTCTTATTTCTCTCGCGCATTTCTTTATGGTATTTTCAAGAAGTTTTGTGGCTGCTTCAATGACCGAGGGATCACCATGTTCATGCGCGTCAAGCAGTGAATGATAATCCTCTAAAGGGAACTTGGAATCTAAAGGCAGGTAAATTACCTGTCCGGAGTCATCTTTGCCGGGAAGTTTAATGGCAAATTCCACATTATCTCTACTGCCCTTTTTTGTTGCTACATTCCTGGCATATTGATCCGGCGTTAAGATCTGCTCAAGAATGTTTTCGAGCTGAAGTTCACCAAGTATCCCCCTGGTCTTAACATTTGACAAAACTTTTTTCAGATCGCCTACCCCGACAGCCAGGGACTTCATTTCACCTAACCCTTCATGTACCATCTTAAGTTTCTCGCTTACCAGCTTAAAGGATTCTCCTAACCGTTTTTCGAGCGTGGTATGGAGTTTTTCATCAACAGTTTCCCTCATCTGGTCCAGTTTTTTCGCGTTGTCCTCCTGGAGTGTTTTCAGCCTCGCTTCAACAGTTTCTCTCAACCTGTCCATTCTCTGTTCATTGGACTGGGTCAGCGTGGAAAGCTGTTTTGAAAAAATGTCGAGTTGATCTTTCTGAAGATTGGAGATCCTGGACATACTGTTTACTATCTCTTCCCTTAACTGCTTTGAATTAAGAGACGCCTCTCCCCTGCCGCGAGACATTTCCTCTTTCAAAGACTTCTCCATCCTGTCCTGCCTTTCGTCGAGGTCAAAACGCCGGTCGCGCGTCAACAGTATGATCGACACGATCAAAGATCCCGTGACCAGTACCAGTAATGCTATCAACAGTGTCTCAATCATTCAAAGTTCCCCGGCCGCGCATGCAATGGATTTTGTAATTCAGGCTCACACCGCGTTCTTTCCTGTGAAGTCTACAATATTTTCTTCTATATCGCCATAAATATTCAAGAAAAGATTCAGCTTCCCGCAAAGTATGTTCCCAGGGCTTTTAATGCATTTATACCGCCGGTCCATGTTTAGAACATTAAGGATTAAAGCGAAATTTATTATTTGTTAACATGAAGTTCTAAGTTTAACTTAATGTAATAGTTTAAATCTTCAGGTGAAGCTTTTTTAAGCGTTTTTACTGGATCAGATGCGGATATATCCAGTGTCTCGCACTGCGCTGGCGGTCATCCGGAGCAACAAGCCCTTTGAGGTCTGTTTTTCAAAAGAAGAGGAAACATCTTCAAAAAGATCTCTGAGTTCAAGGGCGATTTTCGCCCTGCCTTCAGTTGCCATACATTCCTGATCATTGACAGTGTTAATGCCGGCTGTTAGATCACATTACCATCAAGCATTTTTATGATGCGCCCGCATTTTAAAGCAAGGTCTTCATTATGTGTCACTATTAAAAAGGTGGTGCCTTTTTTATTTAGAGCAAGCAGCAGGCTGAACAGTGCTTCTCCTGTACGGGTATCGAGGTTTCCTGTGGGTTCGTCGGCAAGAATAAGTCCGGGCTCAAGTATAAGCGCCCTTGCAACAGCGACCCTCTGCTGTTCACCTCCTGAAAGCTCGCCGGGTTTATGCGTTAACCTGTTGGAAAGTCCTACATCCGCGAGGATCGCCTCTGCCTTCTTATACGCCTCTGTCCTGCTGACGCCGGCGATAAGAGCGGGCATCATTGTATTTTCGATCGCGTTAAATTCAGGTAAAAGGTGGTGGAACTGGAATACAAACCCGATCTTTTTATTCCTGAAGTCAGCCAGTTCGTCATCTCCCAGGCTGAACACGTCATTTCCCTCATAAAGAACTTTTCCTGAAGTAGCCCTGTCCAGCGCTCCCAGTATGTGAAGCAGCGTGCTCTTGCCAACGCCTGAAGGCCCCATAACAGCGGCCATCTCCCCCTGGTGCAGATCAAGGTTTATGCCCTTCAGTACCCTGATCTCTCCGCCAGGCGTTATAAATGACTTGTTCAGGTTCTCAATTCGTATTAGCGGTTCCATTCCTGTCTTTTGATCTCTCCTGCCCGTTTTTATCGCCTTTCAATGAACCAATGGATTCTTTTATCTCTGTCAGCTGCTCTTTTACCTCTTCCCCTCCTTCTTTTATCTCATCAATAGTGTAGCCGATCTTTTTTATGGCCTCACCGATCATTATTGTACCTTCACCTAACCACCTGAACGGTTCTCCGCCCTTCCATACAGCAAGCGCCACAATGATAATGATCGTGATAATTACAGAAGATATTATCTTAAACAGTAGTTTAAACATTGCCATCCTTTATTTTTGACGTCTGTCTTTTACAGCTTCTCATCCTCTTAACTTCTTATCTTCTGTCTTCTCACTCATATCTTAACGGTTCTACCGGGTCCAGCTTTGCCGCCTGCCAGGACGGATAAATGGTCGCAAGGAAACTGATAATTATTGCCGCCCCGGGCACAATTATAAAATCAAACAGGCCCATCCTGACCGGAAGATGGCTTAAGTAGTACACATCAGCGGGAAGCGGGAACTTCCAGATCTTAAGGGCCAGGCAGCCGATCAGGCCTCCTGCAAGACCTATAACCGTTCCAACAACACCGATAATAAGTCCCTGGATCATAAAAATGGACATTACTCCCCTGCTTGTAGCGCCCATAGCCTTCATAACAGCTATCTCCCTTGCCTTTTCCATCACGATCATGATCAGGCTGCTGACAATATTAAATGATGCGACAAGGACTATAAGGATAAGGATTATGAACATCACGATCTTTTCGAGTTCGAGCGCAGAGAAAAGGTTCCTGTTCATCTCCATCCAGTCCCTTGCATAATATGGGGAACCGAGCCGGTTCTCTATTTCACGGGCTATCTCCCGTGACCTGTAAATATCTTCAACCTTGATCTCGATACCGGTAACTTCATCCTGGAGCTTAAAAAAATCCTGGGCATCGGATAAATTGATCAGCGCGAGGTTTGAATCATATTCAAACATGCCCACCTCAAAGATGGCGTCTAACCTGAACTTCTTCATCTTCGGCAGCATGCCAAGGGGGCCGATCTCACCAACCGGAGAGATCATATTGATCTCATCACCTATAAACAATCCAAGACTTCTGGCCAGCTCCCTTCCGACTATTATGCCGGGAATTCCCTCGTCACTTTCTCTGAATCTGTCAATGCCGCCTTCTTTGATGTAGTTAAGGATGTCCGTTGTTTCAGCCTCGATATCCGGTTCTATGCCGCGCACAACGACCCCGTAAGCCCTGTCTCCGACACCGAGCATTACCTGTCCATAAACAACCGGTGAGGACCCTGTAACACCCTCAATACTGTTGATATCCTGTCTCAGCGCGTCATATTCCCTGATCTTGCCCTGATAGTTCAGGACCACCACATGCGCGTTCGCGCCGAGGATCTTGCCTTGCAGGTCCTCACGGAAGCCTCCCATTACAGAAAGCACTATTATAAGCGCCATCACCCCAAGGGCCACACCTCCAATGGATATTACCGTATTGACAGAAACACCGCCGTGTTTCTTTTTTGACCTGAAATAACGGAGAGCTATGAAGATTTGATAGGGAAAATTCATTTTAATAAACGCGGATGACCACTGATTATTTGCAGATTAACACAGATATGCCTGACTGCCGTCAGGCAGGTCTGCGCTCATCAGTTGTTTTCTGTCTGTGCTAATCTGTGTTATTTTCATTGTTCCGGTTTCATTTGCGGAAACAGCATTACATCCCTTATGGAAGGCGAGTTGGTCAGTATCATCAGCAGTCGGTCAATACCTATTCCCTCTCCAGCTGCCGGCGGCATACCATATTCCAGCGCCCTGATAAAATCCTCGTCCATAAGATTTGCCTCTTCGTCTCCCATCTTTCGGGCTTCCACCTGTTTCAAGAACCTCTGCTTCTGGTCCGCCGGATCGTTAAGCTCCGAAAAGGCATTTGCCAGTTCTCTGCCGCCCACAAAAAGTTCAAACCTTTCAACAAGATTTGCATCGTCTTTCTTTCTTCTCGCAAGCGGAGACAGTTCAACAGGATAGTCCTTTATAAAAACAGGCTGAATAAGGCCGGGTTCAACCTTTTCCTTGAAGATCTCATCAAGGAGTTTGGCGATAGTAATATTATCAGGAACATCAATATTATTCTTTGCGGCAAATTCCCTGGCTTTTCCCAAATCCTTAAAAACACCCGGATCAACCCCCTGCGCTTCCATTGCATCCTGCATACTTACCCTCGGCCACGGTGGAATAAAATCGATCACGGTTTTACCATCCTCTCCAAAAGGCACACTGAGACCTCCGGTAACTTCCATACACAGGTAGGACATAAACTCCTCGGTAAAGTCCATAAGATAATTGTAATCCACATAAGCAATGTAAAATTCAAGCATGGTAAACTCAGGGTTGTGCTTTGTGGATATTCCTTCATTTCTAAAGTTTTTATTGATCTCATAAACCTTTTCATAACCGCCTACAAGCAGTTTTTTCAGATATAGTTCCGGCGCAATCCTAAGATAAAGGTCAATACCAAGAGCTTTATGATGAGTCTTGAACGGCTTCGCGGCTGCTCCTCCCGGTATCTGATGCATCATGGGGGTTTCAACTTCTATGAATCCCCTGTCATCAAAATAATCTCTTGTTGCCTTTATCAATTTACTGCGTTTCATAAATATGTCCCGAACGCCTGGATTAACGATCAGGTCAACATATCTCTGACGGTAACGGGTTTCAATGTCTTTGAGGCCGTGCCATTTCTCAGGCAGCGGCCGCAGCGATTTACATAGTATTGAAAATCTTTTCACTTCAATTGTAAGTTCTTCTGTCCTTGTCCGGAAGAGGCGTCCGCTCAGGCCGACTATGTCCCCTATATCCATGTTCTTAAGCACCGCGTAATCGTCACCGACTATATCCTTCTTAAAGTAGACCTGTATCTTTCCTGAGACATCCTGAACATGCGCGAACGTTGCCTTGCCGAAACCCCGCAGGGCAACTATACGGCCCGCGATAGTACAGTTTTCTGCTTCAGCGTCCAGATCCTCCCTGCTCTTATGGCCGTGACTACGGAATATCCCGGCCGCGCTGTCCTTGACATCGAACGGGCCGCCGTACGGATCGATACCGCTGTCCCGCAGTTTCTTAAGCTTTTTTATCCTCTCCTGTATGAGTTCGTTAATCTCTTCCATTATTTTTCTTCAAAAAATGGGGATCCCGGTTAAGGTAAAGATCACAAATATTATAAAGTATCTCAATAATTGCGCGGTCAATAGATCCGGGAACTTCAGAAGGCCTCTACTCGAGCAGGCTTGAAAGCATTTTTGTCTTTTCTTCTATCATCCTGTCAAGATCTTCCTGACCTGACCTGGCCTTAAAAAACTCGTCCGCTATTCCCAGAGCGGTCATGATCGCCGCCTTAACATGGTTTACATTAGGGGCAGCGCTGTATATTTCCTTTAATTTCTGATCCACATATTCGGCCAGGGCTTTTATATAGGCCTCGTCCTCATCGGTTCTGATAGAATACGTCTGTCCTAATATCTGGACTTCTACGGAATGCATATCCACCACCTGAACAATTGAAAATTACAGGAATACGGTCCTGGCTTTGTCAGGACTTTTATATGTTACACTGATTATACCAAAATATGTAAACCCCGTTAGTATATTCGTGTGATCTAATGGGGTAAACCCCGTTAGATACGGTTGTCTCATGGTCCTATCCTTAAAGGCGCCCGTCATTATCTAACGGGGTAAAATTATCCGCTAAAGTTCGAGAGTTTCAAGCTCGTTTATCAGATCTTCTATCTGGGCTCTCACGCTATCACGCTCTTTGTTAAGTTTATCAATAGTCGCGCGAAGTTTATCAATGTTCTTGTAGTCCTGCCTGCCTGCCTTTATTTCGCTTTCTTTCTGTTTGATCTCATCCTGCAGGTCTTTTACGTTCTGCGTTAACTCTTTGTTCTCATCATTCACTTTTTTTGTTCTCTCGATCACCTGCATTATTTTTTCTTCCAGTTGCTTTACCTTGTCCATGGATAAATCCCCTTTCATAAAATCATGATGTAACTTATCAAATCAATAATAGAAAGTAAACCCCGTGAGATATGGTTTTTTATCTCATGGAGTTTATCCGTGGGATACATATTTATTATCTAACTGGTAGTTTTCCCGTCCTGCAAAGGCAGTCCCTCGATCGACCTGTACTGCCAGTAGCTGTTCAGGACCTTTTTGACGTATCTTCTCGTCTCCTTATACGGTATGTCCTCTATGAACTCCTCAATGTCTTTATGATCGGAGACTGACACCCACTGTCTCACCGCGTTCTCGCCCGCGTTATAAGCTGCTATTGCCAGGGCTGTCTCCCTGAACTCCCGGATAAGCATTGACAGATAATGTGTCCCCATAAATATATTTTTCCTGACAGAATAGATCT
Organism: bacterium BMS3Bbin08; assembly: GCA_002897775.1. Lineage (GTDB taxonomy): Bacteria > Nitrospirota > Thermodesulfovibrionia > UBA6902 > BMS3Bbin08 > BMS3Bbin08. The sequence goes on along the minus strand of BDTR01000039.1, from coordinate 59,655 downwards.
CAGAATCATTGTCGAGCCTTATGTCCGCGCCCCTTTTGATCCTGCGGGCAGTAGCAGGCATAAGCTGCATAAGGCCGACCGCGCCCGCAGCGGAAAAGGCCCCGGGATCGAACCTGCTCTCTTCTCTTATCAACGCGGCTATCAGATATGCGTCAATTTTTTCGATCTCAGCGGCCTCACTGATAATATCCCAGTAACCCCTGGGGTATGAAAGCGGAAGAAATTCCCTGTTCTCAGTGTCTTCCGTGAAGTAGATCACGCTTTTATATTCACCGACTTCAACTGCTGTATAGCCCAGATACTTAAATTCCCGCGGGTCCCTCGAATAGTGCAGGATCAGTTTTATCTCCTCTGCCGCCTCCTCGTTCATACCCAGAAGTTTGAGCATCTCTATTCTGTCGAACCTGCCCCCTTCTGGTTTTTCCGGTTTTGATATGACCAGTTTCTCCGGCGCGTCAAGATCACCGAGACTTATCCTGGATAACATTCCGTAGTAACCAGTGTCCTTTGAAGCTTCCCTGTAGACATCATCATATCCGGTCCCGCACAAACCGCTTTCCGCGCTATGCTCCGCTTTCTTTGCTGCTTCGCAGTCTTTGGCCAGCATCTCAAGGCTTTTTGCTTTCCAGTATGTGTATTTGTAGCGTCTCTCCCCTCTGACAGAAGACTCCAGCTCCGAGAAATACTGCTTTGACTTTTTGTAATCACCGCTTGTATAGCTCATCCATCCGAGGCCCCAGAGCGCGTCCTCACTTTTTTTGGGAAAGTCTTTTAAAATACTTTTATAGATCTCTTCTGTTTTATCCAGTTCCCCCGCCCTTCTTCGGTCCTCCGCCGATATCAGTAGAAGTTCCACAAGATATCCGCTTTTTGGATACTCCTTTCTGACTTCTCCCATAATTGTCTTGAATTGCTCCATATTTCCGGACCTGTAGGCTGATCTTGCCATCCAGTACATTGCCCTGGGATCTTTGATATACCCAAAACTTTCAGCAGCCATATCATATTTTTTCTGTCTGAAAAGGCACATTCCGATCTTAAATCTGATATCGTTCTCCATGACAGGATCTTTTATGTTCTTAATTGCCTTTACATACTCATCTTCAGCCGCCTGGAAAAAAAGTCCTTCAAAAAGGTTGCCTGCCCTTTCCAATACCTCTTCCAGACTTAATGAGACCGCATTCAATACCTCTAACTCCTTAAGGGCGTCTGCCGCAAGAGGGCCTGCGTTAATATATACATCCTTTAAAAGACCTACTGCCTCATCCTTTCTGCCTGTGCCATAAGTGAGCCTGGCAAGAACAAGTCTTGAATCCCAGTCATCAGGGTATTTCCTTATATATTGACGCAGAGACTTGATGGCCCTGTTCTCTTTTCCCAGTTCGATCAGCGCCTTGATCTCATACTGTTTTGCTGTCTGTAAAAGCGCCTTATTCTTGATCCCGCGTGCGGTCTGCAGGGCTTTTTCAAATTCATCCTGGGCCATATAAGTTTCCACAAGCGCCTTCAACACATAGTCACCCAGCAGAAAGTCCCTGCCTTTTACCCGATTTAAATGATCCTCTGCCTTTTCAAAAAAACCCTGTTCTTTATATATCCTGCCCAAAAGGAAATGGGCCTGCTTCTGCCAGCGCTCATCAACTACAAAATCCTGAAGAATGTTTTCTGCCTGCTCATATTCACCGGATGCAAAAAGACTCACGGCCTCTTTAAAACGTTCCTCTGACAGCTGCAGTAACTCTTTACCGGCCGGATCAGGGGTTCTGTCAATTCCATGGGCACAGCTTGTCAGCGGCAGTATAAGTGTACAGACCGTGAAAAGACATATCAGGGAAAGAAGCAAATACTTTAGGCGCATAAAATTTATATTAACTCAAAAGTTCTACGCAGGCAAGGTATTATGTTTTCCCTGGAGAAATATCTGAATCTGTTATAATCCTGATATGCCATTTATCGGACTTACCGGCGGTCTCGGCGCTGGCAAAACAACTGTTCTTGGATTTTTCAAAAGATCAGGCGCTCATACGATCAACGCTGATAAGCTCGTCCACGAAAGCCTCAAAAACCCGGCGATAATAAAAAAACTCGCCCGCCTGCTCGGCCGGGATATCCTGATAAAAAAAGCCTCAAAGGTGTCGGTCAATAAAAAACGCATTGCAGAGATCATTTTCAATGACCCTCAAAAAAGAATGGCAGTTGAAAAAATTCTTCATCCTGATGTTATGAAGGCCGCAAAAAAAATTAAAACGGCAACCTTGAAAAAAGACAGCGGGGCAGTAATTGTTTTTGAGGTCCCGTTGCTGTTCGAAGCCGGTTATACAAAGCTTTTTGACAGCATAATTGTTGTACACTGCGACAGGGCAACCGCGCTTGCCAGACTTGAACGACAGGGGATGTCAAAAGAACAGGCGGTCAAGCGTATGCGCGCTCAGGGCCCGATCTCAGAGAAGAAAAAGCACGCGGATTTTCTGATCGATAATAACCCGGATATCAGCAGGGCAAAGGCCCGCACATCTGCCATTTTTAAAACATTGAGCGGGGAAACATCCTCTATTCCATCTTTCCCTGAGTCTTGATATTTTCTTTCTCTTCATCTATAAGCCTGTGCAGACGCGGCAGCTTGTCCGGCCCTGCTTCCACCGGCACCATGGGTATGGCCGCTTCCCGCTCTCTTGCCCTTGTCGCCCTGGAGAGCCCTATAACTATAAACCCGCCTTTTTTCAAAGGGCTCTCAAACGATCTTTTACCCCCGGTCATGCGCGTGGGCACAGGCTCCGCGCTTTCAGGGCAATCAAGAGGAATTTCCAGCTCTTCCAGTTTTTCCAGCGTATTTTTCATCGGGATAAAAAGCGTATCGAACCTGAAATTGGTTTTCTTAAGTAATTCCGCCATTACAGAAAAGCATTTTCTCCCGGTGTAAACCAACCCCTCTGGAAAGTCCTTTGTTTTCTGACGCTGAAGTCTCACAAGCTCATTATTAATGGTTCCCATGTAAAACTCCCTGTACTTGACCATGGAAGCAGCTGAAGCAAAAATCATGATCTCAGCGCTCCGCGGATATGAATTATAGGTTGGTTTGTAAATTATAAAATCCGGATCTGTGATAACAAGCCTTCTGACAGCCAGCTCAATAGGTCCTTCCGGCCCAGGTTGCTGCGGTCTGCGCCAGGTGTCCTTATTGTCTCCTGTCTCTGTATAAGCAGGTATTTCAAAATAACCGTTATTGTCAGTAAAAACCTCCCTGGCTTCATGAAAGTCCTTTATCAGGGTAAATCCAGTATCGAACGACCTGTACCACACAGCGGCTACCAGCGCTCCCTCGATCGGTTTTCCGGTCTCTGCCTCTACTATCCTGCCTCTCCACGGGCCCGCTGAATAGACAGGTTTTTTGACGCTGACCTGCTCCCGCACTTTCAGATCAGCCGCATCAACAGAGGCAAAGGCAACAGAACCAAAAAATACAGCAAAAAGAGCAAAATAAAGTAAGTCCCTGATTAAAGGTCCTGTCTTCATAACCTAGAACTCCTGGAGCAAAAAAAATACATATTTTAAGGATATTGCAAGCTTAATTTAATCTGCTACTTTAAGATTAACGGATCGGTTATCCCCGCCTCTTTAAAGCCCCTGGCCCGTAATATACAGCTGTCACAACGCATGCATGGAACATACTTCAGAAGTTCAGAAGCCAAGAAATTAGGAGGTTGAGACTGCTTATCTTCACATCTTCTCATCTTCTCATCTTCTGTTGCTGGCTGTGGATCATAACAGCTCCATGTCAGGGAATGATCAACACCCAGCTCAGCCCCTTTCTTTATTATCTCAGCCTTGGTGAGTGTTATTAAAGGCGCATGGATCAAAAACCTGGCTCTTCCTTCAACAGACGCTTTTGTAGCAAGGTTAGCCATGCTCTCAAATGCTTTTATAAATTCAGGCCTGCAGTCAGGATAGCCGCTGTAATCAACAGCATTGGCTCCAATGAAGATATTTTCAGAACCAATACTTTCGGCAAATGCCAGCGCGAACGATAAAAATATGGTGTTACGAGCGGGAACATAAGTGACCGGAATGTCAGGCTGCGCCTCCGGAAGCTGAGAGGCTGAGAGGTTAAGAGGCTGAGAATTCTTATCTTCCCAACTTCTTATCTTCTCAACTTCTTTCTCATCATGCGTGGTCTTACCCAAAGATACCTTGGGCACCTCTATATCAGAGGTAAGTGCGGACCCTCCGATCTCCCTGAGGTCAAAACTTATGACAATATGTTTTTTAACGTCAAAATACGCGGCGCACTGTTTGGCCGAACTCAACTCTATACTATGTCTTTGACCGTAATCAAAACTGATCGCGTATATTCCAAAACCCTCAGCCTTTGCAATAGCCAGTGAGGTAGTAGAATCAATTCCGCCGCTTAAAAGAACAACCGCACGTTTCATAAAATTAAAACAAATGGGAAATGAGAAACAGGAAATGGGAAGTAATAAGTTTTATCCTGCTTATTGTTTGATCCTTTTTTTTATTTCAAATTTCTTATTTTCAACTTCTTATTTCTTGTTTATATCAGTATACATCATCTTTTGTCTGCGCGACTCCATCCGGCCCGGCACTGAAAAGTTTAAAACCCCGGTCAGTTGTTTCATAGATATAAGGCTTGCCCCACGGATCATTCTCTTTTGTAACCGCTTCAAGGCTTGATGGATACCGGCCATTGACCGCGTTATATATATCGATATCAGTTTTTATTTTTTCCATGTTAAAACCCGATGTTGTTCTCTGCAGTGCCTTGAAGGCGTCAAAATTGCCTTTAAGAGTGAACAGTAAAACAACCAGCACTACGCCAAGTATCGCGAAATAAAACGGGGATTCCAGCCTCCGTTCCACACCGACAGTTCCTTCATCAAGAGGCTTGACCACGATAGGTTCTATTATCCCCTTCTCCTCCAGAGATATTATGGCCTTGGACGTTTCAAAATCACCGGAATAACTGATATTGATTATTGTGCTTACGTCGGTCTCATCATCTATCAGGCTGAGCGCCTCTTTTTCTATGTCAGTCAGTTTCCCCGGCTCAGGATCTGTGACCCTTCTGTAAATAGTGTTCAGATCCAGTTTGCCTTCGACCAGGGACCACTCATCAACTATCCTCAAACCGTCCATAAGCAGATGCTGGGTATCAAGATAAACGGGCATTTCCTTGTCAACAGGGATCTCCTGAGGAATAAATTCGTATCTGCCTTCTTTCCAGGTGAAGATCTGAACAATGGTCTCTATTATCTGTGCCTGGATGATCTCCATAAGGGTGTCTTTTGAAACCAGTCCATGCCTCACAAAGATATTCCCGACCTTTACACTTTCGGTCTTGCCCATCTCTATGGCTGTGTCCAGGTCTTTCTGACTGATCAATCCTCTTTTGATAAGGATCTTCCCAAGCCGGTTGGCCTCTGATCTCCTCTGCGACCTCAGACCCGAAATGTTTCCGTTTATAAAGCTCAGTTCCACGGTATCGATCTTACCCCTGATATTCAGTATTCCGGCTTTCCTCTGAAAGTATATGAGCTGGAGGATATCAGCCAGTCCGAATTCCTGTAGAACTCCTTCTAATGCCATTTTTTAGGGACCCTCCTCATTACTCTTATTACAGCAAAGCCGTAAGTCAATACCAGCCCTCCTGCTGATACCAGTCTGAAAAAAGAGGCTGTCTGCTCCATTGAAGCAGGTAAGGGCATAGATATCCAGAACACGGTGGACATGAGGAAAAAAATGAATACCGCGAGCGTGACAAAGCCGTAAACCGTACGGCCGTAGTATATATGGCCGCTGCCCGGCAGAATAGCTGTTAAAAGTTTCAGCCGCTGGTTCTTGTCGTCCCTGTAATGCTGTATCTCCAGGATCCTTTCCACCCTCTCCTTTGGGCCCAGTTCACTTACCTGTACAAGCGTCTTGAAACACGTTAGACATACATCTTCATGCGATATCCTTTTCTCACAGGCACTGCAGTATATCTCACCGCATCTTCTGCAGCGATACGCCCAGCGGGAAACCTTGCTTTTATAAACATGAAGGACGGCCATTAGAATAACAAGTAAAAAAATTGAAGCTCCCCTTCCGGTAAACGACTGCATTCTTCCCAGGGACACAGAAGATGAATAGTATGGATACCATTTAAAGGCCAGTGACCACAATTCCCTGTTTTCCAGTGTCTCGTCCATTACAAATCGATTGACAGACATACCTTTTATTGAGCTGTAAAGGGCTACTTTCCGGGCATCCGCCCTTACGGCTCTGTCATAGTATTCCTCGGCATCACTGAAATCAAAGACTTCTCTGTACAGCTGGCTGAGGTTATAACTTGCAGAAGCCATCTCTGCCGATTCCAAAGCCTGGTTGTAGTATCCCGACGCCGTATCGTACCGGCCAAGACCCACATAGCAGTTGGCAAGGTTGTTATATACCCTCGCGTCACTTTTTATTTTGAGAAGTTCGTTGTAAATACTTATCGCCTCATCGTAGCGGCCTCTCCTTTTAAGTTCCAGGGCCCGTGAAAAAAGCGCTTCATAATCGTCCCTGGTTGTGGAGATCTCCTGTGACTCACCGGTAAATATACCCTCATTTATTTTAATTACACTGCGCAGCGTCCTGTCCTGCGAAGCGCCGGTGAAAGACGAAAAAACCGGAAACATTAATATAATAATGAACGATATCCCCACGGCGGAATAAAGAACAATTTTCTCTTTTTCTTTCAGATAAACCCAGAACGGCAGTATAAAGCCGATCACGCCAAAGATCGGCCCGAACAGCGCGAAGAGGACAGGGGCAATCAGGAGAAGGATCTTTCTCTTGTCTTCAATGATGTCATGGACATACAGGCTTAATTTGGACGTCATTAAAACGACCAGAAATATAATAACCGACACATGAAGGGATATGAACAGACTGAGGATGAACATACCCGCGGTCTGGAACGACCACCAGAAATTATTCAGCAACGCCCTCCAGGCGCCCAGGAGATAGCCTGACGCCTTATACAACTTTTTAGGGGATAAAGAAAAATGCGCCTTTGCGAGATAAAGATAGGACAGCGGCAGGTCCGGTGACAATTCTCTGGCCTGCTCGAAAAGTTTTATTGCTTCTTTTTCTCTTTTTTGCTTATACGCCTGTTCCCCCTTTTTTATTAAAAAAACAGACTGTGGCTCCAGGTTTTTAAGACCGAGCTCTGCCCTGCGCTCAAGCAGCCCGTCAATATCTTCGCGCAGTCCTGTCCGCTCTACGTCCCCGGACGGAACAGCGGCTTCTTCAGCCTGTACAGCTATTAAAGGCGCAGACATCAGAATGCACGTAACAAGAATTGCCAGGAGGATCAGTTTTTTGTCCAAAACCAGTATTCTTCCTTTCACCTGTTCGGTCAGTTACCTGTCGAAGTACCGATCTTAGGCTCAGTTCCCTTAATTAGTCTTTCTATGTTTTCCCTATGCTTTAAGATTATCAGAAAAGCAAGCGCTATGGCAAAAAATATTTTTTGGACGGAGGCTCCGGAAAGTACAAATACCACCGGAAGCGATGCAAAAGCCGCTAAAGCGGCAAGGGAAGAATACTTTTTAAGAAAAAACGTGAATATCCAGACAGCTACCAGAATAAGCGCTGATACAGGGCTGTAAACGGCCAGCACGCCCAGACCCGTGGCCACCCCCTTCCCTCCCCTGAATCCAAGGAATACCGGGTACATGTGGCCCAGAACAACGGCAATGCCGGTAATGCTTTCCCATAGCTCGCCGCCTGTTATGACGCGGCACAGCATTACTGCCGCCGCTCCCTTTAAAGAATCCCCAAGCAATGTCAGCAGGGCCGGCCACTTCCCGACGGTCCTCATCACGTTTGTCGCGCCAATATTCCTGCTGCCTGTCTTTTGCAGATCAATGCCCTTTGCCTTCGCGACCAGAACACCGAACGGGACAGAACCCATAATGTAAGCTGTTGGTATCAGAAGATATAACAGGATGTCGTTCATAACGAAAGCCGTCTCCAGAACTGGACAAGATATTGAACGCCTGAAGCAATGCCGATGAACATCGCGATCCACAGCGTTACTATTCCAAGGTCATATAAAAAATCAAAATTTATGCTGGGTGACAGGTCGATAAGGAGAATAAAAATTGATGTAAGCTGAAATGTGGTCTTTATTTTCCCGCCCATTTCAGCGGGTATCACAATATCCTTTGAAAGCGCGGCGATCCTGAGGCCCGTAACAAGGAACTCCCTTACGATTATTACAATGGCGATCCACGCGGGAACCACTTCCATATCAACAAATATGACAAGGGCGGATATGACCAGCAGTTTATCAGCCACCGGGTCAAGGAGTATACCCAGTTTTGTGACCTGTTTTGACCTTCTGGCGACATACCCGTCAAGAAGGTCTGTGATCGACGCTACGGCAAACACAAAAGTTCCCAGTAAAGGTCTTGTACCTACTACAAGAATAAAAATGGGGATGAGGAGTATCCTGCTGAATGTAATTATTGTTGGTATATTAACCAAGCGTTTCCCCGGATACGCTGTCCCAGAGTCCTGATGATTTCAGTATTAATTCGACAAATTCCCTTACTGCTCCCCTGCCGCCGGCTTTTGTGGAAACAAACAAAGCAAGCTTCCTGGCCCCTTCATCGGCGTCAGCAGGCACAGCAGGCAGACCCACTCTTTTGAGAAGTTCCGCGTCAACAATATCATCACCCATAAAAGCCACTTCTTCATTCGTTAGTTTATATTTCTCAAGCAGTGTCTCATATACAGACGATTTTTTGAATATTTTCTGATGGACCTCTTCGATACCGAGCTCCTCGGCCCTGACTTTCACAACCGGGGATTCCCTTCCAGTTATGAGCGCGACCTTTATGCCCGCTTTTTGAAGCGCCTTTATACCATGGCCGTCCCTGACATTAAACCTTTTAAGTTCATTGCCGTTTTTATCGAGAATGATACTGCCGTCCGTGAGCACGCCGTCCACGTCAAATATTACCAGTTTGATCTTTTTTGCCTTTTCTATGATCTTTTTATCCATGATCTTATTTTTTATACTTTATTCCTTTATACTCCGGCCTTCAGCAGGTCATGCAGGTGAACAACGCCCTCTGCCTTATCGTCAGACCCAAGGACAACAAGCGATGTAATAGAATATTTTTCCATTATTGACATGGCCTTTGCCGCGAGCGTGTCCCTGGACACTGTCCTGGGTTTATGAGTCATGACCTCCCCTGCCTTAAGGGAGAACAGCTCGTGCCCCCACTTCTCAAGCCCCCTGCGCAGGTCTCCGTCGGTAATGATCCCCTGCACGCGGGAATCCGCGGCCAGGACAGCTGTCATGCCCAATCTTTTAGAAGAGATCTCCATTATCGCGTCTTTCATAAGCGTTTCCATGTTCACAGTTGGAATGGAATCCCCGGTATGCATTACCTCTCCCACGGTAAGCAAAAGTCTGCGGCCCAGATTGCCTCCCGGATGAAAAAAAGCAAAATCTTCCTGTTTAAAGCCCCTCTTGTTTAAAAGCGTGACCGCCAGCGCGTCACCCATTGCAAGCGCTGCTGTTGTTGATGCTGTAGGCGCAAGCCCCATTGGACATGCCTCTTCCCTGACAGAGACGTCCAGTACCACATCCGACGCCTTCGCAAGTGTCGAGCCCGTGCTGCCTGTCATGGCGATCAGTTTAATATCAAGCCTTTTTAAAACAGACAGTATTCTTATGATCTCATCTGTCTCCCCGCTGTTTGAGAGCGCTATCACAACATCGTGCCTGGTGACCATACCTACGTCGCCGTGACCGCCTTCCGCTGGGTTCAGGAATAAAGCCGGGGTACCTGTGGAAGCAAGGGTCGCGGCTATCTTTTTGCCGATGATCCCTGATTTTCCCATGCCCGTAACAACAGTTCTGCCGGTGCATGAATAAATAATATCTATCGCTTTAACAAGGTTTTGGTCAACCCTGTCAATAAGCGCGCTTACCGCGTCAGCCTCAATTTTCAGAACTTTTCTGGCCTGTTCTATAAAATCTTTTTCTTCCATTTATCCGCCCAGGGAGTATTATTTATACGCGTGACAGCGATCAAAAAAATTTTACGAGTTTATTTATATCTCTTAGCACCTGTGCCAGCGTCTGAAATTCATCAAGCCCCAGCATGTTCGGGCCGTCACACAGGGCCTTGTCAGGAGACTCATGAACTTCCAGAAAAACCGCGTCACAGCCAACAGCCACAGCCGCCCTTGCCAGCGGAGCCGCAAACTCCCTCTGACCGCCTGAAGCCTTTCCAGGCCCTCCTGGAAGCTGCACAGCATGTGTAGCGTCAAAAACAACCGGGAAACCCAGGCCCTGCATTATCGGTATTGACCTCATGTCGACAACAAGATTATTATAACCGAACGATACCCCGCGTTCGGTAACAAAAACACTTTTATTCCCCGTCGAAAGGACCTTGTCAATAGAGTTCTTTATATCCCCGGGCGCGAGGAACTGCCCCTTTTTAATGTTCACAGGCTTCCCTGTTTTTGCGGCGGCAACGATCAGGTCTGTCTGCCTGCATAAAAAAGCGGGTATCTGAAGAACATCAAGCACTCCGGCTGCCAACTGAACATCATTTGTTGAATGAACATCAGAGAGAACCGGCAGGGAAGTCTCTTTTTTGACCTTCTCAAGGATCTCCAGGCCGCGTCCAATACCAGGTCCCCTGTAAGAATCTATAGAAGACCTGTTCGCCTTGTCATAGGAACTTTTAAAAATAAGCGGTATGCCTAAATCTATGGAGATCTCTTTAAGCCTGTTCGCGGTCTTTAATACGGATTCTTCGGTCTCAATGACGCACGGCCCGGCAATAAAAACAAGCGGGTTCTTATTCCCTATCGCTACACTGCCTGCTTTTACTTCTTTTGTCGTCATAAACCGGACCAGTTGTTTGTTTCTGGTTGTTAGTTGTTAGTCTAAAAACTAACAACAAACAACTAAAAACTGTGTTTATTTTTTTGGCATGTGAATTGCCGAATCATGGACATCCTCGGCAGCTTCCATAATGCCCTCTGCCAGTGTCGGATGCGCGTGGATCATATGAGCAATATCCCGTGCAGTGAGCCCTTTTTCAATTGCCAGGGCAGCTTCATGTACAAGGTCAGACGCGTGAGGGCCTATGATATGGGCACCCAGCAATTTGTCACTCTCTTCATCAGCTATCAACTTGACGATCCCGGCTATCTCGCCCATTGCATGGGCCTTTCCAAGCGCCCTGAACTGAAACCTGCCGATCCTGACCTTAAGGCCTTTTTCCACCGCCTGTTTCTCTCTTAGTCCGACCGAGCCGATCTCAGGACTGGTAAAAATAGCAGCCGGCACCACATCATAATTAACCGCGGAATCTCCGCCCACGGCGTTCTCAGCGGCAACAACGCCTTCTTTCGAGGCCAGATGCGCCAGCATGATACCGCCTGTAACATCACCTGCCGCGTAAACTCCGTCAACATTGGTTTCCATCCTGCTATTAGCGATGATCTCGCCTCTTTGACCGGTTTTAACACCAATGCTCTCAAGGCCCAGGTTCTCACTGTTCATGGCCCTGCCTATTGATACCAGGACCTTATCCGCTTCAATCGTCTTGCCGTCAGAAAGAAATGCCTGGACTGAATCCTCTTTTACCTCTATTTTCTCCATCTTGATATTTGTCAGAAGCTTTATCTTCTTTTTCTTAAGTTCTCTTTCAAGGACCGCTGAGATCTCCTCATCTTCGGTTGACACCGCCTTTGGCATCATTTCCACCATTGTTACTTCAGAGCCGAATTCCTTATAGATAAAAGCAAACTCACATCCTATTACACCTGCTCCTATAACAAGAAGCCTTTTAGGTATCTCTTCCAGATTAAGAGCGTCCGTGCTTGACAGGATCTTTTCACCGTCAAACGGAAAGATCGGTATCTGCGCGGGTCTTGAACCTGTCGCGATTATGATCTTGTCAGTCTCTATCTCTTCAGCGCCGCCGTCTTTAAGCGTAACGCTTATCTTCCCGGGGCCTGTTATAACGCCCCTTCCGTCCAGGATCCGTACGCCCCAGCTCTTAAAAAGGCCCCTGATCCCCTTGACCTGGATACCTACGATCTTGTTCTTTCGCTCAATTATTTTCTGAATGTTGGCGCTGACCTCTCCGCTCAGCTCAAGCCCGAAGTCTTTGGCCTTTTTTGCCTTATCAAGTACTTCCGCGGAAGCTACAAGGGCCTTCGTGGGAATACATCCCCGGTTAAGACATGTGCCGCCAACCTCTGATTCCTCGACCACTATGACTTCAGCGCCCAGCTGCGCGGCCCTGATCGCCGCAACATAACCGCCTGGGCCGGCTCCAAGAATAGTGACTTTCATTACTTCAGTTTCACCTCTTCCTCAAGGTATTTCTCATAATCAGACGCGTCCATCAGGTCATTGGTGTCCGCACCCTCCTCAACCTCAATGACAGCTATCCACCCCTTGCCGTAAGGGTCCTCATTAAGTATTTCAGGCGCGTCAGAGAGTTCTTCATTGACCTCAACAACAGAACCGGTTACCGGGCTGATTACAGACGCCGTGGCCTTTGTTGATTCTATCTCTGTCAGTTCCGTGTTCGCTTCAGTACTGGTCTCAAGCTCAGGCAGGTCTATATACACAATATCCCCCAGAGATTCCTGGGCATAACCAGTAATACCGATGGTAGCCTTGTTGCCGGAAATATTTACCCACGTGTGTTCCTTATGATATTTAAGATTTTCAGGGTCCATTTTATCCTCCTTATTATAGCTTGCGTGCCGGGGTCAGGCCGGTCATTTTTTACATGCGTTTGAAATTCTAAACTCAGGCTTATTATTTGTCAAGAATTGCCGTTCAGTCTCTGCAGAATCTCACTTTTCAAGAAGTTTATCAATAAGTGTCTTTGAACCACTGCTGGTCCAGTCCCTTAAACCCATGAACTTGTATTTTATTATCCCTTCCCGGTCAATGAGAAAAGACGTCGGCAGGGAGTAGACGCCGTACGCAGCTGCCGCCTCTTTAGTGTTATCATGAAGCATTTCAAAATCCATTGGCACCTTTTTAAGGTAGTCCTTGACCTTCTGGGCTGACCTGTCTGTTGACACCGCGACTATTACAAGCCCTTGGCTCCTGTATTCTTTGTAAAGTTTAATAAGTTTCGGCCTCTCCTCCCTGCAGTACGGACACCAGGTTGCCCAGAAATTAAGAAGTATAGGCTTGCCTTTGAATTTCTTCAGGGCAACTCTCTTTCCGGAAAGGTCATTTGCCGTGAATTCAGGCGCCTGGCTGCCCACAAGCTTTTCTATTGCCCAAGGTGAGTACTGCCCTGCATCAGCAGCCAGAGGCAGAAAAACAATGGACAGTAAAATAACGGCATGTAAAATTACGCGTGATGTGCTTTTCACTTCAATTCCCCCGTATAAGTATAAGCATTACGTATTACGTGTAACTCCTAAAATACTAATGAAAATCTCAATTTATATCAAGTTTTCAAGGCGTAAGTTGGGGGTTTTACTGTGTTTTCCCTTGATTTCCGTGCCTGTTTTGATATACTGAGAGCAAATTAGTTGTAGGGAAAAATAAATGAACAACAATCAAAAAAATGTTATTAAAATATATTTTTTAATTCTACCTGGAACATTTGTCATATTCGCCTTCTTTTTTCCGTCAGCTCTCGATTTAGATCAGGAAATGCAAAAAACAGAACCCTCATATCTCGGATTAGTTACAGAGTGGTTTAGAGTCAGAAGAGGGGGTCAGCCCTTGACATTTTACATTACTAATTAAACTCATCTGCCATTATAGTATTAACGGATTACGTACTAGACGACTGAAACAATTCCGAAATAATGGTGGGACGCTGAGCGTCCCTTTTAACCACGCTTAGCGTGGTGCCGGTCTACGACTCATAGAGCGGTGGGAGTTTCCGCCTCAGGCGAGATCTCGCCAAATTTTAATGAATTTGGCGGAGAACCCACACGTCCCGACACTTCGGGACATCGGATTTTGCCCTGCCCTGAAGTGAGCCTTGCTCTACTTCAGGGAGTCCAGCGCGCCCTGCACTAAATTTTGATTTTTAAAATTTATTATATGCCGCTGGTCGGAGTCGAACCGACACGGGTTTCCCCACACGATTTTGAGTCGTGCGCGTCTGCCAATTCCGCCACAGCGGCAAATTAGTGCAGGGTAAATCTGCCTGCCCCGTTGTCCAGATTCGTTTTTAACACCCGCGTCCAGTTTTGCTTACCTAGAAACTGTGGGTGCAGAATCTAACGGGGCCATTCCACCACATTTACCTGCCGAAGGTAAACCTGTTTACCGTAGGCAGGCCGGCAAACGTACTAAAAATCTAAAATTTATTTATCTTTTATGCATCCTGATAAATGCGCTTATTGAGCGGTCGTATGTGCTCTCAACCTCGGCATTGAAAAAACACGCCGGCAGTTCACTGTTTCGTCTGTGATAGTGTATACATTCACAGCATTTAAGCTTCCTGCTGCACGGTTCATAGGTACAGTTGCAAAGAGCCCTGTGTTTCTCCTTCTGGCATTCTTCCATAATAAATCCTCCGGGATTTATTTGATTACACAGATTATACATAGAATAATAAACAGTAGATTTATAATCAACCCTTTGACCAGGCTCAGGATAAACCCGTTCGACTATCCCGGTTATCATAAATTATTATACTATTATAAAATCCTGTGTAATATATAGTAGCGCAGTAAAAAAACTTATATAATATAAAAAGAAGGAAAAATAATGGATATAAAATTTCCCTCTGTTATCATTGTTTTTTTATCCTTACTTGTTTCCCCTTTTACGGCCTTATCTAAAGAAAAACATAACTCCCTGATTTCCGGATTTAAAGTGTTCATACATTCTGCAAAACAATCAATTAAACAAGGAGGCTGAAAGTGTTGAAAACAATACTGAGATTGGGTTTTATTTGTTTAATCTTTATAGGAATAACAGGCTGTGATCAAAAGGAGAAAGCAAAAGTAATAAGCCTTGAAAAAAGAGAAGTGGTAGAGGAAAAAGTCAGCCCACCTGAAGAAAAACCCCTCAAGTTCGCGGTCGGGGGCATGGTTACACCCAGAGAAGGACTTGCTTACTACCGGAAACTTCTGGATTATATAGGAGAAAAACTGGGTAAAAAAATAGAATTTGTCGCCAGAGAAGGCTATTCCGAGATTAACAACCTGTTAAAAACAAATTATATTGATGTTGCTTTTGTATGTGCAGGGCCTTATGTAGACGGTCATAAAGAATTCGGAATGGATCTATTGGTCGCACCACAGGCTTATGGCGGGACAGTATATTATTCATATATTATTGTATCTAAAGACAGTCCTATAAACAGCTTTGAGGGCCTGCGCGGGAAAGTATTTGACTTTGAAGACCCCTTGTCCAACACCGGGAAACTAGTCCCTACGTACATGCTGGCTAAAATGAATGAGACCCCTGAGTCATTCTTCAAGCGTTATGATTTCACGTATGCCCACGACAAATCAATTAAGGCCGTTGCCACCGGAATCGTGGATGGTGCAGCAGTAAATAGCCTTGTATGGGAATACGCAAACCGTATGAATCCTGAATTTACGTCCAGGACAAAGATAATTGAAAAATCACCGCCTTACGGGATTCCACCCGTAGTGGTTCATCCTGCATTAGACCCGGAACTGAAGGAAGAATTAAGGCAGATATTCTTAAATGTTCATAAGGACGAAAAAGGAAGAAAAATTCTAAAAGGAATGTTAATAGACAAATTCGTTCTTATTGACGACAGTGCGTATGATTCTGTCAGGGAAATGAGGACATGGATGTCTAAAGAAAAGGAAAATAAACAATAAAGGTTATGGGAATAATAAGTTTACGGAACAGAATTTTATTTATGACTCTAGGCCTTATAGTATTGTTGGGGGTAATAGTGGTAATTTTTGTCAAAACAGAACTGACAAAAGCCCTTCTGTTCGACCTGCAGGATAAAGGAATTTCTTTAACCAAACATTTAGCTGATATAAGTGTTAACGATATATTAACCGAAAACAGGCTGCGTCTCCAGATGCAGATCAATGACTACAAAGAATCAACCAGAGAAATTAAATACATATTTATTCACGATAAAAAAGGCAAGGTCTTAGTACACACATTTAGAAAAGGATTTCCTTCCGATCTTAATAAAATCAATGAGGTTAAGCCCGGGGAAGAATATAGTATTCAAAGCATTATCGCTGATAAAGAGGCTATTCTTGATATCGCTGTGCCTATATTAAAAGGGGAAACAGGCGTTGTACATGCAGGTTTTTCTGAAGAACCTCTAAATCTTACGGTCGATAAAAAGGTTAGGTTTTTGGTCGGGATAATAATTGTTATTTTATTCATTGGAAACGGAGCGGCAATTCTTTTTACCTCGGCCATAACAAAACCTATTTATAATCTGACTAAAACAGCAGAACAGGTAAGTATTGGAAATCTGGAACAAAAAGCCATGGTAACAACCGGAGATGAAATCGGCCGGTTAGGAATTACCTTTAACAAAATGATCGATGAACTAAAAAACGATCGAGGTAAAATCAAGGAATATACTGAAAGTCTGGAAGAGATGATACGCAAAGTAAGTGCTTCCAGGGAAGAACTGGATCGAACAAATAAAAAATTACAGATCGCCAATAAAGAACTGATCAAATCCAATGAGGAGCTGGATGAATTCACTTATGTTGTATCCCATGACCTGAAAGAACCCTTAAGAGGCATAGGGGCTTTCAGCGGTTTTTTGCGGCAAAAATACAGGGATAAATTAGATGAAAAAGGAAAACACTATATTGACATAATATTAGACTCATCTGAAAGAATGAGGCGGCTTATTGATGATCTTTTAAAACTGTCCAGAATAAGTTACGGAGAAACCCCTTTTGAATATACGAATGTAAGTTATATTTTAAATGAAGTAAAGGACAATCTATCATATGCGTTGGAGAGCAAAAAATGCGTATTAGAAATACCTGATGATCTGCCGACGGTATATTGTGACAGCACAAGAATAAGAGAAGTTTTTCATAACCTTATTATCAATGCCATTAAATATAATGACAAGGACAAACCTCATATTGAAATAGGTTATAATGGACATAATGATCATTATACGTTTCATGTGAAAGATAACGGCATAGGGATTGAAGAAAAATATTTTGATAAGATATTTCATATTTTTCAGCGCCTTGAAAGGGATGACAAGGAAGGGACAGGTGCTGGGCTTACAATTGTAAAAAGAATAATATATAAACATGGGGGCAGGGTGTGGGTAGAATCAAAGGTTGGAGAAGGAACAACAATATTTTTTACCATACCAAAAAACAAAAGGAGGATCTGATAGGTGAGGTATGAAAAACCTATTGATATTTTACTCGTAGAAGATAATCCGACCGACGTTGAGATTATTAAAGAAGCCTTTTCTGTTGGGAAGGTAAAAAATAACCTCTACTGTGTCAGGGACGGACAGGAGGCTCTGGATTTCATGTATCATGAAAATGAATTCAGCGACGCTTCAAAAGCACCAAGGCCTGATCTGATCCTGCTGGATCTGAATATGCCGAGAGTAAACGGCACAGAGGTCCTTGAAAAAATAAAAAAAGACAAAGAACTGCTTAAAATCCCTATCATAATTCTAACCAGCTCGGACAGGGACAGGGATGTTTGCGAAAGCTATAACCTGGGGGCAAACAGTTTTATTACCAAGCCGGTTGGATTTCCCAGATTTATTGAGGTAGTAACAAGCATTCAGGATTATTGGTTAGTAATTACAAAAATACCGCGCAAATAGCGTAATATGAAAAGTTCAGGAAGGTTTATCCGGTTTCTTAATAGCTTCAATAAAAGCGTCAACTAATTTGGGGTCAAACTGGGAACCCGCACATTTCCTGAGCTCTTCTATTGCTTCTGATGATGACCGGGCTTTACGATACACTGTTCCTGAAATCATGGAATCATATGCCTCGGCAATAGCCAGTATCCTCGCCCCGAGGGGTATCATCCTGCCTTTTAATTTATGCGGATAGCCCCTGCCGTCAAATCTCTCATGGTGGTAATGAATCATCTGCAGTTCTTTACCAAATAGTTTTAGCTGACCCACTATATCTGCTCCAATGCCGGCATGTCTTTTTATTAAGTTATATTCCCCGGGAGATAAAAAATCTTTCTTTTTTAAAATATCCGAATTAATCCCGACCATGCCTATATCATGAAGCAAAGCAGAGTACTTTATCACATTTATCTCCTCATCAGACATAGAAAGTTCCCTGGCCAGTTTTTCAGCGTAAAAACTGACCCTTAAAGAATGCTCGTTGAAATAATCACACCCGGCTTCAAACTCACAGAAAATATCCTGTATAGACTTGACACAGGGTTCTTTCATGTCTTGGCTAAGGTTTTTAATCCTGTTATAAAAATCCGTTGTCTTGTGATATTCCTCCTTAACATCAATTGTGTCCTCGGATTCTATCTCTTCCCAGGCACATACGTTATTCCTGCCCCTTGATTTGGCATGATATAATGCTATATCAGCGTTTGTTATCAGGTCGTCCTTGCTTGACACATTACTATCTGTAGTAGACGACATCCCTATACTTATGGATATCGACTCAGATATCTCCCCTTTTTTAAATGGGTTATTTTCGAACGAATTGCGTATCTTTTCAGCCAGGTGAAGCACCCCTTCAAGGTCTGTATTCGGCAGAATAATAACAAATTCCTCGCCTCCATAACGGGCAATAAAATCCGTATCCCTGGCAAATCTTCTTAATATTCCAGCCGACTGAGCAAGCACAAAGTCACCATATTGATGACCATGAGAATCGTTTACCAGTTTAAAGTGGTCAAGGTCAAGCATCATACAGGAAAGAGGCTGAACATGTCTTTTCGATCTTTTAAATTCATTGCTTAATATCTCCTGAAAATGACGGTGATTATATAATCCTGTAAGCCCGTCTTTTATTGCCAGATCTTTTAATTTTTCATGGTATTCCTTTATCTTGTCTTCAAGGCTTTTCCTTTTAAGAACACCCTGTATGGTGCGGGTTAGCAATATATTATTAATCTCATCCTTGATCAAATAATCATATGCCCCTTTTTTTATGGACTCTTTGGCTATTTTTTCATCTCCCTCTCCAGTAACCATGATCACCGGCAAATCTATGCTTCTTGTTTTGATTTCTTCCAGTATTTCTATCCCGTTCATGTCGTGAAGCCTGTAATCCAGCAATGCCAGATGAAATTCACCAGTTGACGCTTTCTCTACAGCCTCCATGCCT
Organism: bacterium BMS3Bbin08; assembly: GCA_002897775.1. GTDB lineage: Bacteria > Nitrospirota > Thermodesulfovibrionia > UBA6902 > BMS3Bbin08 > BMS3Bbin08. Next base: position 40,329 of record BDTR01000039.1, on the reverse strand, counting down.
GTAAAGGCAGTATCAATAGTGTAATGAATAACATAATTTTCATTTAAGACTGTCCTGATAATTTCGAGATCAACGGGGTTATCGTCCACTATCAGAATATGAATTTTTTCTTTTTGCATAGTTATGGCAACTTTCTTAATACCTGATAATTAAAGACATTTGCGGTAAAATTGTACAATGAACTACCCCGCAGCAAGCTGCGAGGTATCAAGTCTGTCATTCCGGCTTGTCCGGAATCTTCCTGTATCAAAGATAGATTCCGGACAAGCCGGAATGACAAAAATGACGAAAACTATTGAAACCCCGAAGCAAGCTTCGAGGAATTCTTTTGATTAATAATATAATCCTTATATCTTTATTATATACGCAGCATTTTGTTAGTTTCAACTGTTTACCGGATATATCAGTTTCTTTGCACAGTAAACCCCGTTAGAAAGGAATGGGGTTTATAACATCCCAGCCGGAGAGGGGCGGCATTTTCTAACGGGGTAAAAATAGAATATACTGAAAGAACAGGACATTAGAAGCTGTGATTTAATCATGAAAATCAACCTTAAAGCTTTACAAGCAGAAGAAATCACTGAATTTGCAGAAAATCTCGGACAAAGCCGGTACAAGGCAAACCAGATCATTAACTGGTTATATAAAAAATACGCTTCATCCTTTACCGATATGACCGATCTGTCAAAGTCTTTTAAAGATATCCTTGATAAAAAAGCCTTTATCAGCAACCTGAAAATCCTTAAAGTACAGGTCTCAAAGGACGGTACTCATAAATTCTTATTTGAACTTGAAGACAGCAGGACAATAGAAAGCGTCCTGATCCCTGACAGTGACCGCCTTACATTATGCATTTCCTCGCAGGTCGGGTGCGCGATGGGCTGTGAGTTCTGCATAACAGGAAGCCTGAAATTAAAAAGAAACCTCAGGGCCCATGAGATATTTGACCAGGTAATAACAGTGCAGAGACTTGTCTCGGAAAACAAGGTCCGCTTAAGGCAGGGATTTTACAGCCGGAAGATCACCAACATCGTTTTTATGGGCATGGGTGAGCCGCTTAACAATCTGCCAGAGGTCATTGAAGCTGTCCGCAAACTGACCGGTCTGCTGGGTTTCTCAAAAAGAAGGATAACTGTCTCAACCTGCGGAATTGTGCCCGGGATCGATGAACTTGCGCGCGGCAGAACAGGTGTGAACCTCGCAGTGTCCCTTAATGCCGTGACCGATGCCGCAAGGAACAAAATAATGCCTGTTAATAAAAAATACCCTTTGCACAAACTCGTGCAGGCCTGCAGAAAATACCCACTGCCCCCAGGGAGGCGGATAACTTTTGAATACGTGCTGTTAAAAGGGATCAATGATTCAATGGATGACGCTGTAAGGCTTGTAAGGCTGTTAAAAGGGATAAGGGCAAAGGTGAACCTGATTCCTTTTAATGAACCAGTTAAAAACTCAGGCTTCAGCAAACCTTCAGAAGCCGGGGTCCTTGCCTTTCAGAAAGTCCTGCTGGACGCGAAGATCGCGGCTATTATAAGAAAAAGCAGGGGGAGAGATATTTCCGCGGCCTGCGGCCAGCTCGGCGCGTTAAAATGGACCCGCGCGGGCAAGCCAGTGTTACCCTCCGGATAACCCTCAGAAGCCTTGGCGCGGGAGGGTTACCCGATGTATTCTGAAACCCTTTTTAAAAGTTCGTTGGTATGGATCGGCTTGGTCAAATAGGCATTGGCCCCTATTTCCATGGCCCTGTTCTTGTCTTCTTCAGCGCCTTCGGTCGTAATAATAATAATGGGAGTTTCCTTGTGCCTGGGATCGCTCCTGAGAAGACCTACGAGCTTAAGGCCGTCCATCACCGGCATATTGATGTCCGCCAGGATCAGGTCAAAGGTCGTGGAAGACAGTTTATCAAGCGCCTCCATCCCGTTCGCGGCCTCTGTGATAGAACAGTCAGGCAGTCTTTTAAGGGCAAAAGTTATTAATTGCCTCATTGTTGGCGAATCCTCTACAACCAGTACACTAGGCATAGTCTTATTTTTTTATGCTGCCTCTCCTGCTAAATTATGGTGAAATCCACCGAAGCATCTATACTCAAATCAATGCGTAGGCGAATACATTAGTAATTATTCTGTTTCTCGTCTCTTTTCATCCTTTTCATGATCTCGTCAGGGATCTTCTCCAGTGGAGCGATCTTATCAGCGCCTCCAGCCAGAATTATCTCTCTTGGCATTCCAAACACAACAGCGGTCTCCTCTGATTCAGCTATGGTAAACCCTCCCTGTTTCTTGATCTCAAGCATACCTTCCTTCCCGTCATTCCCCATACCTGTCAGGAGCACTCCCATAGTTCTTGGTCCGTAAACCTCAGCAATGCTCTTCATCATAATATCAACAGAAGGTATGTATCTGTCACTGGTCGCGGACTCTTTTAAAAGCACAAAGATCTTCCCCTTTAATCTCTGGAACATCAGGTGGTACCCGCCGGGACAGATAAGCACCTTGCCCGCTTCGATCGGCTCGCCCTGATCAGCTTCTTTGACGTAAAGCGCGCAGAGCTTGTCCATTCTGTCGGCAAACTGTCTTGTAAAACCCCTTGGCATATGCTGGCTGATAACTATCATTGAGGGGAAATTGCCGGGAAGCCGGGTTAATATGCTCTGAAGCGCTGTAGGGCCTCCTGTAGAAGACCCTACAGCGACCATTTTTATCTCAGAATGCCCGGAGAAATCCGAACCATTTATAACTTTTCTCTTCTCCAGGAGCGAAATGCTCCTTTTGAGCTTTTCCAGCTGTAAAGAGCTCGCGCCTACAACCTTTCTGATGAGGTCACTCTCGATCTCTTTAAGTTCCCTGGAGGCCCTGGCTGTAGGCTTTATAACAACATCTACAGCTCCCAGTTCAAGCGCTTTAAAGACTGTTGGGTCGTCACCATGAGAGCTGACCACTATTACAGGCAGCGGTCTCTCCTGCATCACCCACCTGAGCAGTGTGAAGCCGTCCATTTCAGGCATCTCCAGATCCAGCGTGACCACATCAGGCTTGAAGTTAATAATCTTCCTCATGCCGTCCTGTCCGTTAACCGCGACACCCACGATCTCGACGTTCGGGACTTTCTGCAGGATCGTCTTTATGGTCTGACGGCTGAACGCGGAGTCATCGACCACCAGAACTTTAATGGGTTTTAAGTCTTCGTCAGGCATTATTTAGAATGTCCTTTCACTGACTTTCCTTTTTTTGAAGAGGCAACCGGCTTCTGATAAACCAGATCGTTCTTCAAATGTTTCAGAGTAAAGGCTGTTGACAGATTAATAAGCGATTCCGAATGTCCAAGCAACAGATAACCGCCATCATTAAGCAGATCAAAAAAATGTTCGATCACTTTTATCCTTGAGGATTTATCAAAATATATTAAAACATTACGACAAAAAATTACATCTACTTTTCCGACAAGTTTAACCTTGAAGGGATCGAGCAGGTTCAAACAGTTAAAATTTACCAGGCTCCTTACCCTGTCCGAGACCCTGTGGGTCCCATCATTCATGTCCTTAAAGTACGTGTGAACGAAATACGGGCTTGTGGTCCTGAAAGAGTTCTTCTTGTATACGCCGTCCCTGGCAACACGCAGGACCCTCCGGCTTATGTCACTGCCGACTATATCAACAGACCAGTCACTCAGGCCCTTGTCCTCCAGCACGAACATGGCTATTGTGTACGGCTCTTCTCCTGTAGAGCACCCCGCGGACCATACCCTTATCCTTTTTCTGGCTTTTTTCTTTTGCTTCAGTTCCGGGATGATCTCCTCGCTGAAAGCCGCGAGCTGATTCTGCTCTCTGAAAAAATAGGTCTCATTGACCGTCAGGATGTCTATGATCGTCTGCAGTTCATCATCACGGTTCGAGTCGTACATGAGGAGACGGTAATAGTCCCTGAAGTCCTTCAGGTACCTGACCTTCAGCCGTCTGTTAAGCCTGCGTTCAAGTATATATTTTGATTTATCGTCAAAATATATGCCACAGTAGTCATTTATAAAATCCCTTATCTGACGGAAAACGTCCGCCGGAAGCGGTATGATCACTTCATCCAGCACTTATAGATACCTCGCTGCGGTCTCTCTTACCTGGGGGTCCTCATCAGTATTGGCGACTTCTTTAATATATGCCATGCTCTCCGCCCTGAAATGCGTACCGAGCACTTCAATAACCGTTTTTCTGACAGACCATTCCCTGCTCTTTAAGAGCGGTATTATGTCCTGGGCGATTCCGCTGAAGTTAGCCAATGCCCCTACCGCCGTGCTCCTTATCTCTGCGTCCATATCATTAAGAAGCTGAAGCAGTATCTTTTTGACCCTCTCAGTCTTAAACTTGCCAAGCGCCTCTATATCAACTGCCTTTACAAAACCAGACTCATCGGTCAGCAGCTGGATCAGGGGTTCTATTGCCTTACTGTCGCCGATATTACCGAGGGCCTCTGCGGCTGACGCCCTGACCCACACATCCGGATCCTTCAAAAGAATGATCAGGGGCTCTATCCCCGCGTCCGCGCGCATCCTGCCGATAGCAATGGCGGCAACACGCCTCACCTCAGGAGATTCGTCGCTGAGGGCGAGGATCAGGTATTGCACGGCTTCTGCCCCGCCAATGGCTCCAATCGCCTCTACGACAGACACCCGCACCGTGACATGGCTGTCCTTTAATGCGCGGCCCAGTGCTTCAAGCGCGCCCTTATCTCCAATAAGGCCCAGAAGTGATGCTGTATTCTTCTTTAAAATATGATTCTCGTCGGAAAGTCCTTTTATTATTTCATTCTGATCCAGCCATTTTTTTAATTTTGCCAGTGACTTTATTGTTTCTTCCTGAATATTTTCATATTCGTCCAGAAGAAGCGGCTTTATATGCGGTATCGCCTCTGAATTGTTCATATTAGAAAGCGCGGCGGCGGCATTGCCCCTTACATGCCCGTCTTCGTCCTTGAGGCTCTCCACCAGGTGTTTGAAAAAAGCCGAATCCCCGACCTTCCCGGCCACTTCGCAGATAATTCTCCTCTGGTAGGCATCGCTCACCCTGAAAAAAGGTAAAAGCGACCTGGGCAATGATCTTCCGATAAAGACCAGCGCCTTGACAACAATATCATGAACATCCTCTTCCATGGCGATCTCCAGCAGACGAGGAATGACTTTTTTATCTTTGAGCAGCCCGAGCAGCAAAATAGCGGCTATCCGGATATCTTTGGTCTTGCTTCTTGTATGCGGCAGAAGGACATTCGGAGCCCCGGCGCCAAGGACCTCTTTAAGTTTCTCCGCGATTGTTTCTTCGGACAGGCCGTTCTTAAAGAAAAGCTCGACAGCGTTCACTGCCTCTTCCCTGATCGTTTTTGATTTATCATTAAGAAAAGGCACGACCAAATGGAAGGTGCCGGGGTCGGCAATAGAGGCAAGGGCCTTTATTACAGGTTTTCTCAAAGCCTTTTGCTTTAACGCGGAAACAAGCGCATCCACCGCCGCGGCGTCCCCTATCCTGCCAAGGGCTTCAGCCGCGGGATACGCCACCCATGTGTCCTCACTTTCCAGTATCCCGATCAACGCCTTAATAACCGAAGTATTTCCCCGGATGCTGCCAAGATACTCCACTGCCGACGCCCTGACATTCTCATCTTTGTCCTCAAGCGCTTTTAGCAGCAAAGGAAGGCCCTTCATGTCTCCGGTGTTTCCAAGGATATCAATAATAAATTTTTTTACGTCCGCATTATCTTCAGCACGCTGATATTCATCAATAAGATGATCGGTGGCCTCTGAACCCATTGCAGTAAGGACCTCGATCGCCGAATTCCTTGCGTTTGCGCTGTCCTCGCGGTAGATGCCGGGAATAAGGGCCTTTATCACCTGTTCCCCGCCAATATCAAGAAATATGTCCGCAACTGTTTTCCTGACGCGCCAGTCCTCATCCTCAAGTCCCTTCATCAGCAGCGGAACAGCCCGGGAAGTATCAGGCTCACGTTCTCTCAGGTCTTTAACAGCCTGTATCCTGACCTCTACGTTGTCGTGATGAAGCAGCTTCTCGAAATTTTCAGGCAACTGTTTTCCTCCTTTTTGCGCTGATGGATGATTATTATGAAAGGTCCTCCGGAGATAATTCCTCTTTACGCTCGTCCAGCATTATCATTTCTTCGGAGGTCAGCAGGTTATCAAGGCTGAGAATAACTATTAACCTTTTCTTAACTTTACCGATCCCGCTCATATATTCCGGCTTAAGGCCTTTAAAGATCGAAGGCGAAGGAGCTATCTGTGAGTCGTCAATATCTATTATTTCAGTGACAGAGTCAACAAGGATCCCCATTTTCTCCCCGTGCATCTTCGTAACAATGATCCTTTCTTTTCTGGAAGAAGGCTTTACATTAAGACGTTTCCTAAGGTCCATCACAGGTATTATTGTGCCCCTCAGGTTTATTACGCCGTCAACAAAATAGGGCACTTTTGGAAGGGGAGTGGCCTTTTGCGGCCTCATGACTTCTACAACTCTGCCAAGCTCGATCCCGAATTCTTCACCGGCAATCGTAAATACCGTATATTTACTCAAACTTAAAACCGTCCATATATTTTTTCAGGGCTTCAGCCTCCTTGTGGAGAGTTTCAAAGGACGAGATCATGTCCTGTGTGATCATATGCGTGCTGCTGCAGACCCCGCCGATCTCTTCTGCCGCAAAAAGGATCTCCTCGTTTGCCCTGCCGTGCCTGGATGTGGACTCAACTATCTGCCTGATCTTCCCGTTCGCAAGTTCGAGATTTTTCGATATCAGGCTGATACCCGCGGTCTGCTCCTGCATGCTCTTTTTAATGACCTCCGCGATCCCCTTAACATTCTCGGCAACTCCGATCAGGTGTTCCGAGCCTATCTCATGTTCATGGGTGGCTCCGGTAACCTGCCCGACCGCTTCCATGATCATCTCCATTGCCTCTTTTATCTGTGAAATACCCCTTACCTGTTCCGCGATCGCGTTATGGATCCTATCGGCCATTTCAGAGGACTGCTGCGCGCTGTTTATAACGTCCCTGAATGCCTCCCCGGTCTTTATAACCAGGCTGTTGCCCCTTTCCACTATTATTTTTGTGCTCTCGGTAACATTGGTCGTCTGCGTAACACCTCTCTGGATGGCCTTGATAATACCTGTTATCTCCTTTGCTGACGCGGACGTCCTGTCCGCCAGTGTCTTGATCTCATCCGCGACCACTGAGAATCCTTTCCCGTACTCACCTGCCTGTGACGCCAGAATAGCGGCATTCACGCTCAGCAGATTGGTCTGTTTTGTAACATCATCTATAACGGACAGGACCTTTTCGACTGATTTGGATTTTAGCTTAAGGTCCCTTACCAGCTGGAGTGTCGTGTCCACGGCATTTGTTATTTCCTCCATACCGCCCATGGCGTCGGCCACGCTCAGCATGCCCTGCTCCGAGGCAATTTCCCTTACCTTTGCCGCGAAAACCGCGGAATCCCTGGTGCTTTCATCAACCTCGTTCGTGTTAGCGTTTATCTGCTCAATAGAAGCTGATATCTGCTCTGTTGAAACAGAGAGTTCTTCAGCGCTCTTTGAAATCGCCTTTGCCGCCGCGACCAGCTCGGCGATCGTGGAATAAGAGTCAGAGGAAGCCTTATAGAGTTGTTCAGAGCTCTCTGTGATCTCTTCTGACGTGGACTTGATCTCCATTAGAGAGGATAAGTTTTCCTCGGAAAATTCGGAAAGATTCTGGGTGTTAGCCAGTATATCTTTTTCAGCGTCATCGGAGCTGGCCATGGACGCGACCACCTGCTGTGTAGCTGCCAGCTGATTGTCAGTGCCTTCGATCACTTTATCGGAGATCTGTTTTATCTGCTGTATTGCCATTGATACGTCGTTCGTGGTCGAATACAGTTTCTTGAGAGTGCCCTTGACCTGTCCGGTCATCGCGTTAAAACTTTTTGTCAGGTCCTCTATCTCCAGACTTTTTGCTGCCGGCATTTTTACAGTAAGATCGCCGGCAACCAGCCTGTTAATGACGGAGATAAGGTCTGAAACAGGTTTTTTGATATGTATCCTGAAAAAAAACAGCACAAATATAACAATGATCACTGACAGAACGCCCTGATGTATTACAGCGGCCAGCTGGTGCCTGAATATCTCATTGTTTATCCTGCCGGACGATGCTGTTATCTCTATATTACCTATCTTCTGCCGCTCCATCAGCACCGGGGTCTCGCTGCTGAATAACATCTGCGCGTAAAAGGGGTTTGCCACCTGCCTGATCCGTCCGGCTCTGGTCTTTTGCGCTATAATATTACCGTCCCTGTCATACACAACGATAGAGGTGAAATCTTCGTCACTAAAAACCCTCTCCAGATATGAATCCAGCGATCCGCTGTCATTGTTTAAAACCGGTTCAGCGCCGATCTCAGCCAACAGGGCCCCGGTCCGGTCGACCTTATCATTAAGCGCATTAACCAGATCACCGCGCACCGATGATATGAAGAGGATAAAACCAAGGCTCTGAACCACGATCAGAATTACCAGAAGCCCTATCAGGAATCCGAACATTAATGATCTTTTTTTATTCATATCTTTTTCAGCGCGAGACCGGCCTGCCCCTCTGACAGGCAGGGCCCTATCACCCTCTGGCTTACAGCAGGCCGATACGCCGCATCATCTCCCTTATCACGTCGTAATCACTGTCACTGGCATCTGTGAGCCCTGTATAGTCCCGGGATATTGCATGAAGGATCTCACTGCCCCCGGCAATCCCCTCGTCCAGCTCCAGAAGGGCGTGCTTTATCATGACCTTTTCATCTTCCGGCAGATCTTTATTCACACATATATTGAACTCCGGTATATCAAGTGAATACTTTATGATCTTCAGTCCCTGTGCCGTGAATTTTTCAGCCGCGGATTCCATGACCCCGCCGGCATCGAATTCTCCGCCCAGCACTGCTTTGACCACGTCATCGTGCTGACCCAGATAATCATAAAAACTGAGGTCCTTCAGATCAATGCCGGCCTCCATGAGCATGGCCCGGGGCACTATATGGCTCGAGGTAGAGCGCTCATCACCAAAAGCAAAAGAATGACCTTTTATATCTTCAATATTATTGATCTTTCCATTCTCCCTGGCAATGATGGCCGCACGGTGAAAAGGTTTGCCTTTCCTAAGGGCCTTTACAAGGATCTCAACATCGTATTTGACGTGCGCCTCTATATAAGTGGAAGGTGTCATATAGCAGATGTTCGTGATACCGGTGCCGATCTCTTTACACGCCTCTGAAAAGTTTACGGCTATCTTGAGATCCAGATGTTTACCCAGCTTTTCCGCAAGGTAATGTGAAATGGGCGTAAACTTCTTGTACATTTCCGAGGGAGACTCCAGCGGCACAACACCCATTTTTAATACAGCCGCCTCTTTCTCACTGGCGGCGAACCTGAACTTGCTGAGCTCTGTCATAAGAAGATCAGCGTCCTTCAGAAGGTTCCTCAGGCTTCTGTTCATACTGAACGCCCCGGTTCTGTTCTTCTCCGGAATGTCCCTTATCTTTTCTATGGCGGATACTATTGACGCGCTGCCTTTTTTCTGTTCTCCCAGGGAATCCGATATCTCACGTATGCGTACAGATACATCCTCGACAGCCTTATTTATCTGTTTGCCGCCGCTGGCCTGCTCAAAAGTAGAGTTCTTCACGTGTTTTGTTATGTCACGGATCTTTTCCGAGGCCGCTATCATCAGCGTAGTACCCCTGGTCTGCTCGGTCGTGGCCCTTGCGATCTGACCGATCATGTCCTTTACTTTTTCCATCGCGTCAGTGACAAACCTGATACCCTTTGTCTGTTCAGACGTGGCGTTCTCAATGTATGAGGCCATCTCGGTTGATTTCCTGGAACTGCCTATGATCTTCTGCAGGGCGTTTTTTGACTCCCGTGAAAGCCTTGCACCCTCCTCCACTGTCTTCAGGCCGTCTCCCATGGTACTGACAGCCCCCTGAACTTCCTGCTGAACAGCCTGTATGAGCGATGATATCTCCTGTGTCGAGTACGATGTCCTTTCAGCAAGGTCCTTGATCTCATCCGCGACAACAGAAAAACCTTTCCCGTGCTCTCCCGCCTGCGCCGCCAGGATAGCGGCATTCAGCGCGAGCAGGGCCGTCTGGTCGGTTATCTCATCTATGACGTTCAGTATCTTTCCTATCTCATCTGACCTCCCGCCCAGTTTTCCGATAAATTCAGCGGTTTTCTGTACCGTTGTTTTTATCCTCTCCATACCTTCCTCTGTCTTGTTAACGGACTCCATGCCAAAACCCGAGGCGTCCGCGGTCACCTTTTCTGAAAGCTTTGCCGATTCTCTCGCGTTTGATTCTATTTCCTTAACAGACGAGTTGATCTCTTCTATCGCGCTCAGTGTCTCCTCCGCGGAGGAGCTCAGCCCCTCGGTCTTAAGGGCGATCTCCCTTATATTTGCCGACATCTCTTCAATAGAAGAAGAGGTCGTTTCCACAGCGCTTGACAGCTCAACTGTGTTCTTTGTGATCTCTTCGGCATTTGTACTCGTTTCATCAACCGACGCCGCTGTCTGCTCCGAGGATACGGAAAGCCCCGCTACATTGTCAGCAATTTCCAGCACACTTCGGTTGAACTCCTCTATGCCGCTAAGCATGTTATCGATCGCCTCGGTCTCAAGCTGTGTCCCTTCAGCGACCTTCTTTGACTCTTTTTCAACAGCGATGCTGACGGTCTTGACCCTCCTGGCCACTGCCCCTATTCTCTGAAGAATGTTGCCGATGCCTTTGATAGCATCGCTCATATCGTCGTTAAGCATCCCGATCTCGTCTCTGGAGCGAATATTTGTCTTAAATGAAAAATCGCCTCCGGCCAGTGAATGCGCGGCCCGCTGGAGCTCCTTGACAGGGTTGATCACTGCTTTTTTGAAGGCTATCCACAACGCCGTTCCCAGGATCAATATGCCGAAAATAAGGCTCAACACTACAACCTTTGTCCTGTAAGCAAGCAGGTTATTTACCCCTTTAACCGACATAGCGATCTTCAGCGCGCCCAGTACCTCATCCTGAGTATCATGGCATTGCAGGCAGCGCTCGTTCTTAATAAGCGGAACATAATAGATATTCATATCATCAAGCCGTTTTACAAACGTGGTCCTGCTTTCCCTTATCTGAGCGGTAATTGCAACATCCGCAGGAAGACTTTTCCCGGTTGTGGTGAACGCCTCCTGACCCAGAGCGTTAAGGATGGTTATGGATTTGACGTTTCCGGATTCCTTCTGTTTATTTGTAAGGGCTTCTGTTATTTCAGCGTTGCCCGTTATCATTGTCTCTTCTATCGCGTGCTTCATAAAAGTTATGGCTTCACCCGTATATGTATCAACCAGGTTATTCATATCGGTCCTCAAAAACTTAATACTCATAAAGCCGATAGATACTGCCCCTATGAGCAGAGTTATGATAACCATCCCAACGATCTTAAATTCCAGTTTTAAGTTCATAATTCCTCCATCCCGAGTATCTCGTCAACTTTTAAAATAGATACAAATTTATTTTTTATCTTTACCACACCCTCTATAAATCTCTTTTCCTCGTCTGACAGCGTGGACGGAGGGGGCAAAAGCCCGTCCTCAGGAAACCTTTGCACATCTGAAACCGCGCCGACCAGAATACCTATCGGTTCTTTTTCTCCTGACAGAATGATTATCTTTTCCTTCCCCTCGTTATCTTCTGAAAGCTCCAGCCGCTTCCTGAGGTCCACAACAGGAAGTATTTTACCACGAACCGATGTTATGCCCAATAAATAAGCCGGCGCCCTGGGCACCCTGACAAATTTTTGCTTGTTAAGTACTTCCTGCAGATCAGATATTCTTATCGCATAGTCTTCGTTTGAGACCTTAAAAACCAGTATCTCAAGTATTGTTACCGGTTCAACTTCTTCAGTGGCACCGGTCTCTGCCCGGCCTGTATCAGCCTGCTCTGTTTCGTCCCTAGCCTGCCTGTCCGGTAGGCAGGCCTGTCGAGGGGGTCGAAGGATTTTTTCCGAAGGCTTCTGCTCTCCAGGGGTCTCCGGAATAATATCTACTTTTTCCGTATCATTTGCCTGCGGAGTATCCCCTGCACCATGTTTTATCTCTTCCTCTGACGGCTGCACAGTTTTATCCTGAGCCTGCCGAAGGGCTTTTTTCTGCGCGTCAGAGGCCTTTGCTTTCAGTTTTTTTCTGATCCTTGCTATATCCATAAAAACTCCATTACTTCACCCCGTTCAGGCCAAGTTCATGTGCCACGTCATCCACAATTTCTTTTGATATGACATGCGAGTCAGTGCCAAAGCCTTCAAGCAGGGAACTGGACGCAATATTATTGATATTTCTGGGGATCCCTCTGGAGAACCTGGATAGCGCCTCTATAGCCTCTTCGCTGAAAAGCAGATCGGTCCCGCCCGCCACCTTCAGTCTGTGTATCACATACTCCCGCACTTCATCATCGCTAAGAGGGTTAAGGTGATATCTGAAACCGATCCTCTGTCTTAAAGGAAGATACGGCTTGCGTTCAAGCCTTTTGTTCAGGTCCGGCTGTCCAATGAGGATCACGCTAAGAAGGTTCTCATCGTCAAGCTGAAAATTTGTAAGCAGGCGTATCTCTTCAAAAGTGCTTTTATACGGTATTAGCTGAGCCTCATCGATAATTATCACAGGCGTTACACCGTTGTTGTAATCCTCGTATACTTTCTCATAGATCGTTTCAAGCAGTTCGTCCTTGAACCGGATCGCATCAATGTCGAACCCCTTTGCAATAGACCTTAAGAACTGAATGGCTGTAAGCCGGGGGTTCAGTATTGAGATAACCCTGTATTTTTCTCCAAGCGAATCCATCAACACGCGCGAAAGGGTCGTTTTGCCTGACCCTACCTCCCCCGTCAAAAGGATCAGTTCTTTTTCCTCCACACCCAGAAGAAGCCTAGCCAGCGCCTCTTCATGGGCTTTGCTGTAAAAGAGAAATTTTGGATCAGGCGTTTTACTGAACGGTCTGATCTTCAGTCTGAAAAATTCCTCATACATATCTCGCCCCGCTGCGTACTATCCGTTATACAACCAATAAAATTTCAATGCCGTTTTAAGTCTTTATATCTGATGCGGCCCGGCTTGTCTTTTTCTTACCTGAAAAAGATTCCTCCATCATGGCCTCAACATCAAGAACGAGAATTATTTCGTGCCTGCCCACCTCAGCGGCCCCTGCCAGTCCCCGGATGCCTTTTAAATGCTCACCAAGCGGTTTAATGATTATCTCTGTCTGCTCGGACAGCGTGTCCACCAGAAGTCCAAGCCTCTTGCCCGCAAAACCGATCACTACCGCGAAATATTCGTCCACGGCCGTCTCCTCGAGGCCGAATACCCTGGCCACTCTCAGTAAAGGCAGCATTTCACCCCTGATCTCAATAACCTCTCTCTCTTCAATGGTCTGGATCTTTGAGGGCTGTACAATAAACGTCTCCGAGATGGATGTCAATGGTATGGCGAACATCTCATTTCCCACACTTACTATCAGGGCCTTGACAATGGCAAGAGTTATGGGCAATGTAAGCGTGAATGTGGTCCCCTCACCGCTTTCCGACTCTACCTCAACAAAACCTCCAAACAATGTCAGCTTTTCCTTTACAATGTCCATGCCCACGCCCCTGCCTGAAATATCGCTTATCTGTTCTTTTGTGCTGAGTCCCGGAAGGAAGATCAAATCGAGCACTTCATTTCGTTCAAGGTCTTCGTCCTCTGGCACCAGGTTACGCTCAATCGCCTTCTGAAGGATCTTCCCGGTATTAATGCCCGCGCCGTCGTCATGAACAGAGACTATTACGTTATTGCCCTTTGGAAACGCCTTAAGTGTCACTGTGCCGCGCTCTTTTTTGCCGGCAGCCTTTCTCTTATCAGCGGGTTCTATACCATGATCAATACAGTTCCTGATAAGATGTACGAGCGGGTCGATTATCTCTTCTGCCAGGAGCTTGTCTATCTCTGTATCTTCACCAAAGAGTTCAAGGTCTATCTCTTTTTTAACCTCTCTCGTATACCTTCTTACAACCTGAGCGAGCCTGGTAAATATCTGGCTGAACGGAACCATCCTTAACTCAAGGATATGTCCCTGAAGCTCTGTAAGCTTTCTGTCAAGGGTCTGAGTGATCTTAAAAACATCCAGCGTCAACGCGGTATAGCCCACACTTTCAGCCAGCTCATTGCCGATCCTGACAACGGCGCCTTTGGCCAGCACAAGCTCCCCAACCGTACTCAGGATTTTATCGAGCTTATCGATATCTACTCTTACTGTATTGGTAGAGCTCTTTAATGATACCTCCGGAGCCTTTGGCGCCCGGGGGGGCGGCTCTTCACTCTTTGGAAGTGATATTTCCTCTACCTCCGCGGGGGCGACCTTTGGTTTGATATCATCTGTGCCTGAATCGCTTCCAAAAAGCAGGTTAAACCCTATAGAGCCTTCCGGCACACCTTCTGATACAGGCAGTGTTGCTATTATCTCGCCTAAGGACTTCAAAGCAGTGTTAAGGTTCTCAAGCCCGGGAGCAAAATCCGTAAGCGCGTAAACCGCCTTCACAAAATATAGCCGCTTTCCTTCCTTTATATTGCTTTTAAGCCGGTGCTCTTCATACTCGGAAAGGACCTTTAAAACAGCCGGGCTTATACCGATATCATCGGCAGACGATCCTTTTTCTTTTGACCTGCCCGCCTCTCTGAACTCTGTTACCGCCTTAATGGCGTCACTTACGTCGTCAGTGTCCTTGTCCTGGCTTACCTGTACTATCAGCCCCCTGAGAATATCCATATTGCTGAATATGAAACTGATGGCGTCATCATTAAAATCAAGTTTCCCGAGCCTAAGATCATCAAGGATCGATTCCAGGGAATGACTGAGGTCAGTAATGCCCCGCAGGCCAAAGAGCCCTGACAGGCCTTTCATTGTGTGGAGCGCGCGGAACAGGGAATTCAGCGTATCAGGATTAAAACCGCTCTGCAGTTCCAGAAGACACGCATTGGCGTTCTCAATGATCTCCTCAGCCTCTGCAATAAAATCTTTTTTTGATGAGCTCATAAGTTCAACGCCTTTTTAACTGTGTCCTGAAGTACCTCGGCCTTAAAAGGTTTTACCAGATAGGCGAAAGCGCCCAGATCTATTCCCCTTTTCCTGTCCTCTTCACTGCTTTCCGTTGATACGATAACAACGGGGATATCTTTATATAATTCATTGTTTTTTACGAAATTTATAAGTTCCAGGCCATTTATATCAGGCATGTTAATGTCTACCATTATCAGGTCAAATTTCTGAGACGGCAGGATCTTCAGCGCTTCAAACCCGGTAGCAGCTTCAAACGTATCCACGTCGCTTATCTCCTCTATCGCCGACCTGATCAATGATCTTGTGGCCTCTGAATCATCCACGATAAGAATGGCCTTCATAAAAGTATCCTCTCTTGTTTGCGTGCAGACCTGTTGAAATGGAAATGATAAGGATATCGAGGACTCCGGGCGCTTTTGACCGGAGAATAAACCATGGAAATTGACGCCTGGAGAAAAAACAGTTTATCTGTAGCCGGTGTTACAGGAACATTGATCCTGAAATTTTCATTTCTGTCCCTTTTCACATGTTGAGTATATCATTAATAATTTATATGCGTCAATAAGTTAACTGCGTTTGAAATCAGCAGCTTTTTAAAAAGCTGCCAGCTTTCTGCCTGCTTCGTATGCGTCCTTAAGCGCGGTCGGATGTTTAAGGATCTCGCCTTTGCTGTCAATGCCCGGAAAACTCAGTGTCTGGTGTTCAGGCACACTTATTGTCCTGAAAAAAGCGGTTGCGCTTGACCCCGCGCACTGAATGCCGATATCTTTTTTCATTCCGCCAACAAGAAGCAGCAGGCCTTTCCTGCCGGACGGCCCTGCCTGCACGGGTTTTTTCAGCAGATATTTCTCGCACCAGAAACTCTGGCACCTGTCTATCATTATCTTTGCCTGGGCGCTCAGGGCAAAAAAGAAAATGGGCGACGCCAGCATTATCCTGTCAGCGGTCCTGATAGCGTCATACACCACATCCATATCATCGCGCACAACGCACTCTCCGGTCTCTTCACATCCGCCGCAGTCCTGGCACGGCTGGATATCCATGGAATTAAGGTCAAAGAGCCGGACCTCTGAACCTGACTCCTCTATGCCCCTGACAGCTTCGTTTAAAAGAACTTCCGTGTTCCCTTCTTTTCTCGGGCTTGCCAAGAAAGCGATAGTTTTCATTTCATTTTAAGAAGTAGGGAGTGGAAAACAGAGAGATCTTTGATTTCACATTTTAGATCGTAGATTTTTTTCTTGCTACTTGCTACCCTCTACTCTCTACTTTTTTTTAGAACTGGAGGCGACGAGCGGATTCGAACCGCTGAATAAAGGTTTTGCAGACCTCCCCCTTAGCCACTTGGGTACGTCGCCGATTCCTTAAGAAGTTAATGAAGATAAGAAGCTGAGAGGATGAGCATACCAGAAAATGTAGTTGCCAAACTTCCCCCGGCCCTCACGGTTCATTTTGCTTTTGCAAAATGGTGCAGGGTCATCCTCTTATCTTCGAAATTTCTCAAAATATATGGAGCGGGAGACGGGATTTGAACCCGCGACAACCACGTTGGCAACGTGGGGCTCTACCACTGAGCTACTCCCGCATTAACTGCAAAAGTTAAAAATTATGGACCTGTGATTCATCAATTTTCAACTCTCAATTCTTAATTTTAACTTAATATTATACTCTAAAACAGATATAAATAGTAATGAATACACCCGAAACTTGTCAATACGCGAACTTCGACCTGTCAAACCAATTTAGAAATGTCCTATTCTTACCAATTTAGAAATGTCCTGTTTTTGCATTGACTCAATGCAGGTGTCATTCCCGCTTGTCGGGAATCTTTCAGACTTGTTTAGAAGGATGCTGGACAAGCCAGCATGACAGACAGGGATGTTTTAAAAGGGTTATATAGCATGACCGTTTTTAGGACATTTCTATTTTGGTATTACATACGCGAACTTCGACCGGCAGGTTCTTGCTGATTCCCAAATATTTGCCAAAGGATTTGCAGGTGTCGTACAATATGGGGTTATGATCTACCCTGATTTTAAAGAGTTTAAGGAGAAAACCAGAGAGGGCAACCTTATCCCTGTGTATAAAGAGATACTGGCTGACCTTGACACTCCCCTGTCAGCTTTTCTCAAGTTAAAGGGAAAGACAGGATTCCTGCTTGAAAGCGCTGAGGGCGGGGAGAAATGGGCAAGATACTCTTTTATCGGAGGAGACCCGTCACTGACGATCGAGGGTAAAGGAAAGAGTCTGACGATCAAAAGAGACGGCAAAAAGGAAAAAAAACGGTTCAGGCATGACCCGCTTGAGGTCATATCAGAGGAATTAAAAAAGTACAAACCTGTGATCATGCCCGGGCTTCCGAGGTTCTTCGGAGGTTTTGTGGGCTATATAGGTTATGACACTGTGCGCCATTTTGAGAGACTGCCCGACAGGCGGCATAAGGGCCTGAACATGCCTGATGTTTTTCTGATGCTTACTGACACCCTGCTTGTCTTTGACAACCTGACACAGACGATCAAGGTGATATCAAACGCGCACGTAGAGGGTGACCCGAAAGAGGCTTATGACGGGGCCCTGAAAAAAATTGACAACATAGTAAAAAAACTTAAATCAAAGGTTGTCCTGCCAAAGAACTCCGGAACATCTGAGACAGAACCACAGGCAGACTTTCAGTCCAATTTTTCAAAGCAGGACTTTCTAAAGGCAGTTGAAAAGGCAAAGGACTATGTGCATGCCGGTGATGTGATTCAGATAGTATTATCGCAGAATTTCCAGAGGGATACAAACGCGCACCCGGTAAATACCTACAGGGCGCTCAGGGTCATAAACCCGTCGCCTTATATGTTCTGCATTAATACCGGGAAAAGCACGCTTGTCGGCTCCTCTCCTGAGATACTTGTGAGGCTTGAAGGTGATACAATAGAGCTCAGGCCGATAGCAGGGACAAGAAAAAGAGGCGAAAATCAGAAAAGAGACGACCAGATGGAACAGGAGCTGAAAAACGACCCTAAAGAACTTGCCGAACATATCATGCTTGTCGACCTCGGACGAAATGACGTGGGACGGGTCGCGACCACAGGCACTGTTGAGGTCAATGAACTCATGACAGTCGAAAAATACTCCCATGTAATGCATCTTGTATCAAATATTGTCGGCAGGCTTAAGAACGGACTGGACGCGTTAGATGTCTTAAGGGCGTCATTCCCCGCGGGCACAGTGACCGGCGCGCCGAAGATACGTGCCATGGAGATCATTGAAGAGCTGGAGCCCGCAAAGCGGGGACCGTATGCCGGTTGTGTTGGATATTTCAGCTTCTCCGGCAATATGGATATGTGTATAACCATCAGGACGATAATCTTTTCCGCCTCGGCGGATCAGACGGGTCTGAAAAAACAAACCGCTTATATACAGGCGGGCGCCGGCATAGTCGCGGACTCAGACCCTGAACTGGAATACAAGGAGACTTTGAACAAGGCAAAGGGAATGTTCAAGGCAATAGAAATGGCCGAAAAGGAATTGAACTAAGAAGTGAGAAGTAAAGTTCAAGCCGTTCAAACTGTTCAAACCGTTCAAGCGGTTAACGACATTTCGTACTGTAACACGGTAGTTTTATCTGTTACTATTAACTATTAACGATTAACTATTAACGGAAGTGAAGATATGTTATTAATGATCGACAACTACGATTCGTTTACCTATAACCTGGTCCAATACCTTGGTGAACTCGGGCAGGACATACGCGTCTACAGGAACGACAGGATAACTATCAAAGAGATAGAAAAACTCGGCCCCGAACGGATAGTTATCTCACCCGGGCCGCGCACACCGAATGAAGCGGGCATATCAATAAAAGTGGTACAGCATTTCAGCGGTAAAGTTCCTATCCTGGGCGTCTGCCTGGGACATCAGTCAATCGGGGCCGCCTTTGGCGGGGAGATAATAAACGCGCCGCGACTGATGCACGGAAAGACATCCATGATCCATCATGACGGAAAGACCGTTTTCAGTGGCCTGCCAGATCCTTTTGAGGCAACACGGTACCACTCGCTTATCATAAAAAAAGAGACCCTTGCCGACTGCTTTGAAATAACCGCGTGGACAGACACGGACGAGATCATGGGGATAAGACACAGGGAGTTTGTTGTTGAAGGCGTCCAGTTCCACCCGGAGTCCATACTGACAAAGGCGGGCCACGACCTGTTGCGGAATTTTTTAAACCTGGGAGATAGAAAATGATCAAAGAAGCTGTCAAAATGCTGGTTGAAGGTAAAAACCTGTCTCAGGAGGAAATGACAGTTTCCATGAAGGATATTATGGAAGGTAACGCGTCTGACGCGCAGATCGCGTGTTTCCTGACCGCGCTTCGTCTGAAAGGAGAGACCGTAGATGAGATAACAGGCGCGGTAAAGGTGATGAGGGAAAAGGTGACAGCGATAAAATCGCCGGACCATACTGTCGACACGTGCGGCACAGGCGGGGATATGTCTCACACCTTTAACATCTCCACAACCTCTGCCCTTGTTGTGGCGGCATGCGGAGTTCCTGTTGCAAAGCACGGCAACCGCTCTGTGTCCAGCCGTTCGGGAAGCGCGGATGTGCTTGAGGCACTCGGCGTTAAAATAGACCTCGAGCCTGAAAAAGTGGAAAAATGCCTTGAGCTGACCGGATTCGGTTTTATGTTCGCGCCTTTGTTCCATCCGGCAATGAAATACGCGATCGGCCCGAGACGGGAAATGGGTATAAGGACGATCTTTAACATACTCGGACCGCTTACAAACCCCGCGGGCGCCGCAAGACAGGTACTGGGGGTTTTCAGTGATGAACTGACAGAACCCCTGGCAAAGGTGCTTGCCAACCTCGGTGCTATGCACGCGTTTATAGTCCACGGAGAAGACGGGCTTGACGAGATAACCAACACTGAAAAGACAAGGGTCTCGGAACTGAAAGATAACAGGATAGACACATATTTCATAGCTCCGGAGGACCTTGGCTTTGAACGGGCCAAAAAGCAGGACCTTGCCGGCGGGACAGCCGAACAAAACGCCCGGATAACAGTGGATATACTCGAAGGCGTCAAAGGCCCGAAAAGAGATATAGTGCTAATGAACGCGGCCGCGGCCCTAATCGCCGGAGACAGCGCGAAAAGCTTTACAGAGGCTGTCCAAAAGGCCTCTGAGGCAATAGATTCAGGCAAGGCAAAGGAAAAACTGGAAGAAGTAAAAGTAGCCAGTAACAGACTTTGAAAATTGTCAATTCTCAATTGTCAATCGTCAATTTATGTTAATTGACTAACACCCGGATAATAGTTTAAAATTTTTGATGCATTCCGACTACGTCCCGCTTCATCTCCATACCCAGTACAGTCTTCTTGACGGCGCGATACGCATAGAGGACTTAATAGCAAAAGCCAGGGAATACAGGCTCCCGGCGATAGCTATAACCGACCACGGGAACCTTTTTGGCGCCATACCTTTTTACAAGAAAGTTTCCAGGGCCGGGATGAAACCCGTAATAGGTTGCGAGGTTTATGTCACATCCGGGAATTATCTCGATAAAAAAAGCCCGGGTAACGGTCCGGACATTGCGTATCACCTGATATTGCTGTGCAAAGACCTTGACGGCTACAGGAACCTTACGACACTTATAAGTAAGGCTTACCTGGAAGGCTTTTATTACAGGCCCAGGATCGATAAGGACCTCCTGTCACAATACAGCGGAGGCCTGATCGGCCTGTCCGCGTGCCTCAAGGGCGAGATCCCGCATTACCTGGCGCTTGGAATGATCGATAAGGCACGTGAGGCTGCCCTGAGCTACAAGCAGATCCTCGGGCCCGACAACTTCTTTCTTGAAATTCAGGCCAATGAGATGCCCGAGCAGGAAGAGGTCAACAAACAGCTTATAGAGCTGGGCCGCGAGCTTCACATAGGCCTTGTGGCAACCAATGACTGTCACTATTTAGAAAAGGAAGACGCAAAGGCCCACGACGTGCTTATATGCATCCAGACAGGCAAGACCGTCAACGACGCCGACAGAATGAAGTTCTCACGCGACACCTTCTATTTTAAAAGCCCTGAGGAGATGAAGGAGAAATTCAGGGATATCCCCGAAGCCATTGAAAACACTAAAAAAATAGCTGGTAGATGTAATCTTGATTTTAAGTTCGGCGTCTTTCACCTGCCCAGATACAAGGTGCCGGGCGGGCACAATGCAAATTCCTATCTGAAAAAACTCGCGGAAGAAGGCCTGGAGAAAAAACTGCGTGGCAAAGCAGTTGCGGAGTATAAAGAAAGGCTTCAGAGCGAGCTTGACACAATAGAGGCCATGGACTTTTCCTCCTACTTTCTTATTGTGTGGGATTTTATAAAGTATGCCAAAGGCAGGGGGATCCCGGTAGGGCCAGGCAGGGGTTCTGCAGCCGGAAGCCTTGTTGCTTACTGTCTGGATATAACTGAGATCGACCCGCTCAGATATGACCTGCTGTTTGAGAGATTTTTAAATCCCGAAAGGATCAGCCTGCCTGATATTGACGTTGACTTCTGCATGAACAGGCGGCCCGAGGTCATTGAATACGTCGCCGAGCGCTACGGCAAGGACCATGTGGCCCAGATCATTACCTTTGGATCAATGCAGGCGAGAGCGGCCATAAGAGATGTGGGCAGGGCCCTGGACATACCTTATGCCGAGGTAGACGTTGTCGCAAAGCTCATACCGAACGTGCCGAACATAACATTAAAGGACGCCCTTGCCATTGAGCCCAAGATCAAAGAACTCTATGATACGAACTCCACCATACAGGAATTGATAGATGTCGCACAGAAACTCGAAGGGCTTTCAAGGCACGCCTCAACACACGCCGCCGGCGTTGTTATATCGCCGAAACCGCTTACAGAATTCCTGCCGCTGTACAAAGCCCCGAACGATGTAGCCATAACCACGCAGTTTGAGATGGCGTCCATAGAAACGCTGGGGCTTTTGAAGTTTGATTTCCTCGGGCTTAAAACCCTGACGGTCATAGATAAGACAGAAAAGATCATAAACCAGAAAAAGAGCTCCAAAGCCCCTGCTGCCCCCTTTAGTATCAGGGAAATACCGCTGGACGATAAAGACACCTTCAAATTACTGTGCGGGGCCAGGACAACATGCGTTTTCCAGCTTGAAAGTCCGGGGATGAGGGACCTGCTGTTAAGAATGCAGCCGGAAATATTTGAAGACCTGATAGCGCTTGTTGCTCTTTACAGGCCGGGCCCTCTTGGAAGCGGAATGGTAGATGATTTCATAAAGCGAAAAAGGGGCGAGATTCCGATCAAGTATGCACTGCCGCAGTTAGGAGAAATACTTAAGGAAACCTATGGTGTGATCCTGTATCAGGAGCAGGTGATGAAGATCGCCAATATGCTTGCCAGTTTTTCAATGGCCCAGGCCGATATTCTGCGCATGGCAATGGGTAAGAAAAAGCTGGTCGAAATGGAAAAATTAAAAGATGATTTTGTCCAGGGCGCAAAGGCTAACAAAATATCCGGGAAAAAGGCATTAAAGCTGTTTGACACCATGGCACAGTTCGCGCAGTACGGGTTTAATAAATCACATTCAGCCGCTTACGCGCTCATAGCCTACAGGACCGCGTACCTTAAGGCTCATTATCCTGTTGAGTTCATGGCAGCCGCCCTGAGCGCTGAAATGGACAACACGACAAAGCTCGTATCATATATCAATGAGTGTAAGGACATGGGCATAGAGATCCTTCCGCCTGACATTAACGAGAGCCAGAGAGAGTTCAACGTTATTGGCAACTCCATACGTTTTGGACTGGAAGCGGTCAAGGGCGTCGGAAGCGCCGCGATAGAGGCGATAATAGAGACACGGGGCAATGACACTTTCACTTCTTTCTTCGATTTCTGCTCAAAGGCTGACTCCAGGAGAGTAAATAAAAAGGTCATTGAGAGCCTTATAAAAGCCGGGGCACTGGACTCCATGGGGAAAAGGGCACAGCTGATGCAGGCTATTGGACCTGTTATGGATGCCGCGTTAAAGGCCCAGAAAGAAAGGTCTTCAGGACAGAGAAGCATGTTCGAAGAACAACAGCCGGCCTTTCATAATAAACTGCCGGAAACAGAAGAATGGAGTGAATCCGAACGTCTGCTTATGGAAAAGGACGCTCTTGGTTTTTATATTACAGGACATCCGCTGAACAGGTATAAAGAAAAGCTTAAAAAGTTCTCTGTCACGCCTACCTCTGAGATACAGGACCTGGCGGACAAGGAAGACGTGAATGTAGGCGGCATCCCCATAAAGCTCAAGAAGATCCAGACCAGGAAAAAGGGCGATCTAATGGGCTATCTGACCATAGAGGACCTGCATGGAACGATCGAACTTATTGTCTTCCCTGACATCTACAGGGAATCCGCGAATATCATATCGCAGGATACCCCTGTCATTATCTCAGGGTACATAGATAAAAGCGATAAAGGCTTAAAGATAATCGCGAGAGAAATAACCGCAATAGAAGATTATGACCAGTCGGCCGACAGCAGTCAGTCACCTCGAAAGGGCATGAACCGCCGCGCGAGGCCGGCCTCTTCCGGCCGGGCAGCTCTGCCGAAGCCTCCTCAGAAACTGACGTTAACGCTTAGCGCTGATATGGGCTCTGATAACCTCTCGAGCCTTAAAAACAGCCTTTCAAAGTATGAAGGCAACAAGGCGGTTGCCGTTTATCTGAACATTGTCCGTCCAGGCGAGTGGGAGACCCTTATAGTCACGGAACAGCAGGTAGATCCGACCGGAGAAATGATAGCCGAAGTTGAGGGTATCCTGGGGAAAGGAACGGCAGTAATAAATTAAAAATAAGTCATTTAGTCATTAGGTCATTAAGCAACTAAGTTATTTAAATAACTCAATGACTTAATTACTCAATTACTTGAATGATGAATAACTTAATAACTAAAAAATATTTTATATTTTTATTTTAAGCGGAGAGTGCATGCATTACTATCTTGATTTTGAAAAGCCGGTAGCAGACCTGGAAAATAAGATAGAAGAACTTAAACGCCTTGCCGACGGCAGGGACATGAACATAACTTCAGAAATAAAGAAGCTTGAGAAAAAGGCGCGGGACCTGAGGATCGATATCTTTTCCAAATTGACTCCGTGGCAGAAAACCCTGCTGTCCAGGCATCCTGAAAGACCTCATACTCTGGATTATATAAGGCTCCTGATGGAGGATTTTGTCGAACTTCACGGAGACCGGAGGTTCGCGGACGATCCTGCCATAGTATGCGGCTTTGCCAGATTTCAGGACATGCCTGTGGCTGTGATAGGCCACCAGAAAGGCCGGGGCACAAAAGAACGGATATGGAGGAACTTCGGCCAGCCGCATCCGGAAGGTTACAGAAAAGCGCTGAGGATAATGAAGCTCGCGGAAAGATTCGGCAAACCCATCATCACCTTTATCGACACGCCGGGCGCCTATCCCGGCATAGGCGCTGAAGAAAGGGGTCAGGCAGAGGCCATAGCCATAAACCTTTATGAAATGTCCAGGCTCAAGACCGCTATCGTATCCCTGGTGATCGGAGAAGGTGGAAGCGGAGGCGCGCTAGCGCTTGCCGTGGCGGACCGTGTTCTTATGCTCGAACACTCTATTTATTCGGTGATCTCACCTGAGGGTTGCGCCGCGATCTTATGGAAGAAGAACCGCTCAGAGATCGGGCAGCAGGAATATGAAAAGGCGTCCGAAGCGCTGAAACTCACTGCACAGGACCTGTACAGGCTGAAAGCAATAGATGAGATAATCCCTGAACCGGTCGGCGGAACTCACAGGAACCCGCAGGAAGCAGCGGACCTGATCGCAAAAGTGCTAAAAAAGCATCTTGCTGAACTTATGAAAAAATCCGGGGACAAACTTTGCGATGAGCGGTACACAAAGTTCAGAATAATGGGTTCAATAAATAAGGGAAGTTGAGACAAGGTTGAACAGCTGGACACGGGGAAATGCTAGCCTTCTTTTTTCTTCTCTTTTTTCGCCTTTTTCCCCTCTTGCTTCTCTTCTTTTCCCTTTGTTAACACGTCGTAGTCCGTGAACTCCAGAACGGCCATGGAAGAGCAGTCCCCCTGGCGAAGCCTGGTTTTGAGGATACGCAGATATCCGCTGTTTCTTCCCTCAAGTTTCGGCGCTATTTCATTGAAAAGCTTCGATATTATATTCTTGTTCGGTATGCGCGAAAGCGCCAGCCTTCTTGAATGCAGGTCTCCGCGCTTACCAAGGGTGATTATGCGTTCCGCTATTATTCTGGTCTCCCTGGCTTTGGCAACCGTGGTTTCGATCTTCAGGTGTTCGAACAAAGATGTTACCAGACCTCTCAGCAGGGCCTTCCTCTGGTTCGTGTTCCTGCCTAACTCACGGCCGGCTACTCTATGACGCATCTTTTTCCCCTTTACCGGAACTCACGGAGGTCTCCAGCATATCTGTATCTATTCTCATGTGGCAATGCAGCCCCATTGACGCAAGGACCTCTTTTATCTCGTTCAGGGATTTCCGGCCGAAGTTCTTGGTCCTGAGCATCTCCTGCTCGCTTTTCTGAACAAGATCGGCGATCGTCCGGATATTCGCATTCTTAAGACAGTTGGCAGAGCGGACCGAAAGCTCAAGTTCATCGACACTTTTCAGGAGGTTATCGTTAAAGACTGCCGGAACCTCTTCATCATCGTCTTCGGTCTCAACAATGCTGACTTCCTCCTGTATAACAGGTTCTTCTTTCAGAGAGAACAGTGAGAGGTGACCCGTAAGTATATCAGAGGCCTGTGTAAGCGCCTGCTTTGGTGAAATACTTCCATCGGTCCATATCTCCATCATAAGCCTGTCATAATCCGTTGAACGGCCTACTCTCGCGTTCTCCACCTGGGAATTAACCTTCCTTATGGGGCTGAAAAGAGAGTCCACGGCAATAACGTCAACTGCCTGGTCCTCGGTCTTGTTCAGCTCAGCCGGGGCATATCCTTTGCCTCTTGTGACCGTGAGTTCCATCTTAAAGTTAACGTTTTTTTCCAGGGTGACGATATGCAGGTCAGGAGTGAGGATCTCAACCTGTGCCCCCGCGTTAATATCATTTCCTTTGACCTCTGCCGGCCCCTTCACATTAATGGAAATAACCTTGGACACATCAGTATGCAGTTTGACCCTCAACTGCTTTACGTTCAGTATTATATCGACAAAGTCTTCTTTTACCCCTGGAATAGTAGACAGTTCATGAAGCACACCGGGGATCCTCACAGATGTAACAGCAGAACCCTCTATAGAAGAAAGCAGAATTCTCCTTAACGCGTTCCCCAAAGTAGTGCCAAAGCCCCGTTCAAAAGCCTCAATAGAAAATTTACCATAGGCCTTTGTAAGACTTTCGGGATCAAATTCGACTCTCTCGGGTAATTGAAAGCCTTTCTTAAGTAAGTCCATTAAGCCTCCTTGTATAATAAATGTTAATTATACAGTTGTTTATTTTGAATACAATTCAATTATCAGCTGTTCCTGGACCGGCAGAGGGATCTCTTCCCTTGACGGAAGATGCAGGATCTTGCCTTTGAAGTTGCTGAGGTCCACTTCGACCCACGTGGGAAAACCCCTGTGCTCAGCCTTTGCCACGCTGTCCTGTATGGGAACAAGTTTCTTGCTGGTTTCCTTGAGCCCTATAACATCACCGGGACTGACAAGATATGAAGGGATTGTTACCCGTTTATCATTTACCGTAAAGTGACCATGCGTAACAAGCTGTCTTGCCTGTCTCCTGTTTGAAGCAAAACCAAGCCGGTAAGCCACACTGTCAAGCCTGCGTTCAAGCAATTGAAGAAGATTGCTCCCGGTAACGCCTTTCTTCTTTTCAGCCATAAAATAATATCTTTTAAATTGCCTTTCAAGTACACTGTAAACCTGTTTGACCTTCTGTTTCTCCCTCAGCTGCAGTCCATAATCCGAGACCTTCTTCCTCCTCGGACCGTGAACTCCCGGAGCGTATTTCCTCCTCTCGATAGCGCACTTGTCGGTATTACACCTGTCGCCTTTCAAAAAGAGCTTTTCGCTTTCCCTCCTGCACAGCCTGCATAATGCATCCCTGTATCTCGCCATAATTATACCCTTCTCCTTTTCGGCGGTTTTGTGCCGTTATGCGGGACCGGAGTTACATCTTTTATAAGGTTTATTTCTAGACCGGCTGCCTGGAGCGCCCTTATGGCAGATTCCCTGCCCGCGCCGGGCCCTTTCACAAAAACGTCTATCTGTTTCATACCAAACTCTTTAGCCTTTCTCGCGGCAATATCCGAGGCCTTCTGCGCAGCATACGGTGTGCCTTTTCTGGAACCCCTGAAACCAAGTGAACCTGCGGAAGACCACGCGATCACATTGCCGTTCTGGTCCGAGATGGTAACGATGGTATTGTTAAAGGTCGCCTGAATATAGGCGGCCCCGGCATGCACAACCTTCTTTTCTTTTTTAGAACCTTTTTTCTTTTGTGCCATTATGTCGCCTTCTTTTTAAGAGCTATTGATTTTTTGGGTCCCTTGCGGGTACGGGCATTGGTCTTTGTTTTCTGCCCTCTTACCGGCAGCCCTGATCTGTGCCTGAGCCCCCTGTAAGACCCTATGTCCTTAAATCTTTTTATGTTCGATGAAACTTCACGCCGCAGATCACCTTCAACCTTATAATCCTTGTCAAGGATCGCTCTTATTTTTACGGCATCGTCATCTGTAAGGTTCTTAACCCGCGTATCAGGGTCTATCCCCGCACTTTTGATGATCTTCAGAGAAGAGGTCCTTCCGATGCCGAATATTCTCGTCAGACCTATCTCAACCCTTTCGTTCTTGGGTAGATCAACACCTTCGATTCTCACTTTGTCCCCTCTCTTATCCCTGCCTCTGTTTGTGCCTCGTGTTGCTGCAGATAACCCGCACGACGCCTTTCCTCTTTATGATCTTGCACTTTGCGCACATTGGTTTTACTGATGAACGAACCTTCATATCTAATTTATAATTGATTACACCGATTTTACAAAAAACGATTCCACAGATTTATTTTTGTATCTGTGTAATCTTGGTCCTTTAATCAGTGAAATCAAGCCCCCCTTATTTAAATCTGTAAGTGATCCTGCCTTTCGTGAGGTCATAAGGAGAAAGCGCTACCGTAACCTTATCTCCAGGCAATATTTTGATAAAATGCATACGCATCTTACCGGAAACATACGCCAAAATCCTCTGGCCACTTTCCAACTCAACCCTGAACATGGCGTTAGGCAGGTTTTCTATTATTGTTCCCTGGACCTCTATAGACTCTTCTTTAGGCATACTTAAACTATTAATTATATTTATTTTTTATAATTTAGTCAAGGTTTTTGGCCCCTCGGCCGTAATAGCGACCGTATGTTCAAAGTGGGCCGACAGGCTTCTATCTTTCGTTACAGCCGTCCAACCATCCTCGAGAACATCCACTTCCCAGCCGCCCGCATTCACCATGGGCTCAATCGCCAGGGTCATCCCTCCCATAAGAACGACCCCTTCCCCGGGTCTGCCGTAATTGGGAACCTGCGGCTCCTCATGGAGTTCCCTGCCTATGCCGTGACCCACAAAACTTCTGACCACTGAAAAACCTGCGGCTTCAACATGGCCCTGTATGGCGCAGGATATATCCGAAAGCCTGTTATCAACAACAGCCTTTTTTAAACCCGAGTAAAGCGACTCCTCGGTAACAGTGAGCAGTCTTCTCGCCTTTTCACTTACCCTGCCGACGGGCAAAGTCACTGCGGCATCCCCGTAGAATCCCCTGTAGTGCACCCCTACATCAAGGCTTATAATGTCGCCTTCTTTGACCCTGGTCAAAGAAGGAATCCCATGCACGACCTGCTCATTTATCGAGGTACACAGGCTTGCCGGATAACCCCTGTACCCTTTAAAGGCCGGCCTTGCTTTTTTTGACCTGATAAAGGATTCCGCAAAACTGTCCAGCTCTCTTGTGCTGATGCCGGGAGATACCATTTCTCTGACTCCGTCCAGCGCCTCAGCCACGATCCGGCAAGCCTCAGCTATCCTCTTGATTTCATCCTGTGACTTAAGAATTATCAATGTTTTAAAGTAGCGAGTAGCAAGCAGCAAGTAGAGAGATTTATCTTTTCTCGCTACCCTCTACTCTCTTCTCTCTACTTCTTTTCGTTAGCCTCTTCGTCCGCGAACCTTACCCTTTTTAAGAAAACCTTCGTATGAGCGCGTCACCAGATGAGACTCGATCTGTGAGATGGTATCAAGACCAACACCGACCACTATGAGAAGCGACGTACCCCCAAAATAAAACGGGACATTAAAGTACCCGCTCAGAATATCCGGCAGGATACATATCACAGACAGATATACGGCCCCGCCGAACGTTATTCTCGCCAGAACCCTGTATATATATTCAGAAGTCTTATGGCCGGGCCTTATCCCGGGAATGAACCCGCCATATTTCTTTAGGTTGTCCGCCATATCCACAGGATTGAAAATAATGGCAGTATAAAAATAACAGAAAAAGAAGATCATACTTACATATATCAATGTATACAGTATTGAGCTCGGAGAAAGTTGGTCGGCAATGACCTTGACCCATGGTATATCAATAAAACCTGCTATGGTCGCAGGGAATATTATTACTGATGATGCAAATATCGCCGGTATGACCCCGGCTGTGTTAACCTTTAACGGCAGATGGGTACTCTGCCCTCCGTATACTTTTCGACCAACTACCCGCTTGGCATACTGGACAGGGATTTTTCTCTGTCCCCGCTCTACAAATACGATTATCCCCACAACAGCAATCATCATAACCATAAGGGGGATCAATATCAAAAGGGACATTTCACCTATTCTGAGCAGCCTTACTGTATCTATAACGGCACTCGGAAGTCTGGCCACAATGCCCGCGAAAATTATAAGGGATATACCGTTGCCGATACCACGCTCTGTTATCTGCTCTCCAAGCCACATGATAAAGGCCGTTCCTGAGGTCAGGGTGATCATGGTCGTAAGTCTGAATGACCATCCCGGACTTTGCACAAACGCGCCCTGCCCCATTCCCTCGATGCCCGCCGCAATACCAAAAGACTGGATCGCGCTTATTATGACCGTTCCATACCTGGTGTACTGGGTTATCTTCTTCCTGCCCCTTTCACCTTCTTTGGCAAGCCTGCCCAGCGCAGGGATAACAACGGTAAGTAACTGGAGAATAATCGATGCGCTTATGTACGGCATTATTCCCAGGGCAAAAATGGTTACCCTGGAAAGCGCGCCGCCGGTAAACATGTCAAAAAATCCCATGAGAGCACCGCCTCGCTCCATGAGAAACTTGCTTAGTTCTTCACCATTAATACCCGGGGTAGGAATATGGGCGCCGATTCTGTAGACAGCAAGGAGACCGAGCGTAAATAAGACCCTGCTCTTAAGTTCGGCTATTTTAAAGATATTCTGAAAACTGTTAATAATGCTCATAATTTAAAGCTGGAAGTCGAACGTTGAGAGATTGTTGAAAAACCCTAACAATCTCTGATTTCACAGATGAAAACAGGATTGCACCGATTAAATCTCGACAATATCTGTGTAATCATCCCTAAGAATCTTTGTAATCAAGACCGTTGATGACTTTTTCAACGGGCTGTTGAAAGTTAACCCTGAACCTTGGGTGCAGGCTTTGCTCTCTGGATTATTTCGGCGCCTCCGCCTGCCTTGAGTATTTTCTCTTTTGCGGAAGCGCTAAAGGCATGGGCCTTCACGGTAAGAGGTTTTTTTATTTCACCGTCTCCCAGGATCTTGACGCCGTCTTTAATGCTCTTTATGATCCCTTTCTCAAGCATTATTTCCGGAGTTACAACAGTCTCCGTGATCTCACTCAGGGTCTTGAGATTTACGGTTGCGTACTGCTTCTGAAAAATGTTCGTAAATCCCCTCTTCGGAAGTCTTCGCTGTAAAGGCATCTGTCCGCCCTCAAACCCTATCCTGGTACCTCCGCCGGACCTGGACTTCTGGCCTTTATGCCCCCTACAGGAGGTCTTGCCATGACCTGAACCAGGGCCTCTTCCGACTCTCTTGTTTTTCTTTCTGCTTCCTGGGGATGGCGATAAATCTGATAATCTCATTTATTTCTCCTCAACGGGTCGAACAACAGCGTATTATTTTTTGCTTTCCGCGCCTTTCAGCTTCCTGGGTTCCTGGTCTTTTATCCCTGCTACCTCGACCAGGGTCGATATCTTATGTATCATGCCCCTTATCGGCGGGGTATCATCATGCACTACACTCTGGTGAAGTCTTTTCAGGCCAAGGGACAGGATTATCTTCCTGACCTTCCCTGACCTGCCGATAAAACTGCGTTTTAATGTTATCTTGAGTTTCATTTTTTATTGTTATTCCTCGACTTTGCCCATTCTCTTCTTAACGCTTTCAGCATCCTTGAGATTGGTGAGTCCGTCAAGTACTGCCCTCAGCGTATTGAAGGAATTATGGGTGCCGATCGACTTGGCAACTATGTTGTGCACTCCCACAACTTCCATTACAGCCCTTACAGCCCCCCCTGCAATAAGACCTGTACCCTCTTTGGCAGGCTTCATGACTATTTTGCCGGCGCCGTACCTGCCTGTTATCTGATGCGGGATAGTGCCTTCTGTAAGAGGAACTTTTACCAGACTTATTCTTGCCTGTTCAATAGCCTTTCTTATCGCTTCAGGGACTTCCTTTGCCTTGCCTTTGCCAATACCAACATGTCCTTCGCCGTCACCAAGAACAACGAGCGCGGTAAAAGAAAAACGCCTTCCGCCTTTAACAACCTTGGCGACCCTGTTTATATATACGACCTTGTCCTTGAGATTAAGACCTTCGGGGTTTATCCTGCCCACTAATTACCTCCTGGTTTAATATTTATTAAACCTGATTACACCGATTTTTTTAAGGCGATTACACCGATTTCTGAATTTTAAAATTCCAGTCCTTCCTCTCTTGATGCCTCTGCGAGAGCTTTTACTCTGCCGTGATAGAGATATCCCCCTCTGTCAAAGCACACTTTTTTAATACCCTTGCCTTCAGCCCTTTTGGCAACTAAGGCGCCTACCTGCTTTGCCGCCTCAATATTACCGCCGGACTTCAGCTTACCCTTAAATTCCTTGTCCATGCTTCCGGCAGCAACCAGGACCCTGCCGGAAGAATCATCTATTATCTGGGCATATATATGATTCAGGCTCCTGAACACATTGAGCCTTGGTCTTTCCGTTGTGCCGTAGATCTTCTTTTTTATCCTGTTATGACGCCTGCCTCTTGCTTCTTCTTTGCTGCCTCTCAAAACTTCCCCCTCTTATTCAGTGAACCCCGTTAAAAAGGTGTTACGTGTCGTTGGCTTTAGACCACCGACTGCGACAGATTTTTTAACCTCCGATTTCATCGAAGGCTTTCTTTTAACGGGGTAAATAAAACCCTGCTATTTTTTCCCTGCCTTAAGTTTAACCATCTCTCCGGCGTATCTGATGCCTTTTCCTTTGTAAGCATCAGGCGACCTTAGCGCCCTTATATTCGCAGCGACCTGGCCGATCAGGTGTTTATCAATGCCTTTGAGTATTATCTGATTCTGCTTCCCTCCAACCTCTGCGGTTATACCGTCAGGAAGGTGGAAATCAACAGCATGAGAATAGCCAAGGGTCAGAACAAGTTTCTTTCCCTGAGCCTGAGCCTTATACCCCACGCCTGTAATTTCAAGGACCTTCTGATAGCCCTCGCTTACGCCCGCAACCATATTCCAGATCAAGTTCCTCGTCAACCCGTGTAATGCCCTCAGTCTCTTCGTGTCAGCGGGACGCTCTACGATAAGCTCCCCTTCCTTTACAGACACTTTCATGTCAGAAGCAAATTCCCATTTGAGCTCGCCTTTTGCGCCCTTGACCGTGATCATGTTTTTATTTACCCTGGCATCTACACCTTTTGGTAAATTAATTGGTTTTTTCCCTATCCTTGACATATTATCTCCAAAATCGACAATCGACAATCGACAATCGACAATTGATGTTTACCATACGTGGCACAACACCTCTCCGCCGATCCCTTCGCTTCTGCAGCCCTGATCACTGAACACTCCCCTGGACGTTGAAAGGACCGCTGTTCCAAATCCTCCTATAACAGTGGGGACATGACTCTTGTCCACATACACCCTTCTGCCCGGCTTGCTTATTCTCTTAAGCCCGGAAATGACACGTTCGCCTCCGGACACGTATTTTAAAGATATCCTGAGAATGCCCTGTTTCTTGTCCTTCAGCACCTTATATCCCTTTATAAATCCCTTTTCTTTAAGTATCTTTGTTATCTCGATCTTCAGCTTTGAAGCAGGAATATCAACCTTCTCAGCCTTGATCATATTGGCATTCCTTATCCTTGTGATCATGTCTGCAACTGGATCTGTCATCATTGCTATTAACCCTCTCTATGAGCCGTCGGCTACCAACTGGATTTTACTACGCCCGGGATCTGTCCTTTCAGGGCCAGTTCCCTGAAGCAGATCCGGCAGAGTCCGAATTTTCTCAGAAAGCCCCTGGACCTGCCGCACCTGGGGCATCTGTTGTACGCCCTCACCTTAAACTTCGGCGGCCTTTTTGCTTTCTCCACTAAACATTTTTTTGCCATAAAGTATTCCTCTTTAAATTGTCAATTGTCATTTCTTAAACGGCATCCCCAAATGTCTGAGCAGGGCCCTGCCCTCCTCATTGGTCCTGGCCGATGTAACGATTATTACGTCCATACCGTATACGCTCACGATCTTGTCATGATTGATCTCCGGGAAAATGACCTGCTCCTTCACCCCGAAAGCGTAATTCCCTCTGCCGTCAAACGACTTTGGTGACACCCCTTGAAAATCCCTTATCCGGGGCAGAGCGATACTGATGAACTTATCCAGGAAATCGTACATCATTTCGCTTCTCAGCGTTACCTTACATCCTACAGGCATATCCTTTCTGAGCTTGAAACCGGCTATAGACTTGCTTGCCCTGGTAATGACCGGGCGCTGGCCCGTTATCACGGCGATCTCCTTTACAGCGGCGTCAAGCAGTTTTATGTTCTGAATGGCCTCACCCATTCCAACATTAACCACGATGCTCCTGAGCCTTGGGACCTGCATTATGCTCTTGTACCCGAACTCTTTCATCAGAGCAGGCGCTACTTCTTTTTTATATGTTTCCCGTAATCTGGCCATATCTGATTTAATCCAGTACTTCTCCGCACTTTCTGCAGACCCTAACCTTGGAACCGCTTTCAAGGAACTTATGCCCTATCTTCGTGGGCTTGTCACATTTCGGACATACAAGCATCAGGTTGGATCTGTGTATAGGGGCCTCCTTCTCAATGATCCCCCCCTGCGTGTATTTTTTGCTGGGCTTCATATGCCTTTTTATCATGTTGAGCCTTTCGACCACACATCTCCCTTTCTTGGGAGAAACCGACAGGATACTGCCCCTTTTGCCCTTGTCATCTCCGAGAATTACTGTCACCATATCTTCTTTCTTTATGTCCAAACCCATGTTCTCTACCTGCCCCGCTGTCCAGATTCTCTTATGACACCCGCGTCCAGTTTTGCTAACACAAAACTGCGGGTGCAGAATCTAGCGGGGTCTACTTTCTATTTTTTTTGCTCACAATACCTCAGGCGCAAGAGAAACTATCTTCATATATTCTTTCCATCTGAGCTCTCTTGCAACAGGGCCGAATATCCTCGTGCCTATGGGGTCGCCTTCAGCGTTTATGAGAACAACGGCGTTCTGGTCAAACCTTATATACGACCCGTCAGGTCTGCGGATCTCTTTCTTTGTCCTGACTACAACACCTTTTGCGACTGTTCCTTTTTTTACGTTGCCCACAGGCAGGGCCTCCTTGATGCTCACAATAATGACATCACCTATACGCGCGTATCTCCTGTAAGAGCCTCCCTTGACCTTGATACACTGCACCCTCTTGGCGCCTGAATTGTCCGCAACATATAATATGCTTCTATGCTGGATCATCCTGTTCTATCCTTTTGTTATCTCAAGGACTTTCCACCGCTTGTCCTTGCTCAGAGGTCTTGACTCCATGATCGAAACCGTGTCCCCGACCCTGCATTTGTTATCCTCATCGTGGGCCTTATACCTGGTAACCTTTTTTATCGTCTTTTTGTAGACGGGATGCTGGGTTAACCTTTTTACAGCCACCACAACGGTTTTATCCATCTTGTCGCTTACAACTTCACCTGTATAGATTTTCCTCGGCATTCTTCTTTCCTCTATTAATTTTTAACTTTTAACTTCCCGCTTACTATTGTATAGACCCTTGCGATATCCTTCCTGACCTGCCTTATCCTCATCGGGTTCTCGATCTCACCCGTTGTCTGCTGAAATCTTAAATTAAACAGCTCTTTCTTGAGGTTCAGTTCTTCCTGCTTTAATTCCTCTACCGTTAAGGTCTTTAATTCAGAGGTTCTATTCATAATATATCGCCCCTCCTGATAAACTTTGTCGCGATGGGAAGCTTATGCGAGGCCAGGCGGAGCGCTTCCCGGGCTACATCCTCATTAACTCCTGACATCTCATAGAGTATCCTGCCTGTCTTTACAACAGCCACCCAGGATTCAGGCGCTCCCTTTCCCTTTCCCATCCTCGTCTCAGCCGGCTTCTTTGTCAACGGTTTATCAGGGAACATCCTTATCCAGAGCTTACAGCCTCTTTTTACATGCCTTGTTATGGCTATTCTGGCGGATTCTATCTGACGGTTTGAGACCCAGCCCGGCTCCAGGGCCTTTAATCCGAATTCGCCGAAAGACACTTCAGCCCCCCTGTATGCCTTTCCTTTCATACGGCCTTTTTGCATCTTTCTGTGTTTAACTTTCCTGGGCAATAACATAATATTTCCGCTTATACCGCCGGTTCACTTACCGGGGGGGCCTGAGTTTCGGGCAGTATGTCCCCCTTATATATCCAGACCTTGATACCTATTCTTCCGTAAGTTGTTTTAGCCTCTGTCAGGCCGTAATCAATATCAGACCTGAACGTGTGCAGCGGCACCCTTCCTTCCCTGTACCACTCTTCCCGTGCTATTTCAGAGCCGGCAAGCCGGCCCGCGCAGGCTACCTTGATCCCGAGAGCGCCGAAGCGCCTTGCCGAGGCAACCGATTTCTTCATTGCTCTACGGAAAGCAACCCTTTTCTCAAGCTGAAGGGCGATGTTCTCCGCCACGAGCTGGGCATCGATCTCGGGTTTCCTGACCTCTTTTATGTCTATACTCACCTGTCTTCCTGTTATGCGTTCCAGGTCCTTTTTAAGTTTGTCAACTTCCGAACCTTTTTTGCCTATAATAATTCCGGGCCGGGCCGTGTGTATGATCACTCTGACCTTTTGCCCCGCCCGCTCTATTTCAACCCTGGCAACTCCCGCGTGGAACAGGTTGCTTTTGATAAGCTCACGAATCCTCAGGTCCTCTAAAAGAAGCGCAGCATAGTTCCTCTTTGTGAACCACCTGGATTCCCAGGTCCTTATTATCCCCAGCCTGTTCCCTATTGGATTCGTTTTTTGACCCAAAACCTACCTCCTATTTTTCTTCTTCTTTCAGGAGCACCTTTATATGGCTCGATCTTTTCTTTATAATATCCGCCCTGCCCATGGCACGCGGCATCATTCTCTTCATCGTAGGCCCCTGGTCGACCACCGCGCCCACTATCTTCATCGATTCAGGATCTGCCACTTTCTTCTGCTCGGCGTTCGCCATGGCTGACTTCAGAACCTTTGCCACTATCCTGGCCGGGCTGTGCGGAAGGAATTTCAGCTTAATAAGGGCATCTCCCGCCTTTTTGCCCTTGATCAGGTTAGTGAGCCTCCTCACTTTTGTCGGCGAGACACGTGAATATTTAAGTATTGCTTTTGATTCCATTTATAATAACCTCACACATTTATCCGGGAATATCCGGGGGCTCTGTTAATTACTAAGACCTCTTTGCCGCCTCTGCCTTTTTTACTCCTGAATGCGATTTGAAAGTCCTTGTAGGTGAAAACTCACCCAGCTTATGTCCGACCATATTCTCCGTCACATAAACAGGAATAAATTTCCTGCCGTTATGTACCGCGAACGTATGTCCGATAAACTCGGGCACAACCGTAGATCTCCGCGACCAGGTCTTAATGATCCTCTTACCGCCTGATTCGTTCATGACTTGAACCTTCTTCAGGAGTTTTTCAGCTACGTAAGGTCCTTTTTTCAGAGATCTGGGCAAAGTACATGCTCCTTTCTATTACTTCGATTTCCTTTTCTTCTTTCGTCTGACAATAAATCTGTCGGTCCTTTTGTTCTTCCTGGTCTTAACGCCTTCAGGCCTGCCCCACGGCGAAACCGGTGGTCTCCCTCCAGAGCTTTTGCCTTCACCGCCTCCAAGAGGATGGTCTACCGGGTT
Source organism: bacterium BMS3Bbin08 (assembly GCA_002897775.1). Classification (GTDB taxonomy): domain Bacteria; phylum Nitrospirota; class Thermodesulfovibrionia; order UBA6902; family BMS3Bbin08; genus BMS3Bbin08. The sequence goes on along the minus strand of BDTR01000039.1, from coordinate 2,767 downwards.
CATGACAACACCGCGAACAGTGGGCCTCTTGCCCAGCCAGCGGTTCCTTCCGGCCTTACCAATTGATATGTTCTCCCTTTCAACGTTTCCTACCTGACCGATCGTGGCCATACACTCTGAATGAACGCGTCTGACCTCTCCTGAAGCCAGCTTTATCTGACAGTATTTTTCTTCTTTTGCAATTAGCTGAGCGTAGCTGCCGGCGCTTCTGGCCAGCCTGCCTCCCTGGCCCGGCCATAGCTCAATATTATGCATTATGGCCCCAAGGGGAGCATTTTTGACAGGCAGCGCGTTGCCGTTATTTATCTCCACTTCAGGACCGGACACAAGCGAATCACCGACATTCAGGCCTACCGGAGCAAGAATGTATCTTCTTTCGCCGTCAGCGTACTTAAGCAGTGCTATCCGCGCGGTCCTGTTCGGGTCATACTCGATCGACTCAACACGGGAAGGAACATTGAACTTGTCCCGCTTAAAGTCTATGACCCTGTAAGCCCTTTTATGCCCGCCGCCCCTGTGCCAGACCGTGATACGGCCCTTGTTATTTCTGCCGCCGCTTTTTTTAATGGGTCTGACAAGGGCCTTATGCGGCTTTTTCTCCGTGATCTCGGAAAAATCAAATCCGCTTTTAAAGCGTGACGCCGGAGTTACCGGTTTATATTTCTTTATAGCCATTTATACACCTTCGATAAAGTCCAGTTTTTCGCCTTTTTTAAGTGTCACTATGGCCTTTTTCCAGTTAGGCCTCTTGCCCTCATGCTTGCCCATACGCTTTATCTTGCCTCTGCAGTTCATGGTAGTGACACGCTCCACTTTTACCTTAAATGCCTCTTCAACCGCTTTTTTGATCTCTATTTTGTTGGCGTCATTTGCAACCCTGAATACCACTTTATTGTCCTGTTCCTTTAGCTGAGTGCCTTTTTCCGTCAACAGAGGGGATAACAGCACATCGTATATGGTCTTCATCCCAGATACACCTCTTTCATCCGCTCCACTGCCTTCTGTGTCATAAGGAGTTTCCTGTGAACAAGGATCTCATAAACGTTCAATCCGCCAACAACCGCTACATCCACATTGGGGACGTTCCTTGCCGCAAGCTTAACCTCCCTGTTGTTCTCGTGCAATATGATCAGCACATTATCAAGCCCAAGCACTTTCAGCAGGGAAATCAGCTCTTTTGTTTTAGAGCCCGTTACCGGCAGATCTTCCAGCACAACGATCTCATTGTCAGCGAATTTGGCGGAAAAAGCCGACCCCAGAGCAGACCACTTTAGCTTTTTGGGCAATTTATAGGAATAATCCCTGTTCAGAGGACCAAAGGTCGTACCCCCGCCCCTCCATAAAGGCGAACGAATGCTTCCCGCCCGTGCCCTGCCCGTGCCTTTCTGCTTGTAAGGCTTTCTACCGCCGCCCCTTACAAGGCCTCTTGTTTTAGTGACCGCGTTGCCCTGCCTCTGATTGGCGAGATAGTTGCGGACCACTTCATGCAGAACTCCCTTTTTTACCTTAACGCCGAAAATATCCGCCGGCAGATCGACCTTGCCTACAGTTTTGCTGTCCTTATTTAAAATATCAAGCTGAAGCATCAGTCTTTCTTCCCGGAACGGGTCGCTTCGACCGACCTTATTATTAAATAACCGCCCTGAGCTCCTGGAACAGGGCCCTTTACAACAATGATGTTCTGCTCTTTTCTAACGTCCACAACCTCTATATTTTTTGTGGTTGTTCTTTCGCTTCCCATGTGTCCGGGCATGCCCTTGTTCTTCCATACCCTTGACGGATAAGCGCTCTGGCCTATTGAGCCCGGCGCCCTGTTGAACATCGAGCCGTGCGAGCCGGGTCCACCGCTGTAATTATGCCTCTTCATGACGCCCTGAAAGCCTTTCCCCTTTGACGTCCCTGTGATCGAGACCCTGTCACCTTTATTAAAGATATCCACAGTAATTTCATCCCCGACCTTCATGCCTTCCATTTTTATCTCTTTTAAAAAGCGAAAAGGGGGCAGGGATACTTTCTTAAAATGCCCCAACCGTCCCCTGGTAACGTTCTTTTCTTTTTTTATCTCGTCAAAGCCTACCTGCACAGCCGCGTAACCGTCGCTCTCATCCATCTTTGCCTGTACAACCTTACACGGCCCGGCCTCAATGACAGTAACGGGTATGGCACGGCCGTCCCCGGTAAATACCTGTGTAGCTCCGATCTTTCTGCCAAGGATGCCTATCATAATTTTATCTCCACATCAACACCAGCGGAAAGGTCAAGTTTCATAAGGGCGTCAACAGTCTGCGGTGTGGGCTCAAGTATGTCTATAAGCCTCTTATGGGTACGTATCTCAAACTGCTCCCTGGATTTCTTATCCACATGCGGTGATCTGAGGACCGTTATTTTATGTTTTTTCGTCGGCAGCGGTACAGGCCCTGATATTTTCGCGCCGGTACGTTTCGCCGTCTCCACTATCTCCTTAACAGACTGGTCCAGCAGCCTGTAATCGTACGCCCTTAAATTTATTCTTATCTTCTCGCTCATTATGTTCCTTAATAAGTAATTAAGTAATTGAGTTATTCATATAACCTGCCGAGTCATTAAGTTAGTAAGTAATTATGTCATTAAAAAAATAACTAAATGACTTATTGGCTCAATGACTTTTTATTCAATAACCTCGGTAACAACTCCGGCCCCCACTGTCCTTCCGCCTTCACGTATGGCAAACCTTACCTCTTTCTCCATCGCTATCGGCGCTATCAGCTCCACCTCAACCGACACATTG
>BDTR01000038.1 GCA_002897775.1 bacterium BMS3Bbin08 | reverse complement strand
TGTTTTCCATTACTCTGCTGACCAGCTCCGCCAGGGCAGGACCTGTCTTATCAGCCTGTGCTATGAACCACGCGGGGGACCAGCCTTTGACAAACTTGTGGTTTGGGGGCATATGTTCTTCTTTTGTCGTATACCGGTAATTCGGCAGCCCTTTTTTATGCCGGCATATATGGCTGCCGTCATGGTAGATTTCCAGAATATTATTGATCTGATATACGTCTACACATTTCCGCGCAATTTCATAGGGAACACTGTAGTAGTGTTTATCGAATTCTATGTGGTAGTTCGGCGCTACACGAACATCATATTTAACATCTGTAAACAGAAACGGATTTAAGGGTAAAGCTTTGGCATATGGTTTATCCAGCTGTTCAAAGCGTTCTCTGCGTGATTTCTTATACTGCTGCATGGGCCGGTCATTATAAAGCTCCAATGCCTCTCTCACTGCCTGATTAAGGCCAGCAAGACTGAAGAACGTGCGATTACGCAGCCTGCCGAATATGAAACGCTGAAGATGAAGGATATTGCTTTCCACAACTGGTTTGTCCTTTGGCTTGCGTACCCGGGCAGGAAGAATCACTGTGCCGTAATGCTGTGCGAATTTCTCATACAAGGCATTGATTTCCGGCTCATAGAAATTTGCCTTTGTAACACCGCTCTTCAGATTATCCGGCACAAATGCGTTCGGGGCACATCCAAAATACCCCAGCGCCCGTATATGGGACTTTACCCAGTCCTGACCATTTTGACTCTCTGAACACTCGGCATAACTGTAACTGCTGGCTCCCCAGCTGCCGACAAAGAACTCTGTCTCTACCCATTTGCCTGTCTCACGACTGTAATACCTCAGTCCGTCTCCACTGTAATCTACAAAGACCTTATCCCCTCCCTTATGAATTACTTTCATGCTGACTGACAGGATGCTCCGGTATTTCCGATAATGCCGGTAAAAACTGCTCCTGCCAAGTCCATCAGGGTTGTTCTGTGCGTATTCATTCCATAGAAGCTCAAGCGTTATATACGGCCGGGTTAGTTCTTCATGGATATGCTTAAAATCCGGTAATATTCCTTCCTTCTCCCTTGTGGGGGCTTTCCGGTATATACGCGCTTCAAGTTCCGTCTCTGACAGATTTTCCGGCACCGGCCAGGTCATTGCCGCTTCCCTGAATCTGCCCAGAATGTTAAATACGCCTGTTTTTGATATTCGAAGGGCATCCGCTATCTGCTGGTTGCTCAGTCTGCTTTCATAATGCAGCCTCAATATCTCTCTTGCCTTTCGCATTGTCGTCCTTTTCCGCTTTTTGGCCACTAATAATCCTCCTTTATGTAGTAATTGGAGAATTACAATAACCTATTATTTTGCGTTAAAAAACAGCTCTTGAATGGAAATCCCATTTCTGTTAAAAATCGGTCACTTAAACTGGGATTTGCCGGTCAATCTAAGTGGGATTGCCCGGTCACGATAAATGGGATTTGCCGGTCACTTAGTTTGGGATTACGCGGTCACTTGCGGTGGGATTAAGCAATTTACGACTTTGTGTAATTTTCTCAGAATCATCAAGCCACCAAAGAAAAGCATCCAGATAAGCTAAATCTGTATTTATTTCTTCTGTAAGTTTTAATAGCTCTAAGTTAATACGAACATAGCTTTGACCAAAATTTGAAGAGATATAAGGTAAACGCCTTAATTCCTCTAATACTTTTTGTGAACGGTTATTCCAAACTCCGTACTTTTCCCAATTGAAAATATGAAGTAAACCAGTCGTTAAATTCTTTCCAAACCCTTTAATATAAAATTTTCCGCCTCTTGCTATTGTGTTCAATCTATCCTCAATTGGAATTGATTCATTCTGCAAATATTTTAAAGAATTTTTAAGCTTTTCTATCTCTTGGGTGGCCCGCTTGCAACCCCTTTGTAAATTTGTCCAGGACTTATTGCCTTTAAATGTTAAAAATGTTTCAAAATCTACCACTGTTAGCTGATCAACTCTATGAGGACTAAATTTATTGCGATATAGCTCATAAATAGATTTTCTTTCTTTTATCCATTCGTCACCGGTTTTTTCTTCGGTGAACATTGTGATATCATCTTTTAAAAATTCATTAAAAAGTAATCGGAGACTATCCTTATCCATTTTTTTCCTTCATTCAAATTTTCAGAAAGATATCCTCAAGCTACTGGCAGACAAGTTGTCCTTTACGAGATTTCATTGAAAAGGTCCTTAGAATCTATACTGAATTAAACAACGATCTATTGATGCTTGTCAAGCAAGCGGGAAAAGGTTTGTAACTTATTGGTTTTAAAAATAATTTATTGTGAATTGGAAGTAAAAAAGTGAAAAACCTCGCAAAAATTCTTTGAATTTATCCTGAGTTTATCCGCCTGAGGCAGGTTGTGTCGAAGGATTTTTTGCCTGCCCTGTACTGAAAGTCATAAATTCTGAGTAGTTTATGGCAAGGTAGTATAGGGAATATTGGCGGCATCGAAATATTTACTTGACAAACTAAAAGTACTTTCGTAAAATGGTGGTGTACTAAAAGTAAAAGGAGGATAAAATATGAAATTCTATAAGATTGAGATTGACGAAACTATTTGGAATTATTTAAAAAATCATGCCGATCCCTTTGAAGACACCCCAAATACAGTTTTGAGGAGACTTTTATTTGGGAAGACAAAAAAAACAGTGGGTGGACCTGAAATACCAAGCTTTACAAACGGGATACCTAGGGCATTGCAGCAGACACTTGAAGTGATATATGAAATGAAAAAAGTAGGCCGTAGTAGATCAGAAGCGACAAATATTGTTGCTCAGAGAAAAGGTACCGCACCACAAACAATAATTGATAAATATTGTAGGCAACTTAACAAAAAAGCATATGAAGTAGATCAGCTGTTACAGGACCAAAATTTACACGAATTTAAACAGTTGCTTGAAAGGAAGTTTCCAAATCATCATACTGTAATTCGTGACTTTTTTAAGTTGCTAGAAGAATAAAAAGGAAGATTTAATGTCTGATCCTTTGAAGTCTTTTAATCAAAGAGAGTATTCTCGAATATTGAATGAACATAATGGGTGTAAGTTAAGCTACTCTCAGTGTATTAATTACTTAATGGAGCATGGTGCATCTTATAATCAAGCTAAAAACGGTGCCTATACCTATTTGTATCATGGCAACCATTTAGAGGTCCAACAAAGAGGGAGACAAGATCTTTACAATCATCTCCTTGATAAATTTAACGGTATCACTAAGAGTAATATGGAGTGTATACGTTATTTAGAAAGTCTTGGTTTCAGCCAGGGTCAGGCTAAGAACGCAGCCTACAACTATCGTAAGAGTAAAGGGCTAATCAAATAATAATGGGTGGTAAAAAAGTCAAAGAATAGTAACCGATATCTCAACAGCCTATAAAGAAGCACTCCGCTATTCCTTTTTCATAATAAAAAGGTATTTATAACCTCTTAGATAAAAATTAAATTCCCTTGCTCTTTTATGCCAAAGCCCTGTATTAGAAGACTGATTTCTTCTTACTACGCAAATTACATCTATAGGCTGAAAAAGCTTAGTAAGCATATCATAAACTTTAAAGCCAACAGGAATATAACCTGAATTTTTTCTCCAATGGTCACCAATAAGCCATGCCATATATTTCAGGGTAAGCGATAAAAAAAGAACAACTGTTCCGCTTCATGCCGGAAAAACTATAATAAAGAAAAACCCTGAAGTCCATCATGTCCAATACTGGTCATACAATGGGAGAATTTAAAAAGTTAAGCAAGAAATAAAAAAAGGCATATATGTCTTTGTTGTTCTATTATAAAAAAGAATCAACAATTAGATGAAATTTGGTTTTCGATACTTTCTGCAATATCTCGATAATGTTTAGCTATTTCTTTTGCCTCAAAGGGATCACTACAATCTTCAAAAGCAATATTTTCATTCACTTCACATTCATTAGATAAAAAACGAGCATTCTGTTGATAAGTATCGGCTCGTAAATTTAACGCATCTATAATTTGAAAAACATCTGTAGAACAAAGTTTTAAAGTATGCATGATCGCCATAGCTACAACCTCCTTATTTCATAAAAATGTTTATTCGATGAAATTTAAGCGCATCAGGATCAGGCTTAAATCGCCTTGGTAAAATAATCTCTTTACCTTCTTTTTCCAGCAACCCCACTCTTTGAATTGTCGAAGCTGACTGTTTTTTTGCTACATGTGATAAAAGAATCCTGTAATCACCATCTATTCCAAGGATTCCTCTATCAAATGCTTTGTCATGTAAAGCACATAAACAAAGTCCATTAGTTGGATCGGCGCGTCTTATAATATTGTCCTTCCATGGTATGATATGACTTGCTAACAATAGTTGTGTTATTCCCAGTTCACAGAATGAGCATTTATAGTCATAGCTTGCGAGAACAGTATCTCTGAAAAAACCTTGGACAAGCCTTACCCTTGTGGGACGTTCTGTTTCTGTTTCTTTTTTTGTAAGGTTTTTTTGATAAAATTTAGACGATTTCTCCACGGCAAGATTATCTTGAAGCCTTAATAAGGCATTTTGACTTTCAAAGGCAAGTTGTTCCCAGTTAGAATAAAATTCCTGCCAAATTTCTACATCTAATTTGCTGATGTTGCTGAGGCCCTTAATATTGCGTTCCTTTTGAGCAGGATCAACACTTGCAAAATTAACAAGTTTCATGGCAAGAGCACTAGGTGACCTATTTAGTTGCTTTGCAAGGCTAATGATATCCGTATTATGGTGATGCAGTTTACCAAAAGGAGTTTTGCAATAAAAATTTATTGCAATTATAAGTTCATCTCTTGTCCATAAACGGCGCTGTTTATTCTTCATTATAAGCTTTCTAATAATAAGTCATGGTATATAGAAGCAATTTTCCTCTGCCGATTCCGGCACTATTAATATAAAACCCAAACAATATAATTCTACCCTAAAATCAAGAAAGTATCTATGTGCAAATCTATAAATATATTGATAACATATTCTTCCTTCACTTTCACAATCCCGAAAAGCAAGAGCAGGCAGTGCCTTCGAAATTGTTTTAAGAACATTATTTAAAAGGTTAGATTATCCTTTTGATGAGCAACAGGTAATAAATGGACAGCCTGATTTCTTAATGCCAAGTCGAAATCATTATGATGGTAATCCCATGGACTGTATCATCTTCACAGTAAAAAGAACCCTTCGGGAAAGATGGCGACAGATTGTAACAGAGGGCACACGTGGATTAGGTTTTTATCTGGCTACAATTGATGAATCAATCAGTACAAAACAGCTTGGTGAAATGAGAGACAACAGAATTCATCTTGTTATTCCAGCCAGCATTAAAAATAGGATTGAAACATACACAACAGCACTCAATGTCATAACATATGAAGAATTTTTCAGACATCATTTGGATCCAGCTGTAACTCGCTGGCGAGCTAATGGAATAATTTAAAATTCCCCATTTCAGCCAAATACCCTCAATTTATAAACAACATGTAACGAGTAATGAGACGACAGGCTTTAAACCCTCCCTCAATTTACTCCTAACTCCTTGTTTTGTCAATATAAAAGACCGTGACTAAACTCAGTAGTACCCACGCTCAGGATAAACTAAAAACCAAATGGGGTCCCCGACAGGTCGGGATCTCCGCATAGCTCCGACAGGCCCGCCACACAAATAGGCGGGTAAACTTAACTAATTGACTTACACCGCCCAACAAGCCCCTACCCCTCCTGAGGCTTGCCTGCCTTGGGCAGGCGGATAAATCTCTATAGTTTATTTCCCGGGGCTGGGCGCATAGTTGAATCCTTCTCCTATCTTCCAAACTCCTCTTTCCCTAAAGGCCGGTATGTTTTGACGGCGGGCAGCGTTTAACAGAGCTGTAGCAGATTGTCTTCAGGCTGGGTAGGCATTTATCCTTTAGAAAATATTTCCTGATATCTGCTCTCAATATCCCTCACTTCTTCATCAGTCAATGCGCTAAACTCATTTGTCCTTTTCCTTTTGGACAGATGACCATTATACTGTTCCAGGGATCGAATAAGTAGTGCCACGGTTTTATCAGGCATCTCATAAGTGTTATCGAGGTATTCCTTCATTTCATCGTAGTTGTTCAGGTAATTCACCTCATCGGGAATAATATTTTCAATCGTATCCTGAACACAGTCATACAAGAACTCAGCCTGCTTCGTGGCATCGAAATATCTATAATAGTCGCTCGTTTCGTTCAGCACTTCCACATTCTTTTTGGCCGTAGGCTTCCATTTAATAAAATCCAGAAGCGGATGTGAATAAGATTCCAGCGCCGTGCGGTAATCATCAATATGATCCAGCATGGAAGCCGATACCGGAAAGATGACCCCCTGCCGGGCAAAATTCATCTTTGCCAGAATATGGTGAATAATGTAGCGGTGAAGTCGTCCATTGCCGTCAGCAAAGGGATGGATAAAAACCAGGCCAAAGGCTATTTCAGCAGCTGCTAATACAGGATCAAAGCCCGCCTTTTCCAATTCTTCATTTGTAGCTATCAGACTGTCTATCAATAATTCTACATCCTGCCATTTTGCAGAAATATGGTCAGGAATAGGTTCTCCTGAACTTCTATCATGCTCACCAACAAAACCGCCTTCTTTGCGAAATCCCATATTGGTAAACCGGGTGTTTGCAATGATAATCTGCTGTAAGCGCAACAATTCTTCTTTGCTTAACGGTTTTGAACCGGCCTGCCCTATGGCCTTTCCCCACCGCATTGCACGGGTGTTTGCAGGTTTCTCACCTTCTATGGTAAAAGAGGCTTTGGAGTCTTTTAGTAGTAGAAAAGCCGAAGCACGCTGCAGTACGTCTTTATGTATGGTGCTCAAAAAACTGTCCTTTTTCTCTGATAAACCGGACTGGATATGAGCTTCCAGTTTGGGGGTCTTAGAAATAAGAGGACAAAAGCCGTGCGTCCCAGGAAGATTATTGATAATACGATGTCGGGGAGAACGCTCTCCTTCGATGGCATATTGTATTTTATCGTCCAACAGGGGAACATAATTCTTAATGCCAAGATCCGGAAGGTCCAAAGGTGTTTCCATCAGCCATTCGTACAAAAACCAGATCTTCCGGCTATACTGCCCGGTCGGTTCAATTTGAAGCAGTTCTTTTACCTTCTTACTGCCGAATTTGGAAAAGAGGCATTTAAAGAGCAGAAGGTTTACCCCTTCATACTTCAAAGCAAAAACAAGCTGTTTATACAGGCTGTCCTCAGGCTGATGTCTGGGTGTGAATACTTTCCAGCCATCTTTTTCATAGCGGCGGGTCTTTTTACTAATTAAAGCAATGTGATGCGGCATAGGCACTGGAAGTTCCAGTGCGTCAATGATGGCAGCATAACCTGCAATTATTCCTCTTTCAGGAGCAGTCAGTTCGTGAAAAACAGTTATTTCTCGTGAAAATTGGGTATTTTTCATATACTTTTGTGAAAATTGGGTTTATGTGTGTTAATGAAAAACAGGCACAACCCATGAATTACAGGTAATATTATACCATATTTATGAATATCGGGTATTTTTTTTGTTGTCAGGTCCGAAGTTTGACTCTTGCCTCGTCTTTCCTGTATCCTCCGGGGTCAGACTTAAGAAATTGACTTATCACCCACGCGGAGTCCCCGACAGGTCGGGATCTACGTTTCACTCCGACAGGCCCTCCACCATGCCAAACAGACTGGCAGGCAAGAACTGACTGGCGGATAAATCTTGTTTCTTGCAATCCTCCCAACCCTCCACACTAATCGGCGGACAAGTACAGAGCACATCCCTCATCCCCCCACTCCCAATTATCGAGGTTCGGCCTCGATAATTATGGCGTTTCCAGGGTATCAAAACCAGGCCTTACAAAGCTTCGGGCGTTAGAAAGCGGGGTCAGGTCTATTTTATTAGCATTCACCCAACCCTCCACAAGAATAGGCGGGCAAGCCTCAAGTTAATAATTTATCGTATTTAGTGTGTTTACCTTTAGCTTTATCAACTGGATATTTCTCTGCATTTTTTTTGATTTTTTCTTTGGCAGCCTCAAGTGGATCAATACCCAATTTATCCGCGAGCCTTGTTAAATATATCAATACATCGCCTATTTCTTCTTTCAATTTCGCAAATTCTTCTGGTTTTAACTTTGTTGTCTGTTCCTGTGTCAACCATTGGAAATGCTCCAGGATTTCAGCCACTTCAACGCTAAGCGCCATTGCCAGGTTCTTAGGCGAATGAAACTGATCCCAGTCACGTTCATCAGCAAATTCTCTAAGTTGTTCAATTAAATCCTGCAATTCTCCTCCATAAAATGAAAAATCAATATTTCAGGGTCGGATCGAATCTTCGACAACCCCGCCACACAGATCGGCGGGCAAGTTTCATTATTATAGGGAGCCAGGTTCAATAATACAAATGGTTCGATAGTTCGACAGGCTCACTATTCCACTTCGACTAAGCTCAGGATAAGCTAAGCGGGAAAGCCACGCAATTATACATAATCCAGGGGTCAGCACCAAACCCCATCTATCGAGGTTGAACCTCGATAGATTATGTCGATTTACAACCAGCATGAGAATATGGTATGATTAATTCATACCAACAAGGAGGTGCTGCATTGGCAACCGCGGTAAAAAAAACAATATCACTTCCGCCTGAACTTGCAAAAGAGGCAGAGGAAATAGCAAGAGAAGAAGGAAAACCTCTTAGCGCTGTTATTCAGGACGCCCTGCGTCTTGTAAAGAAAAAAAGGCTGGGAAATGAATTGCTGGAATTACAGGGATACTGGTCTGCAAAAGCTAAAGAACAAGGCATTCTCACTGAAAAGGACCTGCGGAAATACCTTAAAAAATGAGGGCTGTTTTTGATTCAAACATTTTTATTTCTGCCTTGGTCATCCCGGGAAGCAAAGCTGAAAAGGCAATTGCCAGGATCATTGAAGGAAAAGACAGGCTTGTTCTATCAAAAGCCATAATAGATGAGATATTATTCGTGCTCGCCAGAAAATTCAGCCGTGACCGTGAAGCCATAAGCCGTGCTGCCGTTTACCTCTCGGCTCTGGGAGAGACCAACCAACCCACGAAAAAAATCAAAGTTCTAACCGATGACCCTGATAACAGAATCCTTGAATGTGCTCAGGCCGGTAAAGCAGATATCATTGTAACCGGAGATACTGAGATGTTGAAGCTCAAAGAATTTCATGGTATACGTATCATAAGTTTGAAAGAATATCTAACTTCTTAAAAATATAAAATTATCGAAGTCCGACTTCCATAGTTATACATAATCCAAGGGTCAGCACCAGCACTAGCCGCAAACCCAACCCCAATTCTGCCCTTCAAAACACACCTGACAAGTCAGAAACCAGAACTTATTACAGATCATCAAAATCTCTTCTGATCTTTTCCATGTTCTTACTGTATTCTTCAGCGTCTCCGTACTCTAAAAAGTTCTTATAGCGGCTATGAATATCGCCAATTTTCCTGGCGTGCTTGATCGGACACCAGTATTGTTCGGTCCTCGCGCCTATCTCCTGAATGTATGCTATAAGGCCGTTGACATACCCGCAGTATACGCAATTTAATTTTTCCAAAGCATTCAGGTACTCAAGCGCGTGACGGTCTACCACTATATAATCGTCCCGCCGCACCTTGGGAATTTTGTACACCGGGAAACAAATGAACTGATAAACACTGGCAACCAGATCCATAAACACCGTCGGCACAATACAAAACCAGATCACCGGGGCTATCAGTAAGTTCAGCAGGCTGGCCTTCAATATATAGATAGGGATCCTGGTAACAAGTGTTTTATGGTATCGTCTTGTAGCCTCTTCAAATTTAATCCTTTTCCCCTCAATTTTATAGAGGAATTCATCCTGTTTTTTCTGGATCTCCACAGATAATATTCGTTTAAGATGATTCATCTGTTCTATAAGATCCTGCATATTTTGTCGAGTAGACATAATATGATTCCTCCTATGTTTCGTTCATTGTCCTAACATGTGAGAAACTTCAATGCCCCTCACAGAACCGGACTTGTGAATTTCCCACATCCGGCTCTTCAGTCCAACTCACCTTACAGGTGACACGTACAAGCTATGCACTATTTTCGGTTTCGGCAGCGGGTAATGGTCGAGATATTTTGTGAAATCAACCCAACTCATTGTCCGTTTCTGAC
>BDTR01000037.1 GCA_002897775.1 bacterium BMS3Bbin08 | reverse complement strand
GGGCCAGTCTTGCAAATTCTTTTTCAAATCCATTCTTCTCTTCCTCATAGGCTTTGATTTGCCTATCCAGACATTCCAGCACGAATTGCTCACCCTGAGAGCCCACATTAATGTCCTTCTCCTTGCCACTCTTGCCACAGGCCCTCAGCAATGCGTATCGTTGGTTCTTTAATCGAACTCCTGCCTTCACCATATCCTCATACCCACTTACAACCCTCCGTATATATATGAATTTCTCAGCAGAATGATAGACTTCTTTCATGAGTCCAGCTTTCAGAAGGTGCACCAGTTTAGCGGCATCGATCCTATCTGTCTTGGCTCCTTCTCCCAGCAGCCTGTTTCGATAGGGATCACAGATCAAAATCTTCTCCACATAACCTTCCAGTTCAGTGTATAACCATTGTGATGTGCTCGTTTCTTCAATTGCCAATATTTTTGTGCCCCGTAGATTTTTTAAATAGGTCTGAAGTTCAACAACGTCCGATGGAACATCAATGACTGTGATTTTATTGGATTTCTTTGTCATTCGTGCAATTGCCATGTTTTTTGCTGACCAATCTATTGCTATGTAGTGATCATAGATGCTATCTTTCATTAAGGTCTCCTTCCTTTTGTGTTAGTTTTTTTAACTGCGAATTAAATCATAAACTAACACAATTAATGCTCTGCATTAAAGGAGACCTTCTTTCTTATTTTATCGAGTACCTGTAGCGTATTTAAAAGCATAAAGATGATTTAGACTACTTAAGTCAACAAAAAGCAAAATCGTCACCGCTGGTACTCGTTCACGGTCCATGAGATTGTTAGGCTTTTTATAATTTACTTGTAAAACTGAGCAACAACTCCATCTACTAAATCATCATAAGACATGATTTCAAGATTATTATAATCTGCCTTTATTTCACGCCACTCATCGCTATCAAAGTCGCTTCTTCTACCAATGACTAAATATCGACGTGGCTTATTAACTTTAAATCCGTATTTCTCCTCAAACCACCGACGATTATTAAGATCATCAAAGTACGTCGAATATACTCTTGTTTGCGAAATATATGAAGACATTTCTGCAGATAAAGTTTCTCTGTTGTTTCGACCTACCATAGGGCTATTCTTAAGGTTTGGAAGCTTGAACTCTACAATATCTGCATACCCATCTGGTTGCTCAATAAAAAAATCAGGACGAATAGAATCCCTACTTTCACTTTGCCACTCACAAGTCAATTCGCTGTAAATATACTTAGCACCAAACCTCATGCTGAGAATAAATGAATTGTCATCATTCGATAGAAACTTTGTAATTTCAGGTTCTGTTGTGTTCTTATTGCCCCAAAGCTCAATAAATCGATTTAACTTTGGCAATTTGGAATATTTGTAGTCTTCTGGTACATAATACGTGTAGTGGGCATCACTCTTTATTAGTTTGCTATACAAACTAAAATCAATTGAAATCTTATCTACTTCACTGTCGCTATCATCATAGTGAATTGGCATAAAATCAATCCATTTAATATGTCTGGTAAGAAGACCACTTTCATTTGCATCAAAAAACAAACCATTAATAATCCGAACAAACTGCCCTTCAGGAATTAGAGGAGCAGGAGCATTAATACCAAACATTGAATCTTGCCCTGCAAAGTTCCACCCCAAATCTAACAATTTATCGAATCCCCTGTTTGTAGGAAGAATTAAATCTTCGCTTAATGGAGGGATGGGCAATTTGAAAGGAACAGTTGAGTCATATTTAAATCCCACTATTTTTTCAAACAAGTACTCATTTGTCTCTGCATAGTCATGATATCTTATTTCCGTTACGCCTTTAAGCTTGAGACTTTCAACTCGTTCAGGACCTAGGTATTCAATTGCAATGTGAGTCTTGCCAATATACATAATAATTTGTTCAGGATTTAGCAGAAAAGCAGGAAACGTCTTTGCTAATTCAGGGTGCTCTTTAATGTACTCCCACATTGGAGCCCAATAGTGCTTTCTCAGTTCTTCAATTGCTAAGTCTACTAACGGTTTTATAGTCTTATGTGGCTCTTGTTGAGATGTCATTCTTATTTCTATTCGTGCCTAACATTCTTTTTTATGCATATTCTATCTGTTCATCAATACTACCGGGTGACTTTAGTGTATGACAAGTAAAAAAACTGATATTTTACAAAAACAGCTCGGTCTAATCTCATTTTGGCCTGATTATCTTGGATATTTATTAATATACGGACTGGTGATAATTGTCAGCTCCAGTTATACATTTGATTTTTCTCTTGATCAATATCAGAAGTCTTGAGCCTAATGTTTTAAGTTTCTAAGCCAGAACATTCAATGTTTTTTCCAGACTCTTTGGATCCTCAACATTAAGGATCTTCACTTCAGGAGCTATTCTTTTTATAAGCCCTGACAGCACCTTTTTGGGCCCGACCTCAATAATCGTGTCCACTCCCTTTTTGGTCATATTTTTTACAGAGTCTTCCCACAAAAGCGGGCTGTTAAGCTGACGAACAAGAGAGGACCTGATCTCATCCGGGCTCTCCAGGAAAGCCGCGTCGGCATTATTGACGATCTGAATTTGAGGCTCCTGAAGGTCAATGCCGTCCAGAAGTTCAGAAAGCCTGGATGAAGCATCGGCCATAAGACGGCAGTGTGACGGCACTGATACCGCAAGGGGTATTGCCCTTTTGGCGCCGGCCTCCCGCGCGAGTTTTATCGCCTCTTCAACAGCGCCTTTTTCTCCCGCGATAACGATCTGCCCGGGGCAGTTAAAATTTGCCGCGGCAGCATAGCCTGAGCTTACAGAATCACAGATCCTGTTCACCTGATCCCTTTCAAGTCCCAGTATTGCGGCCATGAGTCCCTTGCCCTCAGGCACTGCCTCCTGCATGAACCGGCCTCTTTTTTCAGTAAGCCGCACAGCATCCTTAAAAGATATAACTCCCGAGGCAGTGACAGCGGTAAATTCACCAAGGCTGTGGCCCGCGACAAAAGCGGGTGTTATGCCTTTTGATGAGAGCGCCTTAAACGCCGCGTAGCTTGCGGTCAGCAGACAGGGCTGTGTTCTCACTGTCCTGTTCAGTTCGTCCTTTGGCCCGTTAAAGCTCAGGTCAGCTATGTCATAGCCAAGGACTTCAGACGCCTCTTTATAAACGACTTTTGCTTCTTCAAAACTGTCGTAAAGGTCTTTGCCCATTCCAACAAACTGCGAGCCCTGACCGGGAAATACAAACGCGATCTTCATTTATCCTCCCGCCTGCCCCGCTGCCCAGGTACGCCAGGACCTTACGGAGCCAGTCCCCTTGTCCAGAAATTCGCAATTTCCAAGGGGATCATTTGTTAACTGTTCAGTAAGAGTGTGAGAAATTATATTAAACATACGCTTTTAAGTCAATTTAATTGATATATGCAGTTGTTTCTGATATAAATACAGAAAGCTTCCTGAAATATTGTTATATACTCGAATAAACCAGCATGAACCAGTCGATCTATAACATATCCTACCTTGATCTCCTGTGGGTATTTATTCCGGTCTTTTTTGTGATAGTAATATTTATACGCTGGTCCTTAGGGGTATCCTCTGTACTCCACGGCCTTTTCAGGATGTGCGTTCAGCTTGTACTTGTCGGTTATGTGCTGAACTTTATATTCGACGCGAACCAGCCCCTGATAATTGTCGGTATTCTTTGCATTATGCTGTCTGCCGCGGGCATTATCGCGCTAAGGCCGGTCAGCAAGAGGAGCAAAGACCTTTACCTCAAGGCGTTCCTGTCAATCGCTATTGGCGGACTCATAACATTAATAATTGTAACGCAGGGCGTCATAGGCCTTAACCCCTGGTATAAACCCCAGTACCTGATCCCGCTTGCAGGGATGATCTTCGCGAACTCAATGAACGCCGTAAGCCTGTGCGCCGAGCGCCTGGAGGCTGAGCTGGAGCGTGAAAACGACTATATAAAGGCGCGCGCGTCCGCCTTTCGGGCCGCGCTTATACCTGTAACAAACGCTCTGTTTGCGGTTGGGATCGTGTCCCTGCCCGGCATGATGACCGGCCAGATATTGTCAGGTATCTCTCCTCTTATCGCGGCCCGTTACCAGATCATGGTCATGTGCATGATCTTTGGTTCCGCGGGTATTTCCGTTGCTTTATACATAAAACTTGTCGAAAAGGGTCATCATTAAAAAACTGTATATCGCCTTGCTTTCCCCTGACCCCCGCCGGCCTGTATCTTTTGTCCAACCCAAATGTTAAAATACGCCTGTTTTGAAAACAGTGTAAACCACGTGAGAAAAACCTCTCCCTTCTAACGGGGTAAAAGATGAAAGGAAGAAGATCAACATATGAAGTCATTTGAAGATCTGGGTTTGTCTGAAGGGTCACTGAAAGTCCTGAAACAAAAGGGGTTTGAAGAACCCACCCCGATCCAGGTACAGACCATACCGGCCATACTTGCCGGGAACAAGGACATTGTGGGCCAGGCCCAAACAGGTACGGGTAAGACCGCGGCTTTCGGACTGCCGATAATTGAACTCATTCAGGAAAAGAGCAAAAACGTACAGGCCCTTGTTCTAAGCCCGACAAGGGAACTTGCTATCCAGGTGTCTGAAGAGATTAACTCATTAAAGGGAAAGAGAAAGCTGAGCATCGTTCCTGTCTATGGGGGACAGTCAATAGAACTGCAGCTGCGAAGTTTAAAAAAAGGTGTTGACGTGGTTGTGGGTACTCCTGGAAGGATACTTGACCATATCAGACGCCGGACATTAATGCTGGGCAAAATATCTTTTCTTGTTCTGGATGAGGCTGACGAAATGCTGAACATGGGCTTTCTTGAGGACGTCAGGGAAATAATGGACAATACAGGACCTGAAAAACGGACAATGTTATTTTCAGCGACCATGCCCAATGAAATAATGCAGATCGCCAAAAGATACATGTTCGAATATGAGGTGTTTAAGGTAACCAGGGGACAGCTTACCGTAAGCAAGACAGACCAGATCTATTTTGAGGTGTCTGCTGCGGATAAGTTCGAGGCGCTTTGCAGGATAATAGATATCGAAGAAAAGTTTTACGGGCTTGTCTTTTGCAGGACCAAGATCGATGTTGACACTGTTGCCAACCACCTGGTAGAGCGCGGCTATGACGCGGACGCGCTGCATGGCGACCTGTCTCAGGACCAGAGAGAGAAAATTCTCAACAAGTTCAAAAAACGCCGAATAAATATCCTTGTGGCAACCGATGTCGCGGCAAGGGGAATAGATGTCCAGGACCTGACTCATGTCATCAACTATGCCCTGCCGCAGGACCCTGAATCATACGTTCACAGGATCGGCCGGACAGGCAGGGCGGGAAAAGAAGGCACTGCCATTACTTTTATTACTCCTCAAGAATACAAAAAACTGCAATACATACAAAGAAGCGCGAAAACAGACATCCGCAAGGCAAAACTGCCGCGGGTTAAAGATGTGATAAAGATAAAAAAGCGCCGGATCAGGGCTAATCTTGAAGCTATCGTAAAGTCTCAGCCCCAGGAAAACTACCTGGAAATGTCCCGTGGGCTTCTGCAAAATAATGATCCTGAGAATATACTGGCAGCGCTTCTGCAGCATTCTTTTCAGGATGAGCTGGATGTAGGAAGCTATACTGAAATAGCAGATGTGGTTGTCGATACCAAAGGCAAAACCAGGCTCTTTGTGACACAGGGCAAAAAAGACGGATTAACACCAAAGAAACTGGTGAGTTTTATTAAAGATAAATGCGGTATGCCGAACAGCAGGATCGGGGACATCCAGGTCCTCGATAAGTTCTCTTTTGTAACCCTCCCATTCCATGACGCAGAGATATTGCTCTCACACTTCAAAAAAAGAAAAGGCCCCGGTCCGTTTATCACAAAAGCCAAAAAACGCTCACCCCGATAGAAGGCCTTCACTTTTCAAACGGGGGGAATAAGTCTTTTCTGCTGGTCGCCTGAAACCATATATGATGTGAACAGGATATGTGTCTTGCCTGCCCGCCACCATGCCATCATGCCAAACAGACTGGCAGACAAGAACAAACTGGCAGGCAAGCACTACAAGGCGGGTAAACCTGAGAGATAGATCTATAGGCCCTTAGCCTCTTTGATCTGCTTTGTAAGCATGGGGATGATCTCGAAAAGGTCTCCGACGATCCCATAGGTCGCTACACTGAAAATAGGCGCCTCAGGATTTTTGTTTATCGCGACAATTACATCTGAAGACTGCATGCCAACCAGGTGCTGGACAGCCCCTGATATACCGCATGCGATATAGAGTTTTGGATTGACCGTCTTGCCGGTCTGGCCGACCTGATGGCTGTAAGGTATCCATTTTTCATCAACAGCGGCCCTCGAAGCGCCAACTGAACCGCCCAGAACCTGTGCAAGTTCCTCAAGAAGTTTAAATCCCTTTTCTCCACCAACCCCCCTGCCGCCTGCCACAATTATATCAGCTTCATGAAGATTCACCGAAATCTCTGAGACCTCTTTAACCGACTCCAGCACTTTTGTTCTCGAGGTCAGACCGTCAGCAGCGACTTTGATGATATCACCGGTCCTGGATCCGTCATACTCTCCTTTTTTCATAACACGGGGCCTGACAGTGGCCATCTGCGGCCTGTGATCAGGACACAGTATCGTGGCCATTATGTTGCCTCCGAACGCAGGCCTTACCTGCAGAAGGTTTTTTGTTTCTTTATCTATCTCAAGCGAAGTGCAGTCAGCTGTAAGCCCTGTCCTCAGCCTCGCCGCTACCCTGGGGATAAAAGACCTTCCGATCGGCGTCGCGCCTGAAAGAACAATAGAAGGCTTATGCTCTTTGATAAGTTTTGACAGAACCTCGGTATAAGTATCATCATTGAATTTCTCAAGCGCGGGGTCTTCGCACAGATACACTTTGTCCGCGCCCCACTTAACAAGCTCTTTTGCCTCGGATTCGTCAGCTCCCAGAAGAACCGCCGAAAGCCCGGTCTGCAGTTCATCCGCGAGTTTCCTGCCTATACCCAGGAGTTCATGGGAAACCGCCGTGACCTTTTTCTCCCTCTGCTCCGCAAAAATCCAGACACCTTTATAATCCTGGAGCTTTTGTCTGTGCTCTGTGCTCTGGGCTCTGGGCTCTGGGATCTTAACTTCCTTTATCGCGCCTTCGGGGCAGACCTCAAGACAGGCCTTGCATTCATTGCAGTACTCATTGATAAATGCCTTATCGTCCTTCATCTCGATCGCGTCAAAAGGACATGAGCTTACACAGGTCTCACAGGCATTGCATTTATCTTTATCAACTACTATAGACACTGGCTCTCCTTCAGTTCTTTAACAAGGAAATTAACCTGCTCTTCAGGCGTACCGTCAAGCATTCTTCTTTCAGTCTTAAACTGCGGCGCAAAAATGTTTCGCACCTGAGTAGGTGAGCCCTTCATCCCGAGATCGTTCTCATCAGCCCCTATCTCTGCCATACCCATTTTTTTGATCTCAGTCTTTTTTGCGGCCATCTTCCCCTTTAATGACGGCATCCTGGGGACATTAAGCTCTTTTACCACTGTAAGTAACACAGGCACTGTGGATTCCACAACATCATAACCTTCGTCCATCAGCCGCTGAACCCTGATGCTGTCTTTTTGAACTTCCTCAACCTTTTTTACATACGCGACGTGCGGGATATTTAAGAACTCCGCTGTTTCAGGTCCGACCTGGGCCGTATCGCCGTCAATCGCCTGTTTACCGCAAAAAACGATATCCGCGCCAAGCTGTTTGATCGCCCGGGCAAGCGTATATGATGTTGCCCATGTATCAGCTCCAGCGAACGCCCTGTCCGAAAGAAGAACCGCTTCATCAGCGCCCATTGATATCGCTTCGCGCAGGGCGCTTTCAGCCTGCGGCGGTCCCATGGTCAGAACAGTTACCTTACCGTCTCCGAGGCTGTCCCTTATCTGTAAGGCCTCTTCAACAGCATTAAGGTCAAAGGGGTTTATTATGCTCGGGACCCCCTCCCTCATCAGTGTATTGGTCTTCGGGTCGATCTTTATTTCAGCTGTATCAGGCACCTGCTTTATACAGACAATAATGTCCACCGCGACATATCCTCCTGATGAAATTAACAAGGAAAGATCATTCTTTCTGCTGAATCGAGTGCTTATTATACGATATTACGTACCGGGTGGTAAACCCTGTTAGAAGGCGCTTTCTAACGGGGTGAACTAAGGATATCGCGGTCCAATAGAGGGTTTTTTGTAACTGCAAGGTCACAACTGTCCTTCACGCTATGTTTTTTTATCGCTCCGGATATATAATATTATTAACAGGAGATAATGTTCGCAAAAGAGCAAAAGGAGGGCAATATGCCTAAATGGTTTTATTTTCCGTTCTCTCTTTTACTTTTTGTTTTTTATTCACCGCTGCCTGTCCATGCCGCGGACATGACGCCTCAGCAACTGGTCAAAGAAGCGCGGGTACAGGTTAAAGCTGTATCGATCCACAACGTTAAGAGAATGATGGACTCCAGAGAGAAGATAATTATCCTTAGATGTAAGAAGAAAGGATGAGTTTAAAAAAGCGCATATTCCCGGCGCTATAAATATACCGCGGGGCGTTTTAGAATTTCTTGTGGAAGACAAGATCCCCGACAAAAAATCAAAAATTATTGTCTATTGAATATTTGAAAACAGGTCGCCGTTGGCGACCAAAAGATTAAACGAGCTTGGATATACAAATGCCGTTCTCATGAAGGATGGAATAAGCGCCTGGCAAAAGGCGGGTTATCCTGTCGATAAGGGAAAAAGCTGGTTTCCTTTCTAGATCCGCCGTTTCTTAAAATCTTTATCTCATCTTGGCTGTTTCTTTTATCAGCGCCTGGCCGATCACGTTCCTCTGTATCTGGTTTGTGCCTTCATATATCTGAAGGATCTTGGCATCACGCATCATCTTTTCAACAGGGTATTCCCTCATATATCCCGCGCCGCCCATCACCTGAACAGCATCGACCGTGACCTTCATTGCCACGTCTGTGGCATAGACCTTTGCCATTGCCGACTCTTTGGTAACATCTTTTGCTCCGCTGTCAATAAATTTGGATACTGAATATACAAGCGATCTTGAGGCTTCTATCTGTATTGCCATATCTGCAAGTAAATGCTGGACAGCCTGGAAACTGATCACCGGCTGGCCAAACTGGTGTCTTTCACTCGCATATTTTGTCGCGGTCTCAAATGCCCCCTGCGCAACGCCAACGCCCTGCGCTCCCACGCCTGTCCTGGAACTGTCAAGCGTCTTCATCGCAATAATAAATCCCATCCCTGCCTTCCCTATGATATTCTCTTTGGGGATACGGCAGTTTTCAAATATTAACTCCCTTGTAACTGAAGCTCTTATTCCCATCTTGTTTTCTTTTTTACCAAAGTTGAAACCCGGAGTCCCTTTCTCGATAACAAAGGCAGCGGCGCCTCTCGGCCCCTTATTCCTGGCAGTCATTGCTATTACAGTATATATTTCAGCCTCTCCGCCGTTCGTTATCCACTGTTTAGTTCCATTAAGAACATATTCATCGCCTTCAAGCCTGGCAGTTGTCTGAACTCCGGCTGCGTCACTGCCCGCGTTTGCCTCGGTAATGGCAAATGCCACCAATCTTTTGCCTGATGCTATATCGGGAAGATACTTCTTCTTTTGTTCATCCGTTCCGAAAAGGAGTAATGGATACGTTCCAAGGGCATTGGCTGCAAATGTCGTTGATACACCAAGACATGCCCTGCTTAACTCTTCCACAGCTATTGCCAGTTCAAAACAGCCCTTTCCAAGTCCGCCGTATTCCTCGGGAATAGCCAGCCCGAAAAAATCCGACTGGGCGAGGGCCTTCATAATGTCCCATGGAAATTCTTCTTTCTCATCCAGCTCGGCCCTGACAGGTATTATTTTCTCATCAGAGATCTGCCTTGCCAGGTCCCTTATCATCAACTGCTCTTCATCTAAAAAATAATCCATGCCGCCTCCAATAGTTCGATAATTATACATAATTACACAGACATCATTCTATAAAAAAGATATTACCATTTCATCAGTACTGATGCCCAGGTAAGTCCGCCGCCAAATGCCTCCAGAAGGACATAATCGTTCTTTCTTAACCGTCCGGTCCGTACTGCCCCGTCAAGGGCCATTGGAATAGACGCGGCTGAGGTATTTCCGTATTTGTCGAGATTAACAACAACTCTGTCCATAGGGAGCTTAAGCCTCTTGGCAGTCGCCTGTATTATCCTTAAGTTGGCCTGATGAGGAATAAGGAGCGAAAGGTCGGAAGGTTTCATTTTATTAGCCTTTAACGTTTCTACCACAAGCTTTTCCAGTGTCCTGACCGCCACCTTGAAGGTCTCATTACCTTTCATCTTTATGTAATGCACCCTGTTATCAATGCTTTCTTTGGACGCGGGATGTTTCGAGCCTCCTCCCGGCAGATAAAGCAGGTCCCACATGGAACCGTTCGAATACAGGTGTGTTGACATTATGCCTCTGTCCACTTCAGTCGCCTCAACAATAACTGCACCGGCTGCGTCACCGAACAATATGCACGTGGACCTGTCTTCCCAGTCAGTGAACCTGGACAAAACTTCGGCGCCTATAAGCAGGATAGTCTTAAACATTCCCGCCTTTATAAAACTGTCCGCGACCGCGAGTCCATATAAAAACCCGCTGCACGCGGCATTCAGGTCAAAAGCAGCGGCATTTCTCGCGCCAAGCTTGCTCTGGACGAATGAAGCGGTTGAAGGCACAGGCATG
The DNA here is from genome assembly GCA_002897775.1 of bacterium BMS3Bbin08. GTDB lineage: Bacteria > Nitrospirota > Thermodesulfovibrionia > UBA6902 > BMS3Bbin08 > BMS3Bbin08. The sequence continues at coordinate 21,063 of BDTR01000037.1, read as the reverse complement.
TCGCCGCTTACAGTGGCAGTGACAATCATATCTATTTTTCTGGGCCTTATTCCAGCGCTCTCAAGCGCTTTTTTTGAGGCCTGCACAGCAAGGTCTGAAGCAGCCTCAGAGTCACTGGCTATCCTTCTTTCCTTTATGCCGGTCCTTTCAGTGATCCACTCGTCTGTTGTGTCCACCATCTTTTCAAGGTCATAATTGGTCAGGACCTTCTTTGGCGCGTAAGAACCTGTACCTGTTATCCTGCTCCTTAATTTCAACGCTTCCCCTTTTTAGGGCCTGTTGCCGTAAACGCCTTTGATATAATATCAAGGACCCCTTTTCGATAAAATTCACCGGCGATCTTCACGGCATTTTTTATGGCCTTGGCAGTAGACCGGCCGTGGCTGATGATGCACGGCTTGCTCAGCCCGAGCAGAGGAGCGCCGCCGTACTCTGAATAATCGGTTCTCTTCCTGAAGCTCCTAAGCGCGTCTTTCATTAAAAAATAACCTATCCTTCCTGATGTGCTTTCCGATATTTCTCTTTTAAGCATCTTTGCGATCACCTCTGCCAGGCCTTCGCTTATTTTAAGCGCGATATTACCGACAAAACCGTCGCATACAACCACATCAGCATCTCCCATAAAGATATTCTTTCCCTCTATATTACCAATAAACTCCAAACCGGAATCTTTCAGGAGTTTAAAGGTCTCCTTTGTAAGCTCATTGCCTTTGGCGTCTTCCTCGCCTATACCGAGCAGTCCTACCCGGGGAATTTCAATATCAAAAATGCTTTTTGCGTACGCCTCGCCCATGATCGCGAACTGATACAAGTTTGCCGCCTTGCAGTCAACATTGGCGCCGGCGTCTATCAGAACAAAAAGACCTTTCAGTGTGGGCATCACAGCAGCGATCGCCGGCCTGTCAACACCTGTCAGCTTGCCGAGAGTTAAAAGGGCTTTTGCCATGACCACGGCAGAATTCCCGGCACTCACCATTGCGTCCGCTTCGCCGGCCCTGACCAGATCAAGAGCGACCTTTATTGAGGAATCCTTCTTGCGTCTTATAGCTGTCAGGGGCGCCTCGTGCATGCCGACCACCTGGGAAGCGTGTTTGACAGAGATAACGGACGTCTCAAATTTCTTTCCGTGAAGCTCGTCGGCAATCTCATTCTCATTGCCCACCAGTGTCACGGAAAGCCCCCTGGTTTCGTTAACAGCTTCTACAGCGCCTTCAACTGTAACAGCCGGGGCAAAATCTCCCCCCATCGCGTCCAGAGCAATCCTCATACAATTTCTTTTTCAATTACCTCGATAATCTTTTTGCCTCTATAGCTTCCGCAACTGGGGCATACCCTGTGCGAGAGAGTGTGCTCACCGCATTCGCTGCAAAGAACAACGTTGGGCTCACTGAGCTTCCAGTTAGCTCTACGCTTGTCCCTTCTGGACCTCGTGTGTCTGTGCGTTGGATTAGGCATTTTTACTCCTTTCCTTTCTGTTTTCGTTCATCAAAAGTTTTTTCAATTTTTCAAGCGGCGCGAGCCGCGGATCTATCTCCTCGGCGCCGCACTCACAAGATCCGACATTCAGGTTCGTACCGCATCCGGAACATATTCCCTTGCAGTCAGCCCCGCATAACGGCTTCATCGGTACGGCAAGGAGAACCTGCTCACGTACTATATCATCAATGTTTATTTCACCGTCCCTGCAAAAACCCACATCCAGTTCTTCGCTTGTCAGTTCGTGTTCCTCTTCTTCCGCCCCGGCACCGGTGAACAAAACGTATTCAACATCAAAATTTATGTCCAGAGGCAACAGGACATTTTTTAAACACCGGCAGCATTCAAGAGAGGCTTCAGACCGGATCCTGCCGCTCAGAAACACCCTGTCTCCAAGCCTTGACGCCTTTAAGGTCACACCAGCGTCCTTTTCGAGTTTAACCTCACCAAGCGTCACCGGGAGTTTAAATTCTTCCTCGATGCCTGTTTCAGGGATACTGGATACTGTCAGCCGCATAACAAAATTACATCCAAAAAACCCGCGAACTCCGATACCGCTATTAATGTCAGGGATTCGGTTCTTTGGATTATTACCGGGTGTTTTTTGAGAATAAATACAAGTGAATTATAAGGATTATGTTAACTCTTTGTCAATTAATCCGACACATCCGTCAGGTCCATGCTTATGTCAACAGCAGACGCGGAATGTGTCAGTGCCCCTGCTGAGATCATGTCAACGCCTGTTTCCGCGACAGCCCTGATGTTCTCTTCTTTAATATTGCCGGATGCCTCGATAACGGTCCCATGTTTTTTGCCCCGGATTATCCCGACAGACTTTTTCATATCGTTAAGCGACATATTATCAAGCATTATTATATCGGCAGACGAGGACAGGGCCTCCCTGACCTCTTTGATGTTCCTGGTCTCGACCTCGATACGAAGCTTGCGCCGGACGTTTTTCCTGGCAAGCCTTACCGCCTTTTTGACACCTCCGGCAGCAGTGATATGATTGTCTTTTATGAGTATGCCGTCAAACAGGCCGAATCTGTGATTGCTGCCTCCTCCCATTCTTACGGCATACTTTTCAAAAAACCGAAGTCCTGGCGTTGTCTTTCTCGTATCAAACACCTTAACCGGCAGTCCTTCCACGCGTTTTACAAATCTTTGCGTAAGGGTCGCTACCCCAGACAGTCTCTGCACAAGGTTCAGTGCTGTCCTCTCGCCGGCAAGCAGTCCCCTGGTGCTTCCGCTTATACGGGCAATAACCGTACCTTTTTTCACGGTACTGCCGTCTTTCTTTATGGTTTTGAACTTTAATTCGGGATTTATCAGCTTGAACACTTTTTTCGCGAACGGAAGTCCTGCCAGTACAAACGTTTCTTTTGCAACAAGGGCCGCCTCTGATCTGTGGGATTCGGGGATAACGGCACTGGCAGTGATATCTCCGGCCCCTATGTCCTCCATAAGGGCATGAGAGAGGATGAACTCTTCGTTAAACGGATCATTCATTTTTTTATAAACAGTTTCGCGAGTCCAATCATGCCGCCCAGAACCGCTCCGAGGGCAAGGGCCGAACGCCAGTCCAGAAGTGTGTTAATGTTTCCATCGACCTTTTGAGCAATAGTTACCAGAGACGATGTGCCCTCGGTTTTTATTTCCCTGGATAACATGATCCCCACAGCGCTTTTATTGACCTCTGAATTGTTTCTCGTCACGGACGCAGGGCAAAAAGAAAAATTCATGGCAGTGTTGTTGGATGAAGACAGGATGCAGGCACTCTGGTTTATTGTCAACTCGTTACCGTGGAGAACTAACGCCGCGCCCTGCGTAACATCTACCCTGTCGCCGTCAATTGAAAGTGCGCCGACCTGCTGGAGCTCAATATGCCCTCCTTCTACTGTCCTTACTCTGCTTTGTTTTACATTAATGAACTCACCTTCTATCAGCTTTGCTTCGCCCTTTGAAAGCTCAACTACATCTTTACCCATTTTGTATTCCCTCCCAAACACACATTATTTAATAAGGAATTACTGACTATTGGCATATTCGCTCACCTTTGGCCTACCTGCCGGTAGGTTTACATGCCGCAGGTATGCAGGTTCGCCTGCATTCAAGTATTCCCCAATTGTTTAAGTTTATCAATACCGCTTAGAATTGATTGCATTTTTTTATTTAATTCTTCATACTTAGCCTCATTTTCATCAACAACTGCTTTGGGGGCTTTATTCACAAATTCCTCATTGGACAATTTTTTCTGAATAAAGGAAAGGCTTTCTTCTATTTTGACGGCTTCCCTGTTCAGCCTCCTGATCTCAGACTCTACGTCAAACAGACCTTTCAGCGGCACAAAGATCTCCAAAGAAGGGTTAACCGAAACAGCGGCGCCTTCAGGCCTCATTACATCGCACCCTATCTCAATACTGCTTGTCTTTGCAAGCTTTGAGATGTAGGAAATATTTTTATTCAGGACATCAACTGTTTCGTCAGAGGCCCTTATCAGAGCTTTGAGCTCAAGAGACGGGGATAAATTAAGTTCACCCCTGATACTCCTGACCCCCATAACTGCCTCCTTAACAAGCGCCATTTTGCTCTCGGCGTTCTTGTCAACAATTCCGTCAGCCGCGGTAGGATAGGCACGAACGCAAAGGTTTTCAGGCCTGCCCGCCGTAGCAGGCTTGCCTGCGGAGGCGGGAAGGTGCTGCCAGAGCTCCTCAGTTACAAACGGTATGAATGGATGCAAAAGACCGAGTGATACCTCGAACACGTGAACAACTGCGCTCAGGGAAGCTCTCCTTCGATCTTCGTCACTGCCGTAAAGCACCGGCTTTATCAGTTCAACGTACCAATCACAGAATTCGTGCCAGACAAACTGGTATAGAAGATTCGCCGCGTCATTGAATCTGTATTCTTCGAGGGAACTGTTCACCTCCGCGGCAACAGACGACAGCCTGCTTAAGATCCATCTGTCGGCAAGACTTAAGTTCTTGATTTCTGCCGCGGACACTATCTCATCATTCGCTTTTATGTTCACAAGAATGAATCTTGCCGCGTTCCATATCTTGTTTATAAAATTCCTGTAACCCTCGATTCTTTTTACCGAGAACTTAATATCTCTTCCCTGTGCCGCAAAAGCCGCGAGTGTAAACCTGAACGAATCGGTGCCATAGGTATCGGTCATCTCAAGCGGGTCCACAACATTACCCTTTGACTTGCTCATTTTATGGCCGGTCGCGTCCCGGACAAGGGCATGGATATAAACATGCCTGAACGGCTCCCTGTCCATGAATTTCATTCCCATCATTATCATTCTTGCGACCCAGAAAAAAAGGATATCAAAACCTGTTATCAGGACACTTGTAGGATAAAAGGTCCTTAAATCATCCGTATCGTCCGGCCATCCAAGGGTTGAGAACGGCCACAGGGCTGATGAGAACCAGGTATCAAGAACATCCTCATCCTGCACAAGGTTTCTGGAACCGCAATAAGGACAGTCCTCGGGCGCAGCTGTGGTAACGACGATTCCGTTCTGATCTTTGCATTCTCGGTTCTTCATGTCACTGCAGTACCAGACAGGTATCCTGTGTCCCCACCAAATCTGCCTTGATATACACCAGTCCTTAATGTTCTCCATCCAGTCAAAATAGCTGTTTTCCCAGCCCTGGGGGATGATCTTTACAGTGCCTTTTCTAACCGCCCGGGCCGCATCCTCTGCAAGCGGTTTGATCTTTACAAACCACTGTTTGGAAAGATACGGCTCTACAACGGTCTTGCACCTGTAGCAGTGACCTATCCCGTGTTTATGGTCCTTTACCTCGACAAGAAGGCCGGCAGTCTTAAGGTCCCTGATAATATGCTCCCTGCACTTAAATCTGTCCTGTCCTTTGTAAGGACCGGCCTCATCGGTCATCTTTGCGTCGCCGGTCATTATTTTTATAAAAGGCAGGTTGTGCCTCTGCGCTATCTCAAAGTCATTAGGGTCATGCGCCGGCGTTACTTTTACAGCTCCGGTACCGAACCCGACATCGACAAATTCGTCCCCAACAACAGGTATCTCCCTGCCCAGAACAGGCAGTGACAGAACTTTTCCAACGATGTTCTTATATCTCTTGTCATTCGGGTTAACCGCGACCGCGGTGTCGCCCAGGAGTGTCTCTGGCCTTGTAGTCGCGACAACAACATGCCCGTCCCCTTTGGCAAAGTTGTATCTAATGTGATAAAGCCTGCCTTTTACTTCCTCGTGCTCAACCTCCAGGTCCGAAAGCGCGGTATGGCACCTGGGGCACCAGTTGATTATATAATCGCCCCTGTATATCAGACCCTCTTTATGGAGCCTTACAAAGACCTCTTTCACAGCCCTCGAAAGACCTTCGTCAAGCGTGAACCGTTCGCGGCTCCAGTCGCAGGATGCCCCGAGGCGTTTCAGCTGGTGTATGATCCTGCCGCCGTATTGCTCCTTCCACTCCCAGACTTTTTTGATAAATGCCTCTCTCCCCAGATCCTGCCTGCTCATGCCGCGGACCTTGAGTTCTTTCTCAACGACATTCTGCGTCGCGATCCCGGCATGGTCTGTTCCTGGCAGCCACAGTGTATTAAAGCCGCTCATCCGCTTCCATCTGACCATTATGTCCTGAAGCGTAATATCAAGCGCGTGCCCTATATGAAGCGAGCCTGTAACATTAGGCGGAGGGATCACAATACAGTAGGAAGGCTTGTCGCTTTTGGAATCCGCCTGAAAATAGCCTTTTTCCAGCCATAAGCCGTACCACTTTTCTTCTACACCTTTCGGGTCAAAACTTTTATCTATCATGGGCTATTTTATCTTCTTTATCTCCTCGGCAATGGCCTTCTCAACTCTTTGAGGGATCTCTTTTTCCATGTTTTTTTTAATGGCCTGTTTCACCCCGGCCATGAGGTCCTCCTCAAGTATTCCATCAAGTATTTTGCCGGTTATCTGAGGAATTGCCTGCCGTAATGTCTTTTCTACGAATTCTTTGTTGGTTTTATCAGCCTTTTCCACGCTCTGCCTGAGTTCGTTTTTGAGCCTGGCGATCGTATCCTCCGACTCCTTAACAACATCGGTCTTGCCTAACAGTTCCTCCTTCAATTTATCGATCTTTCCCCCGGCCTGCTGCAGTTCATCCCTGAGCCGTGACACCGTACCCTCTGATTCCTTAACGGCTTCTATCCTGCTCAGCAGGTCATTATTGATCCTGCCGGCCTTTTCCTCGGCGCGCCGGAGCTTGTCTCTGAACTGTTGACCTTCTTTCTCCAGCCGGGTGATAGTGTCTTTGGACGTCTTCGCGATTTCTATTTTTTTTAACAGTTCCTCAGCCTCAAAAGGCTTGATCATGTAGTCGTCCGCGCCCGCGGATTTTACCTTCTCTTCATCAACGCCTTTCACAGCCGGGATCAACAGTATCACCTGCACGTCTTTTAAAGAAGGGGTTTTCTTAACGGCGCCGCAAAGCTCGTAGCCGTTCATCTCTGCCAGTTCGGTATCAGCCAGCACAAAATCAGGGACATTGTCTTTAATGATCCTCAGGGCCTCATCACCAAAACCAATGCTCTCCACGGCATAATCACCGTCCGAAAGTACCAGTTCCACGGTCTTCCGGATTATCAGGCTCTCATCCGCGACTAAAACTTTACAACTCATTTGCACCTCATTACGCAAGCAGATTTTATTGGTATCAATAATATAAAGTCAAGATAAGGAGATTACCCCTCCCCCTCATTTTCAGAAAGTTTTCGCCTGACTTCGTAAAGTTTGTTAAGTGCCTCTATAGGGGTCATGCTCATAATATCAAGTCCCAGCAGTTCCTTTATCACCGGGTCCGCCTGAGTGGTAAAGAGGTCAAGCTGGTTCCTCTTTTTATCATCCGGAGCGGCTTCAGAGGTATAAGCAAGCTTGGGGGCGCCAAGCTCGTTAAGCTCCGCTTTTTCAAGGTTTGACAAAACCTCTTTTGCCCTTTTCAGCGCGTCCACGGGCAGGCCCGCGAGCCTGGCTACCTGAATGCCGTAGCTCTTGTCAGCCGGCCCTTCCTCGATCTTTCTCAAAAAGATTATCTCGTCTCCCCATTCCTTTACAGCAACGTTCAGATTCCTTACTCCCTCAAGACACAGTGAAAGTTCGGTGAGCTCGTGGTAATGGGTCGCGAACAGGGTCCTTGATTTCAGGACCTTTGATATGTATTCCGCGACTGCCCAGGCAATACTTATGCCGTCAAAAGTACTTGTCCCCCTGCCCACCTCATCAAGCAGTATAAGGCTTCTCTTTCCGGCGTTATTAAGTATATTGGCTGTTTCGATCATCTCTACCATGAAAGTGCTCTGCCCTTTTGTTATAACGTCTGAAGCCCCGATCCTTGTAAATATCCTGTCAACAATTCCTATCTTTGCTTCTTTGGCAGGCACAAAACTCCCTATATGCGCCAAAAGCACTATCAGGGCGACCTGTCTCATATATGTTGACTTTCCGGCCATGTTGGGACCGGTTATGATCAGGATATTGCTGGAACCCGTATCGATCAGGGTATCATTCGGCACAAATCTTTCGCCCTGCAGCATCCTTTCAATAACAGGGTGCCTGCCTTCAGAGATCTGAATGACATCCCCGTCATGAACCTCAGGACATTCATAGTTGTATTTCCTGGCAATAAAGGCAAGGCCCTGGAGGGCGTCAAGCTCGGCAATAGAGAATGAGGTTTCCTGCAGTCTTTCCGTATATCCGGCAATATCTTCTCTTATCCGGACGAATATCCCGTATTCAAGGTTTTTAAGCCTGTCCTCCGCGCCAAGGATCTTTGATTCGTATTCCTTCAGTTCAGGAGTTATAAATCTCTCACCGTTGACAAGCGTCTGTTTTCTCGTGTAATCATCAGGGACCCGCGGAAGGTTGGGTTTTGTGACCTCAATATAGTAGCCAAAGACCCTGTTGTAACCCACCTTAAGAGAAGATATGCCGGTTCTGTTTCTTTCCCTGTTCTGAAGAGAGGCGATAAAATCCCTGCCGCTTCCGCTTATCTCCCTGAGTTCATCCACCTCAGGACTGTACCCCTTTTTAATTAAACCCCCTTCTTTCAGGCCGAGAGGAGGATCGCCGGCAATGGCCCCGGTGACCAGCGTCCTTATTTCCTCGAACTCCTCTATATGCTTTGTCAGATACCTTATCCTTTCGTTATCATAATCCTGGAGTGTTTCTTTAAACGCCGGCAGAACGTTCAGGGAATTTTTCAGGGCAAGCAGATCTCTCGCGTTCGCGGTTCCGCTGTTTATCCTTGATGCCTGGCGCTCAATATCAGATATATCTTTCAGGTGCCCCTGAATTTTGGAAAGCAGCCCTGAGTCAGAGGCAAACGCTGCCACCGCGGACTGCCGCAGTCTGATATCCTTTGTGTCAAGCAGGGGGTTCAGGAGCCATGACCTTAAAAGCCTTCCACCCATAGGAGAGAGCGTCTCATCTATTACCCAGAGGAGACTCCCTTCCCTGTCCCCGCTGTTCATGCTTTTTGTCAGCTCAAGATTTCTCTGGGACGTCGCGTCCAGCAGCATATGAGATTCATACCTGAGCACTCGTATTCTTTTAAAGGTGTCCGTCTGTTTCTGTGTTTCCTCCAGATAGTTAAGCAGGGCCCCTGCCGCGGAAATGGCAACAACCATTCCTTCGCATCCATAGCCTTCCAAAGAGGTTACCTTGAAATGCTTTAACAACTTTCCGTATGCCTCAAGGTAGTCAAAATACCAGTCATCATAAGTTGTGAGATAAAAACCATCAAGATTGTTCATTAAAGACGGATCGTTCTTAAGGCTGGCAGGGTAGAGTATTTCCCGGGGTTCGAACCTGCTTATCTCATCTTCAAGGTTCTCATGAGATTGATAGACTATGAATTCACCCGTTGATATGTCAGCTACAGCGATGCCGAAGATGTTCTCCTTCTGGGTAAACCCCAGGATATAGCTGTTTTCCTTAGGGTTCCCGGCAAGGTACGTTCCCGGTGTATGGACCTTTACTACTTCTCTTTTGACGAGTCCCTTTGACTCTTTCGCGTCCTCAACCTGCTCACAGACAGCGACCTTGTGGTCGGCCTTTATAAGCCTGGATATGTAGCTGTCCGCCGCGAAATGCGGTATACCGCACATCGGCATGGGTGAGTCTTTGGCCTTGTCCCTTGAGGTCAGGGTTATCTGGAGAATTTTGGAGGCAGTAACAGCATCCTGGCCGAACATCTCGTAAAAATCCCCCAGACGAAAAAAAACAATACAGTCCGGATAATTCCGTTTGATACTGTGATATTGTTTCATCAAAGGGGTCATTTCTGACATAATTGAATGCCTCGCCGGGCCTGACTGCCGAAGTTCAAGAACTTAAAACTATAACATAATGATATGCACATATAAAAGGTACTGGAACCCCTTGCAGCAAATAAGGGTTCAAAGATATCAGGCCGCTCGATAAAAACACTTAGGAAATTAATAGTTACGATGAGCCTGAGCTTTTTATCAGGGTTAAAAGACCGTTATTGTCCCGGATGTCCCAGCCGGGACTCAACAGGTATAAAAGCACTTTTATCACTGGTCGCGGCCACGATCAGCAGAATGATGTTGACGACCATTCCCAGTAAACTCCAGAACATTATGGCCGCTCCCATTAAAGACATGGCTGATACAGCGACAATTGATTTTATTAGAGCAAAGATTACGCATATACCGGCGGCTGAATAAAAGACCTTCGGAGCCGATCTTTTCATTTGAAGCAGAGATATCGATGCAAACAAATAAAAACCGGAAACAAGCAGTCCTATGACGCCCGCGGCCATGCTCCACGCGTTAAACCATTCAGGGACATCAAACATTCCGGCAAACATATCCAGGACTTCCTCAGAGGCCTCGCCCTGCTCCTGAAGCTCCTTCTGAACACCGCTCATTATCTCTTCCTGAAACTCCAGGACTGTTGGCATAGCCATTGTCTGCACAGCGCCCAGAAATCCAAAACCGGCCAATATAATGCCAAGCACTCCGACCACTGTTACCCATGCAGGTCTGCTCATGTCACCGCCTCGTTACGGTCTTGCTTCTGGAAAGCCTTTCTCAGCTTTGCGTAAGTTTTCACTATGTGTTCGGGCATAACCCTGGTTTCCGAGATAATAGGCATGCTGTCCGTATCCCCTGTCCATCGCGGGACAACATGAAAGTGCATGTGCTGTTCCATCCCGGCGCCGGCAACCTTACCGAAATTCAGTCCCATATTAAAACCGTCCGGCGCAAGGACATTTTTTAATACTGCGACCGACTTATCGATCGTCTTTATAAAATCAAAAAGTGTTTTGTCGGAAAGTCCTTCAAATGTCGGAGTGTGGAAGTAAGGCACAACCATCAGATGTCCGCTATTATATGGATAACGGTTCAGCACAACAAAGCAGTTTCCCCCCCTGAACAGGATAAGGTTCTTTTTGTCCCTGGTTTTTGCGGCCCTGGAAATATCACAGAACAGGCAGGAGTCATGTTTTTTCTCGTCCAGTATATATTCCATCCTCCACGGCGCCCAAAGTCTTTTCATACACCCTCCAAAAAATCGCAGATTTTTTCAGCAGCGAGTAGCCCCGAAATGTCGGGATCTCCGCTTCGCTGCGACATGTAGAGAGTAGAGAGATCATTATCTATATAAAAGATCCGCATTATCTGGTTTTTCTCGCTACTTTCTACTCTCTACTTTTTTATTCTCTTTAGTACCTGCTGAGCGTCCTCCCATGTAAGCCATTTGTCCCTGGGATTCCGCATAAGGTAAGCCGGATGAAATGTCGGCATAACAGGTATCCCCCTGTATTCGTAAAACTTCCCCCTCAGTCTGCTGATAGGGATCCTGCTGCCTGTGAGTCTACGCGCGGCAAATCTGCCCAGAGCGACAATGACCTTTGGTGAAATGATATCTGTCTGTCTTTCAATAAAAGGACCGCACGCTTCCATTTCATCCTCTTCGGGGTTCCGGTTGGAAGGCGGCCGGCACTTTACAACATTTGCGATATATACTTCTTCACGGCTCAGGCCCATCCTGCTGATCAGGCTCGTAAGGACCTTCCCGGCGTCTCCAACAAACGGCCTTGCCTGGATGTCCTCTTCCCTGCCCGGCCCTTCCCCGACAAACATTAATTCAGCGTCAGGACTACCCTCGCCAAAAACGATATTGGCACGGCCTTTTGAAAGCCCGCACCGCCGGCAATCCCCTATCTCCTTCTGAAGCTCTTTAAGCGCTTTTGCCTTGTCCGCGGTATAAACGCCGGAGCGTTCCGAGACCTTGCTCCGGGTAGCGGATGTCGGCGCGCCATCGGTCCCTGAGAGCTTTACCGGGAGATGCTCGAACCCCAGTTCCTGATAAAACTCCATCGCCTTCCTGAGGTCTTTGATTATTTCAGTTTTACTATCCATGTGCTGTTACGATTCACTTTTCACAATTCACGATTCCCGGTTTTTATTCTCCCCACTTTAACTTTGCTCTTAATACCCGGAAATAATCCCGGTCGTGCAAAAGGAGAAGCTTTGTCTTGAAATTCGATTTTTTTATTTTCAACTTATCATTAACCCTGAGAGGGAAGCCGACCTGTCCATCCAGCGTAAGATGCACGCCTTTCCCGTCCCTGATATCCACATCCAGCACAAACTCGTCAGGAAGAACGATAGGCCTGTTCGCAAGTGTATGAGGACATATCGGCGTCATTACAAAAGACCCGAGCGTTGGATATAGTATCGGCCCTCCTGCCGAGAGCGAATGGGCGGTAGAGCCCGTAGGCGTGGATATGATCAGCCCGTCGGCCCTGAAGGTGGTTACGTGCTTATTGTTAATGCTGATATCAAGCTTGATCATCCTTGCGAGCGCGCTATTGTTTAACACCACGTCATTAAGGGCCGTGTTATGAGCGACCCTGCGCCCTTTTCTATAGACGTCAGAGGACAGCACTATTCTTTCCTCAAAACTGCACTTCCCTGAAAATATCCTGTCCAGCACACCTTTGTCGCGGATCTCGTCCCTTGCGACTTCAGTGATAAACCCCAGCCCTCCGAGGTTAACGCCCAGTATTGGTATGCCCTTATTGCCGACAAGCCTGGCAACGCTCAGCAGCGTACCGTCACCGCCGAAAGCTATAATTACATCCGACTTTGACGGTATCTGCTGTCTTGGATATCCCTTGATCTTAAGGATCGAAGCTGCCTCATCCTCAACAAAGACCCTGAATTCCTTCCTGTCGAGCATACTCAGCAGGTCTCTTACTGTGCTGATAGCCTCAGGCACGCCTTTTTTTACGATTATCCCGATCTTTTTCATAGTATAATGTCCATTATACTTGATTACACAGATAACAGATTATGATTACAAAGATTTTTTCAATCTAAAGTTGTCTCTGTTTTTTTCCTGCTGCTGCCTGCCTGACGGTTTATACGTCGCCTTGTAATGTGGCGGGCTTGTCCGCCTCTGGCGTGGTTTACATACCGCAGGTATGCATGCTTTGGTCAAATCTAAAATCTAAAATCTGCGATCTTATTTCTCTCTACTTGCCTGTCCCGTGCGAAGCTTTACGGGGCTATTTACCCCCTTGTCCAGATTCTTTTTTTAACACCCGCGTCCAGTTTTGCAAACACAAAACTGTGGGTGCAGAATCTACCGGGGCTATTTACCTTTTTTATATGTCTATGCCTTTGATTTCGATCTCTCTTGAATCGTCACCTGCATATTTAAGCCTGACTCTGATACTTCCATCCGGGATCTCTGCTTCAGCCCTTTCAGCCCACTCGATAACTGATATTCCGTCCCCATAAAGATATTCCCGGAGCCCAAGCTCTGCCGCTCTTTTGCTTTCTATCCTGTAAAGATCAATATGATAAAAAGGAACCGGAGCGCTGTATTCCGCGATTATGGTAAAGCTGGCGCTGGTTATATCCCTTTCATCTATGCCCATAACAGAAGCAATGCCCTTGACCATGGTCGTCTTGCCGGTGCCAAGCTCACCATAAAGACAGACAATGTCGCCGGCCTTTAGTTTTTTACCAAGCCTCCGGCCGATCTCTTTTGTTTCAGACTCATTTTTACTTTGAAACATTTCGTGAAATGGCCCTGACCACATCAGCCTTGCCAACGATCCCTACCACGGCATCAGCCCTCAAAACAGGGAGTGAATGGATCTTTTGCTCAGCCATTATTGTGGCAACCTCCTGCAGTGTCGTGTCTTCGGTGATAGAGACGATATCTTTCGCGCAGATCTCTCCAACGGTCGAAGCTGTCATCTTTTTCATCTCGTCGTTTATCCTGCCTGAGCCAAGGACAAAAAAAGCATCGAACAGCCTTATTACAGTAGGGATGTGCAGTCTCTTGTTCCGGCTTATAAGGTCATTCTCGGTCACAATGCCAACAAGCCTGTTATCAGCGTCAACTACAGGTGCCCCGCTGATCTGATGTTCTGATAACAGCTTTGCCAACTCCTCCACCGTTGCCTCCGGGCTGACAGTAACAACGTCCCTGGTCATAAAATCTCTTGCCTTAAGCATTCATACCTCCCTAAAAAAAGTAGATAGTAGAGAGTAGAAAGTAGCGAGAAAAAAAGATACTACTGATTTTTTTGCAAATAATAATCTCTCTCTACTCTCTACATGTCGTAGCGAAGCGGAGATCCCGACTTTTCGGGGTTACTCGCTACTTCCGTTTATTCTAGCATGATAAAACCGCCCTGTCTGCCTGCTTTGTCCTTTGCGTATCTGTACGAATGAAACCTGTCAGGATCACAGAAGGTACATTCTTCCGACTGCCAGACGTTCTCCCCGGGTATGCCCGCGGACAGCGCCTGTTTTACGTTCGCGGAAGAAAGGTCTATAAAACGCAAGGAGTCTCTTTTGACATAATAATCACCTTTTCCGGTCGCGCTGTCAACAGCATCCCCGACATCTGCTCCTACATTATAACAGCATTGCCTGATACTGGGGCCAGCTGCCATAAGTATATCCCAGGTTGATGAATTGAATTCCCTCTGCATGACTGATATGGTCTTTTTTAAAATTCCGGCAGCCGTTCCCTTCCATCCGGCGTGCACAGCGCCTATAACATTCCTCTGCCTGTCGTATAAAAGTATCGGTACACAGTCCGCCACCTGAACGCCTATGAGGATTCCCTTTATTCCGGTCACTACGGCATCCGCGATCACGGGCGTCATATCCTTATCAAGGATATGAACGTAACTGGTATGTTTTTGCAGGGGAAGATAAACGTTTTTCTTTGAGATATTTACGGTTTTAGCGATATTGTCCGGCTTATGGTCAAAAGAGCTTGTGCTGAAAAAGGCTTTGACGCCGCGATAAGAAAAAAGCCGGGGCTCAATAAGACCGTTTCTCTTTGCCATTTTCACTTTAGATCACCCAAAGCCTACTGACCTGAAAACCCTGGGGATGGCCCTGATAATATCCGAGGCGATAAGGGAATGCTTTCCTTTTTCTTCAGCAACAATATCCCCTATCATCCCGTGCATATATACCCCAAGGACAGACCCGTCTTCAGGGGTCAGGCCCTGTGCAAGCAGGGCTGACAGCATACCGGTAAGAACGTCTCCTGTGCCGGCAGTGGCCATTCCCGGATTACCGGTTGAATTAAAGAACGCCCGGCCACCGGGGACAGCAATTACAGTAGGTACACCCTTAAGAACAAGATATGTTCTTGTCTTCTTACTGAACGACAGCGCCGTATTAATCCTGTCTTCTTCTATCTTAGTTCGTAATTCAGCGGTATTCATTTCGGATTTCGGATTTCGGATTTCGGATTTTGACTTAATACCGTACATTCCACAATCAACAATCTGCAATCTGCAATCTTGCAGCAGTCTTGCCATTTCGCCCGGATGAGGCGTAAGGATAACAGGAGCTTTGCTCTTTTTTAAAATAGTGGCGCTGTTCACCAGCGCGTTGACTCCATCAGCATCAATAACAACCGGGACACCGGATCCTCTTACAAGCATACTGACGAGTTCTGATATTTCCTTATCAACCGAAAGACCAGGACCAATTGCCAGGACATTTGCCGTTTTTTTAAGAAACTGAAGAATTGGTTTTCCCGCTTCACTGGAAAGCGTTCCATCCCCCTTGTCAGGCAATGGCAGGACCATCTCTTCAGTTACCCGGGACTGAAAGAGACCGGAAAGTGATTCGGGAACGCCTATTGTTACAAGGCCCGCCCCTGTTCTCAGGCACGCCTTTGCAGCCAAGAACGCCGCGCCTGTTTTTCCTTTTGAGCCGGCTACCAGAAGCACATGGCCGTATGTGCCTTTATGAGAGTATCGGGGCCTTTGAGGAATTAACGAACAGGCGTCTTCTTTTTCTACCAGAGAGACCTTTATCCTGTCAGATACAAGCAATGAGCGCGGAAAACCAATGTCACTGATGTGCAGTTTGCCTGTATGATCGGCACCCGGATAAAGCAGGTGTCCATGCTTGGCAAGGCCGAAGGTTACTGTGTGCTGTGCCTTAATAGCGCATCCCATGACCTGCCCGGCATCAGATGAAATCCCGGAAGGTATATCAACGGACATTACCGGACAGGACAATCTATTAACCTTTTTTATCACCTTTGATAATGAAGATTTGACCTTTTTGTTAAGCCCTGTGCCTAACAGGGCATCAACAATGAGGCAGGGACGAGGGATGAGGGACGAGGGATGAGTCAAAAACTTTTTCATAGGATAAAATCTAACGCCGAATTTCTTCGCAATATTATAATTTATCTTTGCATCGCCTTTTAATTCACCTGATTTTGCAGAAAGAAATACCTTCACGTCCCTGCCCTGATTATGAAGGACCCTTGCCGCAACAAGACCGTCTCCACCGTTATTACCGCCTCCGCACAGAACAATAATTCTTTTTTTGGGATATATCCCGTTTATCTTGTCGACAACCGAAAGGCCGGCCCTTTCCATAAGGACAGTGCCGGAAATACCGTACTTTTTAATGGTATCCCGGTCGATCTGCCGCATCTGTTTCGCAGTGGCTATTTTAAGCATTGCGCGCTCCCAGTAAATATAATATAATGAACCTCAATATTATACCAGCAAAACAGAGAGCAGTCCCTGAATAAAACCAGAAAAAGATGGATTACGGCATGGGCAATGGTCGCTTTGACCGGTATCGGAGGCTTTGTAAACGATTTATTTATCAAAGACAGTTATGAGGTCCCGGCAAATGCTCACAGGCTGCTCCGGGAAAGAAAAGTATTTTAAAACCTCTTATCAGTTCTTAGATCACCAATAAATTCTAAATACCTTAGGGATGGACTTACAAGCTCAACACCTATGCCATTATAAATGTTGCCTGATGTTCCAAAACTTCTAACCCTGGCATGGAGCCACAAAGTGTCTGCCTGCCAGGGCATAAGTACTTTAAGCCGCTGTTGCAAAGGAAAATTAACCTCTGTATTAATAAACATGCCTTTTTCCGAGAGATTTGTCACAGTGCCGTAATATTCCTGCGTTCCACTGAAAAATATTACCTCTATATTAGCAGGTATCCTTTTAAAAGCCCTTTCCCCCATTATGTTTTTAAGATAAGACTTGAATACATAAAGTTATGTGATATAAATCACGTATTGATTTTTTGGAAATGTAGTTGAGGACAGAGGGGACGCACGTTCCCGTAAAATAAATACCTCGGGATAAACTTTAAATTTAACATTAAAAAAACATCTGCCATCATTCCTTGTAAGTCTTTTCTGATTTGAACACTCCGCGTTCATCACATAGATCTCAGGATTACCGTCGCGCGTAGTCAGGAAAGCGATTCTCTTTCCATCAGGAGACCAGGCAGGCCCGCACTCGTTGGATAAAGACACGATGCAGGCACGGAACGGGATTAGTGAGTGCCCCTGAGTTTAGCGTTACTTCTCCAGCACCACGCACGCGATGCCGAATTCTTTTTCATGGCTAAGGGAAAGATGGCAGTGTTTTATTGATTTCTCTTTGAGGAATGCCTTAAGCTCGCCCCTGGCTTCAATGACCGGCTTACCATTCTTAAAATTTATGATCTCGATATCGGTCAAAGGCACGAATACCTCTGAACCTATCGCCTTGATCAGGGCCTCTTTCGCGGCAAACCGCACGGCAAGCGAAAGCTGGGGCTCTTTACGCTCAAAACAGTAAGCGATCTCTTTATCAGTAAAGACCCTTTTGAGGAAACTATCGCCCCATTTGTCCGCAACCTTTTTCATGCGGTCGATCTTTACAAGATCTATGCCGACGCCGTATATCATAAATAAAACCGTTATTCGTTATAAGTTATTCGTAAAAACAATAAACAATATTAAAAAACGTCCTTAGTAATTAGTTGTAAGTAATCGGGACTCAGTCTTTGTTCTCTGATCACCGTTTACCGGCTTTAATAAGCCTTTTCATTTCCTTTACTGCTTTTTCCATCCCGATAAAAACAGCCCTTGAGACAATGCTGTGGCCGATATATAACCCCCGCAGCCCCTTAATGGCCGCGATCTTTTTTACGTTTGAATAATTAAGCCCGTGGCCCGCGTTGACCAGAAGACCGATGTCCAGGGCCATTTTGATCGCTTTTTTGACCTTTGTCAGTTCCAGAGCCTGCCGCCTGCCCCTGGTGTCAGAATAACGGCCTGTGTGTATCTCAACCATACTGGCTCCGATCTCCTTTGACGCATTAACATCTGTAATAGCGGGGTTTATAAACAGGCTCACCGGAATTCCTTTGTCCTGAATGGCTTTGACCGCCTTTTTGATCTGTGTTTTTTTCTTCTTCAGGTTAAGTCCGCCTTCTGTTGTCAGCTCAGCCCTTTTCTCAGGCACAAGCGTTACCAGATCGGGTTTGACCTTTAATGCTATGCCTATCATCTCCTTTATCGCGGCCATCTCAAGGTTAAGCTCCACAGGAACCAGCCGCCTCATAAGTTTAAGGTCCCGGTCCTGTATGTGCCTTCTGTCTTCTCTTAAATGAATGGTTATTCCGTCCGCGCCGCCGATCATGGCAAGCGCGGCGCCGGTCAGAGGGTCAGGGTCGCTTCCGCCCCTGGCCTGCCTTACAGTTGCCACGTGGTCAACATTAACACCAAGAATCATTAAAAAACCTCCTAATAATAAACTGTTATTTGCTTAACGCTGTCGATGCTGGTATCGATGCTTGTTTTGGATACTGGACAAGCGTCCTGCATCTAGTCTCCAGCGTCCATACAAGTTTCTTTAACATTAAACGAATCCAGCCTTTTTCTCTCTACTCTCTACTCGCTACCTGTCGTAGCAAAGCGGAGATCCCGATTTTTTCGGGGCTACCTGTGTAAGTGACACGACACCCGCCTGCCATTCATTACTTCCCTGTACTCAGGGACTATTCTATCACAAGGCTCAAACCGTTTATGGCACCTCGGATGAAAAGGACATCCGGCCGGTATGCGCACAGGGCTTGGAACATCTCCCTTAAGAAAGATCCTTTCTGTTTTTTCACGCACCTCCGGGCTCGGAACGGCTGAAAGCAGGGCCTCGGTATACGGGTGAAGAGGTTCTGTGAAAAGCTCGGATGTGTCTGACATCTCCACGATCTTTCCAAGGTACATGACCGCGACAACATCACTGAAATACTCGATCACATGAAGGTCATGGCTTATAAGGACATATGCAAGGTCCGAGCCTTTCTGCAGGTCTTCGAGAAGATTTATTATCTGCGCCTGGATGGAAACGTCAAGCGCGGACAACGGCTCGTCAGCAACTATAAGTCTAGGTTCAACCGCCAGGGCGCGGGCAATGCATATCCTCTGTCTCTGGCCTCCGCTGAACTCATGCGGGTACTTGTATAAAGCGCTCTCGTCAAGTCCTACTTTATGAAGGACCTCTTTCACGCTATCTTTCAGATCGCGTCTTTTTTTGACGATACCGTTTATAAAAAGAGCTTCGCCGATCGTATCCACTACGCGCATGCGCGGATTAAGGGCGGCCTGCGGGTCCTGGAATACTATCTGGAGCCCTTTTCTGAGCCTGGACAGCTCTCTGCCCCGTGTTTTCACAACATCCACACCATCAAAGAAAATTTCACCCCCGGTGGGCTCGATCAATTTAAGGATCAGTTTCGCTACAGTTGATTTCCCGCAGCCGCTCTCGCCTACCAGACCGAAGACCTGGGACTCCTTAACAGAAAAACTGATATCATCGACAGCCTTTAGGACACCTTCCCCTTTGACCGGAAAATATTTCTTTACGGACCGAAGCCGGAGAATTTCCTTCATAGTTCCATTGCCCTTATACACCGGCTGTTATGCCCGGCGCTTCCCGTTGGGACAAGACCGGGCTCTTTCTCATGACATTCCTTAATCACATAACCGCATCTTGTCGCGAACTTGCAGCCTTTCGGGAGCTTGGCTATTACCGGTACCTGCCCCGGTATAGGATTCAGCCTTTTACCCTTTTCCCCGGGAAGTGATCCAAGAAGACCTATTGTGTAGGGGTGTCTTGGGTTTGAGAATATTTCGCTGACCCGGGCCTCTTCAACCACCCTGCCGGCGTACATGATCTCAACTCTCTGTACCCATTCAGCGACAATGCCAAGGTCATGCGTTATTAAAAGCAGTGACATGCCGCTGCTTTTTTTAAGGCCGTCAAGCAGTTCAAGTATCTGGGCCTGAATAGTAACGTCCAGCGCCGTGGTGGGCTCGTCAGCTATGAGAAGGGACGGATTACACGCGATCGCCATTGCGATCATGATCCTCTGCCTCATCCCGCCGCTCATCTGATGGGGATATTCCTTTATCCTGATCTCAGGTGACGGGATACCAACAGTCCTGAGCAGTTCGACCGCCATGTCAAGCGCCTGTTTTTTAGATACCTTTTTATGGGTTACAAGCACCTCCGCGACCTGATAACCTACTGTGAACACCGGGTTAAGGGCTGTCATTGGTTCCTGAAATACCATGGATATATCCCGTCCCCTGATGCTTCTCAGTTCATCTTCTTTTTTTACAAAAAGGTCGTCTCCCTTAAAAAACGCCCTTCCGGAAAAAAATGCATTGGCCGGCAAAAGTCTCATTATTGAAAGCGCGCTCAATGTTTTACCGCATCCGCTTTCACCAACAATCCCCAGCACATCTTCATTGCCTATTGTAAAGCTGACATTATCCACGGTTTTCAGGCTCTGGTCCGGGTCAAAAGAAATATCCAGATTTTCTACAGACAGGAGAATATCACGCATATATATCGCCACTTAAATGAGCGCTTTATTTGAGGGTTTTTTAACAACCGGCAAAGTTCATTAATTTAAGAACAACAATATTGTTTCAGCAGGAACTCTTTAAAAAATAAGTCTATGTAATCAATTCGGCTTTGTCAAGATTATTGAGATTGTTGAAAAACCCTAACAATCTCTGATTTCACAGATGAAAACAGGATTGCACCGATTAAATCTCGACAATATCTGTGTAATCATCCCTAAGAATCTTTGTAATCAAGACAGTTGATGACTTTTTCAACGGGCTGTATTGTCCTTAATAAACTTTCAGGGGCCGGCAGCGGACATCATGACCTTATCAATTCCGCTAATAATCATTTACTGATATATGGACGGCAA
>BDTR01000036.1 GCA_002897775.1 bacterium BMS3Bbin08 | reverse complement strand
TCCGGACAGGTTTAAACAAGGATCTGGGTTTAAGACCTGAGGATCGCAAGGAAAATATTCGAAGAATTGCTGAAGTTGCAAAGATTTTGGTAGATGCCGGCATTCTGGTTTTTGCTTCTTTTATTGCTCCTTACAAAGAGAGTCGTCAATTTATTAGAGAGTTGATGAAAAACTGTCCGTATTACGAATGTTATATTAAATGTCCGCTCGAGGTTTGTGAACAGCGTGATCCTAAAGGTATTTATAAGAGAGCAAGGGCAGGCGAGATTGCAAATATGACAGGTATTTCAGCACCTTATGAAGAGCCGCAAAATCCTGATCTGATTATAGAGACAGATAAACTGAGCCTGGAGCTATCGGTTGATTTAATGATCCACTTTCTCATGGAGAAGGGCATCATGCCTGATTTATTAATGAGCGAATAGAATTTCACAATAGAATTAATTCGTTAAATCCTTCCGCAAGGATAAATCAAAATAATTTCCTTATAACAAAGGTCTTGAGGTTAACTTATTAAGGAGATAAAATGCGTATCGTTGAAAAGATCGAAAAAAAACATGTACGAAATATTCTTTCACCTCGCCAATATTTAGAAAAGACGAAAGGCATCAAAGAAGGGTTGAAAATTGACAGAGATGGCAAGACTGTATTACAATGTAATAAGATAAAGGGCAAGGAGGTCAGGATAATGCGTACTTCAGTTAGTGTTAGTCTCCCGGAAAAGCTTAACAGGGATATTGACAAAATATTGAAAGAGACTTCTTTAACTCGAAGCGAATTGGTAAGGGCAGCTCTTGATGAATATTTGTTTAAGTTTCGCTTCAGGAAGATAAGAGAGAAGTTGGTAATGAAAGCAAGATCCAGGGGAATATATACGGATGATGATGTTTATGAACGACTTTCATGAAAATTGTCATTGACACAAATGTCCTAATTTCAGCTTTTATTGCTATTGGTCCTTCAAAAGATGTTTTTGAGTATGTTGTTGAGAATCATGATGTAATTCTATCCCCTTATATTCTCAAAGAACTAAGAGAAAAACTGCTGAGGAAACTTGGCTTTTCTCGTGAAGAGTATAAAGAGATAGAAGAAATTCTCACAGGCTCTGTTGTTATATCTATCGAGGAAAGCGGTAAAGCCCCGAACTTTTCAGATAAAAAAGATTTGCCTGTCCTGGATCTATGCATTTCTGTGGAGGCTGATCTTCTTATAACCGGTGATAAACAGATCCAAAAACTCAAGAGAATAGGTCAAACGAAAGTAGTTAGCCCGTCTGAATTTTGGAATGTTGAAAAGGAATGGTTGTAAATTCTTAAAAGGGGTCTCAACATTTGACATTTAAGATAAAAAGAAATAAAAATTGGTTAAGCCTGCCATTAAAAGAAAAGATTCATTCAATTCTAGGAACGACCCGAAGGAATAGTTTATTGCATCAGTCGTTAAAAGAATTAATGGTATTATCATTGCATTAAAGAAGTTCATTATCACATCAGTCTGACCTCTTTATAATTTGAGAGATCGCAATATTTTGCAATACTAACATATTTACCCTGTTAGAATGCCCTGTGGTAAGCCAAGGGGATGAAAATACTTAATTCCTTTATAGTGAACACGGGGTTAACTTATTAAGGAGATAAAATGCGTCTTGTTGAAAAGATTGAAAAAAAACATGCACAAATTGGGGTTATAGGACTTGGCTATGTTGGTTTACCGCTTGTTATGGAATTCTGCAGAGCAGGCTTTCAAGTAACCGGTTTTGACATTGACAATGAAAAGATAGAAAAACTTGGGAAAGGTGAAAGTTACATTAAACATATAAACTCATCATCTTTATCAGAGTGCAGTTCATTATTTTATCCGACAAATGACTTTTCAAAGCTTTCAGAGATGGATTGTATTATTATCTGTGTGCCAACCCCGATTGATAAACATAGAGAACCCAATCTGTCATATGTCCTTGATACTGCAAAAATTATTGCTGAACATCTTCATAAAGGCCAATTAATAGTCCTTGAGTCAACCACTTATCCGGGAACGACTGATGAGGACATGCGAAATATACTTGAGGCATCAGGTTTAAAAGCAGGAACTGATTTTTACCTTGCTTATTCTCCTGAACGTGAAGATCCAAATAATAAAAACTACAGTACCAAAACTATCCCAAAAGTTGTTGGCGGTTACACTAATGAATGTTTAAATGCTGCAACCATGCTTTACAGTAAGATAATAGAAAAAATAGTTCCCGTTTCATCAACAAGAGTTGCTGAAGCTGCGAAGTTGCTGGAAAATATCTACAGAGCAGTCAATATTGCCCTTGTAAATGAGCTTAAGATGCTATTTGATCGGATGGGAATAGACATATGGGAGGTTGTAGAAGCGGCAAAAACTAAACCCTTTGGGTTCCAGCCATTTTATCCAGGACCTGGTCTTGGTGGTCACTGCATTCCTGTTGATCCATTTTACCTTACATGGAAAGCAAGAGAATACGACATATCCACAAAATTTATTGAGCTTGCGGGTGAAATAAATACAAATATGCCCTACTATGTTGTTCAAAAAACAATAGAAGCTCTTAATGATAAAGGCAAGGGCATAAAAGGTGCAAAAATTCTTGTTTTAGGACTTGCCTATAAAAAAGATGTAGATGATAATCGTGAATCCCCGTCCTTTAAAATTATGGAAATTCTTGAAGCCAAACGAGCTCAAGTGGATTTTAATGACCCTTATATTCAAAGATCCCCTAAAACGCGGAAATACGATTTTGATAAAAAATCGATAGAGTTGAGCGCAGAAAATTTAAGACGATATGACTGTTGTATTATAGCAACTGATCATTCTGTTTATGATCCTGATTTTATATTGGATAACTCCAAACTTGTGGTCGATACAAGAAATCTTATCAAGAAACCTCTTAACGGTTCAAATAAACTGGTAAAAGCTTAATCACTACTAAAATCATTTAAGGCTGAATGTGATGACACTAAGGAATTTCCTTTTCTTTTTTTTCAATATCGTAACAATTGTAATTTTTTATATCCCTTTGAAGGAATTATTTGCATTATCATTGTCTTATGATCCTACCTATTCACATATACCCCTCATTCCTCTAATAAGCGCTTATCTGATTTATTCTGAGAGAAAAAAAATATTTTCAGACGTGGAGAATTCATTTTTCGCCGGGAGCATTTTTATAATTATTGGGATTGCGTTGAGTCTGACAGGGAGGTCCCAAGAGAGCATTCTTGGTCAGAATGATTATTTGTCTCTTATGACTTTTTCTGTTTTAATATTCTGGCTTGGTGGATTTGTTCTTTTCTACGGTATAAAAGCATCGAGGAACGCGCTATTTCCTCTTTTGATTCTTCTGTTCATGGTGCCGATCCCTGCCTTTATACTCGACAAAACAATTTCGATATTACAGAATGCTTCTGCTGAAGTCGCGCATGGATTATTTATGATTTCGGGGATACCCTTTTTCCGTGAGGGATTAACATTCCATTTGTCAGAACTCAGCGTCGAAGTTGCGGAACAGTGCAGCGGGATACGCTCAAGCATTGCTCTTTTTATCACGGGTTTACTGGCAGGCCACTTATTCCTGGAATCAACATCGAAAAAAATCATCCTGTTATTAGCGGTGTTTCCCATAACCATTTTTAAGAATGGTCTTCGAATCTTAACTCTTGCCTTGCTTGGGAATTACGTAGATGTAAGAATCCTTTCCAGCACTTTACATAAAAAAGGTGGAATACCTTTTTTCATCCTGGCCTTAACAGTGTTAGGGACTGTCCTGTGGTTCCTGAGAAGAATGGAAAAGAGGAATTTACCCACAAGAGCATGAGAAAATTTCCCAATGTTATTTGTGATTAAGTTATTACGAGAGAGATGCAGCCATCTGATATGCCAGAATGCGTGCTTTTGCTGACCTTTTTTGGTCTTTGATGGCTTTTCACATTTAAACTATTTTTTTAAGACAAAGGAGGGCTAAAAAATGTTTTGTATACCGCGTATAAGACCTATTTGCATAACAAAGGCTGACTGGGTAAACCACAGACCTAACCCAAGGTTTGCCATTTATGATCCTGGCACTCCGCAGGATGAAAAAGACGATGTAGTGCTTGATAAAGAGACACGTCTTGTTTGGGAGAGAGCCCCGAATGCAGAGACCAAAAAATGGGATGCCGCGATTCTTTATTCTTATACAAAAACAGTAGCTGGTCGTAAGGGATGGAGGCTGCCTACAATAGAGGAGTTATTAAGCCTGGTTGACCCGACTCAGAGTGATCCAACTCTTCCAGTTGGACATCCTTTTATTAATATAAAGTTAGACCGGTTCTATTGGTCATCCACTCTGGGGATGTCTTCGCTTCCTGAATATTCATGGGGCTATGATTTCAGTAATGCTGATACGAGCAATTGCTTGAAGAGTAATAAATATTATGTATGGCTCGTACGAGGAGGATATGGACATGATTATCCTTATTGATTGTTAGAGTTTCCAAGTTAGAGAACCGGGGGGGTGCCTGATTGCGTTAGATGGTGTAAAAGTTGCAGGTTTTAATCTGTTTAGCTTCGGGGTAGTGAGTATTCCATGGAAAAATGAAAAATCTCTGATGAAGAAAAGTGAAATGATTCCGGCTATTGTTCTTTCCAGTCATACTATTGGCCTTGGTGTAATACGAGCCCTTGGCATTATGGGAGTGCCAATAATAGCCGTTTATTACGAGAAACAGGATATGGGGTATGTATCGAAATATGTAAAAGAAAAGATATACGCTCCTCACCCTGGAAAATATGAAGACCAATTTATAAATTTGCTTATGGAATGTACTGCGCGTTTCAGTGGCAGTCTCCTAATCCCTGCTGATGATACAACGCTCACGGCAGTGGCAAGACACAAAAGTCTTCTGGAGCGCCATTATAAAGTAGCATGCACGGAATGGAAGATCGCCGAACAATTTATTGACAAAAAGTATACATATGCCCTTGCCGATAGCATTGGAGTGCCCGCTCCATGGACAATAGTTCTGGAATCCCTTGAGGATGTGGAAAGGCACGGCAGGAGTATTGAATATCCATGTATGGTCAAACCATGTCAAAGCCATCATTACTTTCAGGTGTTCAGGAAAAAGATGGTCTTGGTTAAGAACTTTAATCAGATGCTTTCTGCTTACAAACAGGCAACAGATGCCGGTGTGGAAGTTATGTTACAGGAGTTTATTCCTGGTGATGATACTCATGGCGTGAACTATAATTCTTATTTCCAAAATGGAGAACCTTTAGTCGAATTTACTGCTGAAAAGGTCAGACTTTCCCCTCCGGAGTTCGGAGTTCCCCGTGTTGCGATAAGCAAAGATATTCCGGAAATAATTGAGTCAGGACGAAACATTCTTGTGGCTTTGGATTTTTACGGATATTCCTGCACTGAATTTAAAAAAGATGCCCGTGATGGCGTTTATAAATTAATGGAGGTAAATGGCCGACATAATCGGTCAGTGCTCTTGGCTGTACATTGCGGCATAAACTTTCCATGGATTGAGTACGAACACTTAGTCCTGGGCAGACAGCCATCAATAAATAATTTTCAGAGAGGTAATTGTCCCTCTGAAAAGGAATGCCCGACTAAACATTCTATCGGGGTTTACTGGATTGACGAATTTAAGGATGTAATTCATAGCACAAGATATTTCATTAAGGAACGATATTCTCTGATTCAGTATATTCTTCCATATATCAAATCTCATATATTTGCTACATTTGACTTGAAAGACCCTGTGCCGTTTATTAAAAGATGTATTGACTTAATAAAAATGGCTTTTTCTACTTTCAGCATTACACTATAGAAGACACAGAGAAACTGTTAAAATTCCTTCATCTCTGTAGGGATGAGGTTAGAGGGAGGAGGAATAACTATTAAACAACTGTACAAACTTCATCTGAATACTCACTCTCATTTCCTGAGGTATCATAAGCTGTAACTGCAAAGCACCATGTGCCTGCGGCTAAATTGCTGATCAAAGCTTCTGTATTATTACCATTATTAAGCAAATATATATAATTTCCTGAACCTGGGCCGTAATGTACCATATATCCGGCAAGGTCAGTTAATGGAGTTCCATCTTCATTCGTTGTCGGTGCATCCCATGTTAGGGTTACAGAGCCGCTGTAACCACCACTGTCTCCACCACCACTACCAGAACTGCCCCCACTGCTGGTACTACCTCCTCCGCCACCTCCGCATCCGGTTACAGCCAATAAGAGCAGGAGAATAACCAGTATGATTTTATATTGCGCGCATATAAAATCTTTCTTCATGGTCAGTATTAAATTTAGTTATTCTACATAATATTAAACACCTTCCATATCAATATTGAGTGGGCGGAAAGTGAAATTAATAATGCATTAGAGCTAAATTCAGGTTCTACCGAATTTAACTCTTCCAAAATTTCTCCTTTTCTAAATTTTTTTGTTTGTCATCTCTTATTTAGATGCTCTGTGTGATTAAACCACAATATATTGTGTATGTCAAGCAGAAAGTGAAAAATCAGAAGTTCTTGAATTTAAAGACTTTTTAGCGTGAAAATCAGGTTGACAATAAGACTAAAGATAAAACCCCGTTATAAAACCCCGCTGAATGCCTGCGGCA
The DNA here is from genome assembly GCA_002897775.1 of bacterium BMS3Bbin08. GTDB lineage: Bacteria > Nitrospirota > Thermodesulfovibrionia > UBA6902 > BMS3Bbin08 > BMS3Bbin08. Next base: position 6,404 of record BDTR01000036.1, on the reverse strand, counting down.
TGTAAACCGGCAGGCAGAAGTCTTCCCGTTAGAAGCTGGTACGCCTAAGGCGTGAAAGAAGCTCTTCTAACGGGGTTTTCGTCTCTGCCTACAGACTGTTTAACAGCCTCTTTGCCTCTTCTACCTCGGGAAAAGTTGAAGATAATTCAAGAGAAGTTTTAAGTTCTTTCCTTGCACTTTCCATATTTCCTGCCTTTAAATAGGCAAGACCCAGATGGTATCGCAGGGTAGGGTGTTTCGGGGTTAGATCCACAGCCTTCTGAAAGCTTGTGACCGCATCGTTATACTGCCCTTTTTTTAAATATACCCATCCAAGCGTATCAATAATTTGACCGGCATCAGGCGCCAGTGACACAGCCTTCCTGGCGTGTGAGATAGCTTCATCGAATTTTCCCCCTTCTTCCGCGTACAGCCATGCAATGTTGTTCAGGGCAGGCACAAAGTTGTCAGTGACTGATAATAGATTTTCGTAAGTATTGATAGCTTTTTTATATTTTCCCAACTTCTGATATGCCATGCCAAGCCCCATTAGCGCGGGGATGTATTTAGGATTCTGTTCAAGCGCCTGTTCCATAAACCTAATGCCCACTGCGGTGTCTCCCTGAATGGTGTAAATACTGCCGAGACGGTAATAGGGGACAGGCGACCTGGATGACAGTTCAATAAGCCTTTCAAACTTTGCTATTGCATTCTTATAATCTTTTTTAGCGGTATAGGCAAGCCCGAGCATATACAGGGTTTGGGTATCCTGAGGATCAAATTTCTCTGCTTTTTTTGCCGCGTTTATTGCATTATCAATATCTTTATTCCGCATGTAAAACCTGCTGAGGGAAAGGAGACCTATGACAGGTTGCTCGCCCCTGATCGCCTTTTCATACTGTTTAACAGCCTCGCTTAATTTTCCTTCATGTTCCATAAGGATTGCAATAGCAATCATGGCGTTGGAATTATTCGGGTTTTCCTTCAACACAAGCCTGTACTGTTCAAGTGTCTTTTTAGTATTTTTCTGTTTCAGGTAGAAATTAGCCATATTAAAGCGGGGCGCGGCAAACTTCGGGTTTATCTCAACTGCGCGTTCAAATGCCCTAAACGCTTTTTTTGTATCTTTGTTTCCGAGATGAGCTAAACCCGACAGGTTATACAGAATTGCATTTTCCTGTAAGACATTTAATCCTTTTTCGCATTCTTCGATTGCCTTATCGAACTGTTTATCATTTAAATAAGTAAGGATAAGGCTGATACGGACTTCCAGGTTCTTTGGGTTAAGACTGATTGCGGTCTTGTACGTCTCAACGGCCTCGCCGAGCTCGCCTTTAAGAAGATAATAACTTCCAAGGCTGAGATATGTCTTTGTAAATTCCGGGTCTAACTCCAGGGCCCTTGAGAGTTCCTGAAAGCCACTGTCGTATTCCCCTTTTTTAATATAGGAGGTCCCGGCAATGTTTAGAGCCAGCGCGTTTTGCGGGTCAGCTTCAAGAACCTTCATGGCTTGATTTAAGGCTTCATCATACCATCCCTGATTCAGGTAAATAGTGGCCAGGACAATTTTTGCTGCTGTCAGTTCCGGCACCACGCGGAGGGCTGCATGGGCCTCGCTAATTGCCTGCTGATAATATTTTTTCGAATAGTTTGCAATGCTGAGAAGATAGCGGGTTCCCGCGTGATTCGGGTTATATTTTAGTGCCTGTTGCAATTCTATAATTGCTTCATCGGCATTATTCTGCATCAGCAGGGCTGCTCCGTGGAAAAAATATCCTTCAGCAGCATTGGGTAGAAGTTCCTTTATCTCCTGTGCCAGTTCAATTGCCTGGGAATATTTTTCTGAAATCAGATAGAGATTAGCCAGAAGCATGCGGGCCAGGTGCTCTTTCGGATTCAACTTCAGAATTTTGAGGTACCTTTGGATCGCCCCATCAAATTTTTTTTCTCTGGAAAGAAGATCTGCTATAGCGTAAATAGTAGGGAGATTGTCAGGCTCTATCTCCAGGGCTTTGTTGAATTTTATATGTGCTTCCTGAAACTTGTTTTCCAGAACATTGAGCCTGCCGAGGTTGAGATGGGCTGAAACCAGCATAGGGTCAATCTCAATTGCTTTTGTGAAATAATCCCCTGCTTTCTGAATCTCTTTTTTTTCGGCATATACAGCGCCTAAAAGATTAATCACAGCAGGATCTCGCGGGTTTTCTTTATACAGCACATTAAGTTTGTTGAGAGATTTGTCGTACTCTCCTTTTAGCAGGTATGCCCTGCCCAGAAACAGGAGGGAATCTTTTTCCAAAGAAGGTTTAATCTCTACAGCTTTTTCCAGTTCTTTAATCGCGGAATCAGTTTTACCAAACTTTAGATAGGCTTTCCCAAGATAAAAATGGGCATCCGCGTGCATAGTGTCAATCTGTATCACATTTTTAAACTCAATAATCGCTTTTTTAAAGTCTTCTTTTTCAAAATATGAAACGCCTCTCTCAAAATGTTTCTTTTTCGCGGCAACAGGGTCAGTGCAGGAGATGATCAGGGGAATAAACAGAAGAATCACCGCGCAAAGAAATACGCGGAGTAATTGACCATGAACACGGCTGACAGCATTTTGAATATCCGGTTTACTGTTTTTTTTGAGGAGCGATAAAATCTGATAATAACTGTTCATAGATGGTTAACCCCGTGGAGTACTTAAACATATTGTATACCACGTTATAGAATTGCCTGTCAATAAAATCATCTCTGACTTTATGGTAATTTTTATCGACGTTCTATTATAATAATTTTTTAACATGCTGTCAGGTTTAACAGAATAGGGGCATTGTGGATAATTACTTTGTCATTCTCCCGATATCAGGCGCGGCTTTATGTTTCGTACTGGGGCTGTTTACCTTCTTTCGCGATGTACGGCATCCCCTCAATATAGGATTTGCGCTCGGTATGGTCAGCCTGGCTATTATTGAGGCCGGAGACGCCATTGTACTCCTTTCAAACGCTGAGAGGCAGATTGCGCTCCCGGGTATACGGCTCACATTGATAGGACAGGCCATATTGCCGGCGGCCTGGCTGCTTTTCTCTATTGTCTTTGCCAGGGCAGGCTATAAGAAAATATTATCCAGATGGACCCCTGTTTTATTGGGAACAGCCATAGTATCCCTTTTCTTTGTTCTAATGGTCGGATCCTCAAAGTTTATTTCCATTTCATTATCAGGGCTCTTCATTTTGGGTCCTGTGGGGCGGTATTTTTATATATATCTTCTCCTCGGGCTGGTACTTAATCTTGTTCACCTTGAGAACACACTTCGCTCATCGAGTAGTTTTAATCGATTTCAGATAAAACATGTAATATTCGGGGTCGCGGCTATTCTTGCCTTTTTTATATATCTGTCCAGTCAGGCGCTACTCTTCCGGACGCTCAACATACGGACTATTCCTGTTATCTCGGTCGTAATCCTGATATCCACGACCATGATAGCCATTTTTATCGTAAGGCATCGACTGCTCAGTGTAGATATCTATATATCAAGATATGTTGTCTTTAATTCACTCACGGTATTAATAGTCGGCTTTTACCTCCTTACGGTAGGCATGATTACTTTTGGCATTAAGTCTCTTGATCTCCCTTTTAATTATTTTTTTACCACCCTTTTTATTTTTATCTCAATCCTGGCCCTGGTCATGCTCCTCTTTACCGATAGGCTCAGAAGAAAGGTTCAGCTATTCATCAACCGGAACTTTTATAAGCATAAATATGATTTCAGGGAGCAATGGATGGAGACCATAGAAAAGATCAGCACAAAGATGTCTTTAGATGAAATACAAAGGACGATTATAGAGATGGTCTCAGAAACCATGGGCGCCAAGGATATCCGTCTCTGGCTCTATGACCCGGTATCCAGAGACTATTTAATAACTATGGATAAATTGGTGGCGGCTAACAGACACATAAGCAGGACCCATCCGCTTGTCCAGCATATGAAAAAACATATGGGCCCTTTTATGATTAATGAGTTTCTGAATAACCGGCACAATAAAGATATCAACGTACTGAAGGAGGAAACAAAGGCTGTTTTATGCGCCCCTCTGGTGGTGGGACAAGAGATTATAGGATTCATTCTGCAAGGAGATAACCCTGCCGGTGAACCTTACGGTCAGGATGACTTTGAGATATTGAAAGCAATGACCACACAGTCCGCGGTGCAGCTAAAAAATATTAGACTTACCCAGGACCTCATAGCTGCCAGAGAGGTCGAGGTATTCTACAGGATGTCCTCTTTTATAGCGCATGATTTAAAAAACCTTACAAACTCTCTCTCTCTAACCAGCCAGAATGCCAGATACAATATGGATAATCCTGAATTTCAACGGGACACCATTAATACTATTAATAATACAGTGTCCAGGATGAAGGGATTGATTGAAAGACTCTCTACCATACCAAAGGCCCTTGAACTTAAAAGAGAAAATGTTGAACTGGGCGGCCTGATTCGTAACGCGATAAAAAAGATTGCCTTGCCCGGGACAAAAAGCGTGACAATTACAGAGGAAATCGACGGCGTACCTCCAGTTTATGTTGATCCCCAGGCAATGGAAACGGTATTCTTAAACCTTCTTACAAATGCGTATGAGGCTATAATGGGAGAGGGGGAGATCAGGGTGCGGGCATCAGAGAGCCATGGAAATGCTAATATAACAATAGCTGACAATGGAACAGGGATGTCCGGGGATTTTATTAAAACAACCCTGTTCCAGCCTTTCAAGACAACCAAGAAGGGCGGTTTCGGGATAGGTATTTATCAATGCAAGACTATTGTCGAGGCCCACAATGGAAAGTTCGAGGTGGAGAGTGTAGAGGGAAAGGGAACGTCATTTACAGTAAGGTTGCCTGTAGGGGAAGGCATTAGGTCGGTTTAGCCGTTAACAGACCCAATAACTCCAGCCGGCCTTACGGATTAAAGGAAATGTGAGAATGGAAAAACCAGTAATATTAGTCATAGAAGACGATGAGAACATAAAAACCCAAATGAAATGGGCATTGGCCCGTGACTATGAGGTTTTTCTTGCCGGGGATGGTGAGAAGGCCATGGAACTCATGGAACGTGAGCGCCCCCATCTTGTGATTCTCGATCTGGGGCTCCCTCCTCATCCTGAAGATACGAGCGAGGGCATGAGACTCCTTGACCGGATACTGCAAAATGAGCCTAATGCCAGGGTTATTGTCGTTACAGGGAATCCGGATAGATCCGCGGCCCTTCAGGCCGTATCCAGGGGTGCCCACGATTTTTTTACAAAGCCCATAGACCTTGAAGAGCTCAAGGCCATACTTAAAAGGGCATGTTATGTCTGCACTCTCGAGGCCGAATACCGGGAACTCCAGAAACAGCTTGAGCAGAGAGCCCTTGGTGAGATCATAGGTTCGAGCCCGGGCATACAGGAAATCTTTGCCATTATACGAAAGGTGGCAACTACGGATGTACCGGTGCTGATAACCGGTGAAAGCGGTACAGGGAAAGAACTGACAGCAAAGGCCATCCATACTAACAGCATTAGACAAACCAAACCATTTGTCCCTATAAACTGCGGAGCCATACCGGAGAATCTTATGGAAAGCGAGCTTTTTGGATACGAAAAAGGCGCCTTTACAGGAGCCCATAGCCAAAGAAAAGGCAGGATAGAGCTTGCAGAGGGCGGCACCCTTTTTCTTGATGAAATCGCGGACCTGCCGCTCTCACTTCAGGTAAAGATATTAAGGTTTCTTCAGGACCACAGGATAGAAAGGGTCGGGGGCAGAGAAACCATAGAGATAGATTGCAGGGTCATTGCGGCAAGCAACAGGGACATAAAAAAACTAATTTCTGAAGGGCTGTTTAGAGATGACCTCTATTATAGACTGGCTGTGGTGACTATACATATGCCTCCCCTCAGGAAAAGAAGGGAGGACATCCTCCTTCTGACAAAGTCATTCCTGCGAAAATTCTCAACAGAGAGGGGCAGACCCAGGTCTTTGAGCTATGGGGCTATAGAGGCCCTGACTACTTATGAATGGCCGGGTAATGTACGGGAACTGGAAAACAGGATTCGCCGGGCGCTTACCCTTGCCGAAGGATCTGCTATTACTCCAGCTGATTTTGGATTGGAAGCCGTACAGGAAACAGCACAGCCCCTTGACGTCAAAAAGGCCAGAAAAGCTCTTGAGATAAAACTCATCAACATGGCCATCTTAAAACACAACTGTAATATCAGTAAAGCCGCGGAAGATCTCGGTCTTTCCAGGCCTGCTGTACACTATCTGATAAAAAAGTACAACATCAGACTTGAGAAAGGGGCTTAATAAGGGGAAGATAGAGAGAGCCTCATTAAATTATTGTCAGCATTTTTACGCTTCTAAAATCAATCTAACGGATTGATTTATAATGTTTTTTTCTTTT
>BDTR01000035.1 GCA_002897775.1 bacterium BMS3Bbin08 | reverse complement strand
TGTATCATAGACCGCATGACTTGTTCTTTTTATCCCCATGTGCTAAATATAGCACATTACCCTTTTCCTTAAAAAAGGTGAACTTTTTCATCCCCGTTTACAAAACGGGGTATTCAAAGTTCGATTTTCATAAAGGCAACTGCTATGAGCAAAGTTAATACAAAAAACACCCTCATATAAACCTCCTTTTTCAATTGTATTCAGTTGAAAGAACTTTTTTAAAGAAGTCAAAAAAAATATATATATTATAAATTAAGGAATCGGACGGGTGTCAAGGCAATATTGGCAATATTAACATTAAAAAACTTTATCAGTCCGTAAAAAACCCGTTTAAATACGCAAAGCCTGCTGTTCGCTTGCTACCACAGCTATGCCCGAGGGGTCCATATAAGCGCGTAAATACGGCTTACCGCTGCCTTTACCGATATGTACGCCCTCTTCAATAATATTTGAACGGTCAACTATGGTTTTATTCAGGCGGCAGCCTTTTTTCAGCAGGACATGGTCCATTATTATGGAGTCAAGTATCTCCACGTCATCTTCTATAACAACACCTCGTCTTATGACTGAATTAACTATTTTCGCGTTGTTTATAACAGTCCCTTCCGCGATCATGCTGTTAACTATCTCCCCGCGCCGGATTTTCGCTGCAGGCAGGGTGTTCCTTGACGGCCTGATGGGCCACAGCTCGTTGCCAAGCTCGAACAGGGGTTTGTCCCCGAGTATATCCTGATGGGCCTCCCAGAACGCCTTTATTGTCCCGACGTCCCGCCAGTAGCCTTTTTCCTCATATTGTTTTATGCCGGGTATATCATTGGTCTCGAAATCATACGCGTAGATCCTGTTTTTGCCGACAATGCTCGGGATCACATAGTTGCCGAAATCATGTTCTTTTTTCCTTTGCGCGTCTGCCAGGGCCTCTATCAGGGTGTTTGTGTTAAAGATATAATTGCCCATTGAGCAGTAAACGCGGTTCGGGTCGGTCGGCATAGGGGTCGGATGCCCTGGTTTTTCCTCAAAAGCCCTTATCCGCCCGTCAATATCACAGGCAATTATGCCGAACGCGTTGCCCTCTTTTATCGGGACAGGCCTTGCGGCGACCGTTACGTCCGCGTTTTTTTCAATATGAAAGTCTATCATCTGCCGGATATCCATTCGGTAGATATGGTCAGCCCCAAAGACAGCTACGAGCTCCGGCTTGTGGTAGCGGATCAGGTTGAGGTTCTGAAATACGGCGTCAGCCGTGCCCTGAAACCAGTCAGGGCCAAACCTCATCTGCGGAGGGACCACAGTGACAAAATGGTCCTGTATAACAGCGGACAGCCCCCAGTTCTCTCTTACATAGTCTATCAGGGACTGTGACTGGTACTGGACTAAAAGATAAATGGAGAATATGTGGGAGTTAACGAGATTGCTCAGCACAAAGTCAACGATGCAAGTCCGGCCTCCAAAGGGAACAGCAGGCTTTGACCTCTCAAAGGTAAGAGGGAAGAGCCGCTTGCCCCTGCCGCCTGCCATAACCATTGCCAAAACTTTTGGATGTGCCATAATCCCTTCATAAAAGTAGAGAGAAGAGAGCAACGAGTAGAGAGAAAAATAGAATCTCTCTACTATCTACTTGCTACTCTCTTCTGTCTTTATTTGAGGCTAGCTGATGTGCCCGACTTCGCCTTGCAGGCTGCGTCGCGGCACTGAACCCTACGTGGTTCAGTGGTGGAGGCGCCGGGATTCGAACCCGGGTCCGGCAGTACTACTTCTGAACGTCTACATGCTTGTTCTGCCTATTTAAGATTCGGGATCAGGTGTGCCGGCAGAAAAGCCCTCTTGAACCCTATCCCCTGAGATCTTACCTGAAGACCAGAGGAAATGACTTCAGGCCAGCCTGCTTGATGACGCTTGTTCTGTGCCGCAGGCATTCACAGAGAAGCGCGCGGCTTAATTAAGCCGCGAGTGCCAGTTCTGTATTGGCGTTTGAATTTTTCTTGTCTTTTTAACGTGGTGACAATTCCACGGCATGCAGTTCAGACCTCGCAACCACCGTCGAGGCCTGTCGCCCCCTTAATCTTATATATAACTATTATAGCATAAACACTATAAGCCATAATAAGTAGTTCGGAATTCAGAGAATGAATGAAGAGATGAGCATTTTCAACAATTAACATATAACCAATAACCCGCCACCATGCCAAACAGACTGGCAGGCAAGAACTTACTGGCGGGCAAGCGTATAACTTTTCTTTTCGTTGATTGACAAAATCCGTTTTTTTAGTTAAGTTTAGCCCGTTGGAGACATTTTTTTCTGAAGGGTGCACCTCATGTTTCTTGTAAGCGCGTGCCTTGCCGGTATTAACTCAAGGTACGATGGTAAAGACAACCGCATAAAGCATTTTCAGGACCTTGTGGCCATGGGAAAGGCACTGCCTGTGTGTCCCGAGCAGTTAGGCGGACTTTCAACTCCAAGAGAACCGATCGAACTTGTCGGCGGGGACGGAGAAGATATTTTAAATGGCAGGGCAAAGGCGATAGGAAGATCGGGCGCGGACTATACCAAAGAACTTCTAAGGGGTGCTGAAGAGGTACTGAAGATCGCCGCACTGGTCAGGGCCGGGACGGTTTTTTTTAAAGATGACAGCCCTTCATGCGGATGCGTTCATATTAAGGCTGGAGGCAGGAGGATCAGGGGCAGGGGTGTTACAGCGGCAGTCCTAATAAAAAATGGTATAAAGGTGGAGGCAGTTAACAATTTACAATCGACAATTGACAATTCCAGGATATGATCCCTTATAAAGATGACAACCCGACCAGGACTTTTCCATATGTCACGATTGGTTTGATCGCGGTTAATACCATGGTTTTTATATGGCAGGTCAGCATTCCTTCCGACCCCGAACGTATCGCGTTCGCCTATGGAGCGGTTCCCCATTTTATGCTGACATTTTCCACTGTCCAGCCCATACACCCTTTCCTGTCGGTTTTTACTTCAATGTTCATACACGGCAGTTTCCTGCACCTTTTTGCCAATATGCTGTATCTCTGGATATTCGGGGATAATATCGAGGACAGGCTCGGAAAGGTGAGGTTCATTCTGTTCTACCTTACCTGCGGGTTGCTGGCCGCGTACGCCCACGCGCTGACCGAATCCCACTCAATGGTGCCGATGATAGGCGCGAGCGGAGCTGTGTCAGGAATTCTTGGTGCGTACCTGCTGCTCTTCCCTCACGCAAAGGTACGTACTATTGTGATCCTTGTGTTCTTCATTCAGGTTGTCAGGCTGCCGGCCCTGTTTGTAATAGGCCTGTGGATCGCGATCCAGTTTATTAACGGCCTGTTAAGCGCGGGCGCCGCGCCCGGCGGCGGAGGGGTTGCGTGGTTTGCGCATATAGGCGGATTTATCTCTGGTGTGCTGCTGATAAAGGTTTTTTTGGGTTCCAGAAAGTACTCGCTAAAGGCCCTTATATTCAGGAACTGAACATCTATTCTTAATTTTGATCAAAGATTCCGTATTTTTGAGAAAAAAGCAGAAAAATGGCATTATTTGCCGGATTCCCCCTATTTTTTGCCGTTTTTAGCTCTTTTAATGCCTTGTTTTAAAAACTGTTTAATTGTATATTAGCACTCACCCGAAGCGAGTGCTAACACTGCCCGTGCCCGCATAGAGAATTTAAAGAAAACTAACCACTAAGAAGGAGGAAGCAACCATGAAGTTCAAGCCGCTCAGAGACAGGGTTTTGGTCAAGTATTCAGAAGAGGATGAGAAAAGCGCGGGAGGACTGTATATCCCGGATTCCGCAAAGGAAAAACCTCAGAAAGGAGAAGTAATAGCTATTGGTTCAGGCAGGGTTACTGACGACGGAAAGGTCCAGAAGATGGACGTTAAGGTCGGTGACGTGATTCTGTTCGACAAGTACTCAGGTTCCAAGATCACAATGGATAGTGTCGAATATCTCATTATCAGGGAAGAAGATATTCTGGGAATACTGGAAAAATAAAAATAATTTGTCACGCCTGCCGGCAGGCAGGCGATATTAAGAAGGAGGAGAAAATGGCTAAACAGTTAGCTTTTGGTGAGGAGGCAAGAAGGAGTATTCTTAACGGTGTAACAATCTTGAGTGATGCTGTTAAGGCGACTCTCGGCCCCAAGGGAAGGAATGCTGTTCTTGACAAAAAATTCGGCGCGCCGCTCATCACAAAAGACGGTGTTACCGTGGCAAAAGAGATCGAGCTTAAAGAGCCTTACGAGAACATGGGCGCTCAGCTGGTAAGAGAGGTCGCGAGCAGGACCTCTGATGTGGCTGGTGACGGTACGACCACAGCTACAGTGCTTGCGTACTCGCTTTATAAGGAGGGCCTTAAGCATGTAGTGGCCGGCGCCAACCCCATGGATGTGAAAAGGGGAATAGAAAAGGCAACCGTCTCTATCACTGAAGAACTGAAAAAAATGAGCAAGACCGTGCAGGAGGAAAAAGAGATCGCTCAGGTCGGTACCATATCAGCCAACAACGATCCCTCGGTAGGAGACCTTATAGCAAAGGCAATGGCTAAGGTGGGCAAAGACGGTGTTATTACTGTTGAAGAAGCAAAAGGCATGGAGACAACGCTTGACGTGGTTGAAGGTATGCAGTTCGACAGGGGGTATGTCTCCCCTTATTTTATAACCGACGCCGAAAGGATGGAGTGTATTCTCGAGGACGCCTTTATCCTCATACATGAGAAAAAGATCAGCTCCATGAAGGACCTTCTGCCTATTCTTGAACAGACCGCGAAGATGGGAAAGCCGCTGTTGATCCTTTCAGAGGACGTGGAAGGCGAGGCCCTTGCAACGCTTGTTGTTAACAAGCTGCGCGGCACCCTGAATGTGTGCGCTGTTAAGGCGCCGGGCTTTGGCGAAAGAAGAAAGTCAATGCTTGAGGACATAGCCGTCCTTACAGGCGGGAAAATGATCACTGAAGATCTTGGCATAAAGCTCGAGAGCATAAGTGTCTCAGATCTCGGCAAGGCAAAGAAGATCACCATTGACAAGGAGAACACCACCATTGTCGAAGGCGCGGGCGAATCAGAAAAGATCGAAGGACGCATAAAACTGATAAGGGCGCAGATCGATGAAAGCACGTCTGATTATGATAAGGAAAAACTTCAGGAACGCCTTGCAAAACTGGTCGGAGGAGTTGCAGTGATCAATGTCGGCGCCGCTACCGAGACCGAAATGAAGGAGAAAAAGGCCAGGGTTGAAGACGCGCTTCACGCGACAAGGGCGGCCGTTGAGGAAGGCATAGTTCCGGGCGGCGGTGTTGCTCTGCTCAGGTGCATTCCGGTTTTAACTAAAATGAAACTTAAGGAAGCCGATGAGCAGGTCGGTGTGGATATCACCATAAGGGCGCTTGAAGAGCCGATAAGGCAGATCGTTATTAACACGGGGCTCGAGGGCGCTGTGATTGTTGAAAAGGTAAAAAACGGTAAGGACGCCAATTATGGCTTTGACGCCAATACTGAGGAGTTCGTTGATATGATAAAGGCAGGAATAATTGACCCGACCAAGGTTACAAGGATTGCCCTTCAGAACGCGGCTTCTATCGCGGCCCTGATGCTTACAACCAGCGTTATGGTAACCGACATCCCTGAGGAAAAGGGCGGTGACATGCCTGGCGGCGGTATGCCCGGCGGAATGGGCGGGATGGGCGGAGGAATGTACTAAAAAGCAGAACACAGAAACCAGACTACACAAAAAAGGGGCGGGGAGAGATCTCTGCCCCTTTATTTTTTGTCCATCTTTGAATAATATTCCAGATCAAGCAGTTTTCTCTTTATATTGACCCCTGATGAATACCCTCCGATCGAGCCGTCTGATTCAATGACCCGGTGGCATGGCAGTACTATGGGGATGGGATTTTTTGAAAGTGCCTGTCCCGCCGCCCTGGATGCCGCGGGGTTTCCAATCTTGTCGGCGACCCACTTATATGTTCTGGTCTCTCCAAAGGGTATGTCGTTCAGGCTTGACCAGACTTTTTTCTCAAAATCCGTGCCTTCAAGAAAAATTATTTTCTGGGTAAAGCCTTTATCCGCTCCCTGAAAGTAATCCAGGAGTTCTTTTGTAAAGGTCTTTGGAGCGGAGTTCTTTCTATACGCGGTCCGGCCGGGTTTGCTGAATGATATTCCTGCTAGAGATCGACCGCTGAAAATAAGATACAGCGTGCCCATCGGGCTGCTGAACATGTCATAAACAATAGAAGGTTTACTCATTGAAGTTGTTCAAGTATCTTCAAATAACAGGTTTTTATCCGTTTTCTCTAAGCCGCCCTGACCCTTTTGGCCTCAAGGACTCCATTGATCAGTGACAGTTTTTTGAGAATGTCAGCCATCTGTGCCTTACTCTTAAGCTCAAGGATTAAATTGAAATGAGCCTGACTACCGGTTGTGGCAGAGGCGTCTATATGGTGTATGTTAATATTATTTGCCGATATGACCGCGCTGATATCAGCAAGAACACCTGTCTTATCAAGGGTAAAGATGGACACTTTGACAGAATATGTGGAATCGGCTTTTCCGTCTTCAACCCACTCCACGTCTATAAGACGGTCCGTGTCAATTGTAACTGCTTCAAGGTTAGGGCAGTTCTCAGTATGTATGGAAACCCCTCTGCCTCTTGTAACGAACCCGACAACAGGCTCTCCCGGGAGCGGGGAACAGCATTTGGAGCGGTGGAACATTATGTTGTCCACGCCTTTCATTCTTATCCCCTTTTCCTCGGGCGCTTTCCGGGACTCTCTCTTTACGGCCTGTTCCACTTCTGCCGATTCCGGCAGCAGCTTGTGTACGAGCTGGAGCGCGGAGAGTTTGCCGTAACCAATAGCTATCATCAGGTCTTCATAAGTTTTCAGGTTGAAGGATTTGGCTGCTTCAAGGGCTTCCGGAGACTTTGACAGAGAAGGACTCAGTCCGTGTTTTCTCAGGGCCTTTTCCAGCAGTTCTTCGCCAAGCGCCCGGCCTTTTTCCCGTTCCTCTCCTTTGAGCCATTGTTTTATCCGTGCTTTTGCCTTTTGCGTGTTTACGAATTTAAGCCAGTCCCTGCTTGGTTTATGCCCCTTAGAGGTTATTATTTCAACGGTATCGCCGCTTTTAAACTTATATCTCAGGGGTACGATCTTCCCGTTCACTTTGGCCCCTGTGCACTGGTGCCCCACATCCGTGTGTATGTTGTAGGCAAGGTCAACCGGAGTGGAATCCTGGGCAAGTTCTATTACATCGCCCTTTGGAGTAAAGACGTAGACAACATCAGGGAATATATTCCCTTTTACAGCCGCAAGGAATTCTTTAGCGTCAGGCAGGTCTTTCTGTGAGTGTATGAGATCGCGCATCCAGGTAAAATATTTATCCTCTTTTTCACTGATGGCGTGTTTTTCCTTGTACCTCCAGTGAGCGGCAATACCCTCTTCAGCGATTTTGTCCATTTCCTTTGTTCTGATCTGGATCTCCACTTTCTCTCCCTTTGGTCCGATAACCGTCGTGTGCAGTGACCGATACATATTTGATTTGGGAGCGCCGATGAAGTCCTTGAACCTGCCCGGCACAGGCGTCCAGAGAGAATGGATAAGCCCGAGGATACCGTAACAGTTTGATTTTGTATCTGTAGTTATTCTGAGCGCGAGCACGTCGTACACTTCTTCAAAAGGGATTCTCTGTTTTTGCATTTTCTGATAAATACTGTAGTAATGCTTTACCCGTCCGAAGACCTTGCCGCTGATGGATGCTTCGGCCAGTTTATTCTCTATGATCTCGGTCACTTCTTCCAGATAGCCTTCCTGTTCCTCTCCTTTCTTTGCGACCTTTCTGACGAGCTCACCGTAAATCCTGGGCTCGAGAAACCTGAAGCTCAGGTCCTCGAACTCTGATTTCAGCCATCCGATACCAAGGCGGTTTGCAAGGGGCGCGTATATTTCCAGGGTCTCACTCGCTATTTTCTGCCTTTTACTTTCTATGAGGTATTCAAGAGTGCGCATGTTATGAAGCCTGTCGGCGAACTTTATAAGTATCACCCTGATATCCTGGGCCATCGCAAGGAATATCTTTCTGAAATTCTCCGCGTATGCTTCGGCAGTTGTCCTGAATTCCATTTTGCCGAGCTTTGTCAGACTTTCCACAAGGAAGTCGACCTCATCTCCAAAGAGCCCCTTGATATCATCAACTGTTGTATCGGTGTCCTCGATCGTGTCATGCAGCAGGCCGGCCGCGATGGTCGCGCCGTCCATGCGCATCTCCGTCAGTATTGAAGCAACGGCAAGGGGGTGCTCTATGAACGGAGACCCCTGAACGCGCTTTTGTTTATAGTGGGCCTCTTTTGAAAAAGCATAGGCCCTGCGCAAAAGGTCAAAGTCGGTATCCGGGTTATATGAAAATATCCTGTCTATCAGGCCGTTAATAGTGCTTATTTCTTCAATTTTATGCATTGTTTATTATACACCTTAGACGCTTGGTCTTAGGGCCTTAAGGTTCAATTGAATATGTTTGTTCCCGTTCCATTCGTTTATGGACGGAACAAAGGCAACGTCAATAGCATAGGAATTCTCTACTTTTTCCAGCAAAGATCCCATGCTGAAACCTATCGAGTCTATGGAAACCGATTTTTGTTTTAATTTCATCTTCAGGTGATTTTTGCCGACTATCCTGTAGTCCGTAACATTTATGTCTTTCGCGCCGAAGACCGGCTTTTGATTTGCCTTTCCAAAAGGCTCCATAAGGGCAAGTTCTTTTATGAGGTTGAAATTTACCTCAAAAAGATCGATGCCGGCGTCAATCTCAATGGTTGGTATCATCTCATCCTTGTCCAGAACTTTTTCAACCAGGGAACTTATGCGTTCTCTGAAGGCCGGAAGTTTGTCCGCGTTCAGCTTGATTCCTGCCGCCTGGCTGTGGCCTCCGTAGGCCAGGAAGAGGTCCGCGCAATCTGAAATGCCTTTATACAGGTGAAAAGGAGGGATACTTCTTGCCGAACCTTTTGCAATGCCGTCCTTGACAGAGAAAAGAAACGTCGGCCTGTAGAACATGTCAACCAGGCGCGATGCAACGATACCGATTACTCCCGGATGCCAATCAGGAGAAGAGAGAACGATCACACTGTCTGGATCGTCGGCGTCTATCATATCAAGGGCTGATCTGTAAACATCTCCCTCGATCTGCTGTCTTTTCCTGTTCTGGTCTTCAAGAAGAGCGGCGATGCCTTTTGCCCTGGCTGTGTCCTGAGTCAGAAACAGCTCTACAACCTCACGCGCTTCGCCGAGCCGGCCGGCAGCGTTGATCCTGGGGATTATCGTATATGAAAGGACGCCTGAAAGAAGGTCTTTGCCCTCCATGCTGGTGGTTTCCTTTAATGAACCTATCCACGGCCTGACCGGACTATCCTTTTCTGTACGGTTGAGCGCCTTTAGTCCGTGGGACACAAGTACCCTGTTCTCTCCTGTCAGATCAACTGAATCCGCGACGGTCCCTACGGCAACCAGCGCCAGAAGGCCCTCTGCTCCGGTCCTTTCCAAAAGCGCCTCGGCCAGTTTATACGCCACACCCACACCGGCAAGATGCCTGAAAGGATATTCAGAGCCCTGCCTTTTGGGATTGATAATTGCCAGGGCGTCGGGCAGTTTCTGTGGAGGCTCATGATGGTCTGTAACGATCGTGTCCATTCCCAGCGAGGCTGCCAATGATATTTCCTCGACAGACGTTATACCGCAATCAACTGTTATTATGAGGCTCGCGCCGGATGAGTCTGCCTGCTGTATGCCGTTCTTATTGAGTCCGTAGCCCTCGGTAAGTCTGTTCGGGATATAGTAAAGTGTTTTTAAGCCCAGCGTTCTCAGGGCAGAGACCATAAGCGCTGTTGATGTGATCCCGTCAGCATCGTAATCTCCGTACACAAGCACTGTCTCCCCTTTGACCGAAGCGGCTTTGATGCGCTCAACGGCTTTTGCCATGTCCGGCATGAGAAAAGGGTCATGGAGATTTTTTAAGGAAGGAGAAAGAAAATCCCTTATGGAATCCGCGTCTTTATACCCTCTGTTTACAAGCACCTGGGCAAACGCCATGGATATGGAGGTTTTTCCGGAGAGATATTCCAGAAACTCCTGATTGGTCCTGCTTACCAACCACCGCTTATCCACATCAAATATAAGTTATTCGTTGATTAGTTAATTTGTTGTTCGTATAACTGATAACTGTTAACCGATAACGGACTTTCCTATCCCCCCCCCCAAGGATTTTTTCTTCTTAATAAAAGCACAATTGGGCTCGCGACAAATATCGAGGAATATGTTCCGATCACAATGCCCAGCATGATAGCAAGGGCAAAATCATGAATGATCTCACCGCCCAGAATATACAGCGAGAACGCCGCGAAAAAAGTTGTCAGGGAGGTGATAATGGTTCTTGAAAGCACCTCGTTAATGCTCTGGTTTATTACCTCTATAATAGGTTTCTTGTGCATGGCCCTCAAGTTTTCCCTGATCCTGTCAAAAACAACGACTGTGTCAGTGAGAGAATACCCGGCTATCATAAGAAGGGCACTGACAAGAATAAGATTTATTTCCTTATCGAGCAGATAGAAAATGCCGAGAATAGCAAGTACATCATGAAAAGTGGCAAATGTAGCGCCGACGCCGAACCTGAACTGGAACCTCCAGCCGAGGTAAATAAGGATACCGGCGATCGAGGCTAAAATGGCCCACATCGCGTCCTTTCTCAGCCTCTTTCCAACCTTCGGGCCGATCTCGGTTGTTGAATCAATGACCAGGTTTTTGTCGGGAAATTTCTGCGAAAGTACGGATATTATCTTTTTTGAAAGAATGCCAAGGGCTTCTCCACCTTTTTTTGTCTTGATGAGGACCTTGTTTACGTTAGGGAAATCCTGCAGGTCAAAGTCAGTTAGCCCGTTGCCGGTCAGGGCGTCCCTGATATCCTCCAGAGGAACATACTCGCTGAACTTTATCTGTACCGCGGTGCCTCCGGCAAAGTCTATCCCAAGGTTGGCTGTACCGCGTGCCACCTGGATTATGGTAAACAGGCCCATAACTATCAGGATCGCTGAAAAGCTCAGGGCATAGAACCTTTTACCCATAAAGTCGATCTTTGTCCTTTTTCTGATAAGTTCGATCATATACTGAGCTTTTTTATCTCCCACCTTGTGGTTATTAGATCAAAGACGGTCTTTGTCCCTATGAGCGAGGTGAACAGATTGATCATAACGCCCCAGCCCAGGGTCACTGCAAAACCTTTTATCGGGCCTGTGCCGAACTGGAAGAGCACAGCCGCTGTTATAATGGTTGTGACATGCGAGTCGAATATCGTCCAGAACGCCTTATCATAACCTGAGTCAATAGCAGCACGGGGAGTTTTCCCCAGCCGGAGTTCCTCCCTTATCCTCTCAAACATAAGAACATTGCTGTCAACAGCAAGTCCCACGGCAAGGATAATACCGGCTATGCCCGGCAGGGTGAGGGTGGCCTGGAACATGGACAAGGTGCCGATAAGAAAAAGTATATTAAGGACAAGGGCAAAATCAGCGATCAAACCTGAAATCCGGTAATACACTAGCATGAATACGATCACAAGTAACGCGCCTATAATGCCTGCCTTAACCCCTGCCTCGATAGAGTCCCTTCCAAGTGATGGTCCGACAGTTACGTTCTGAAGCATTGTCATTGGCGCCCTTAAAGAGCCTGACCTGAGAACGATCGCAAGGTCCCTGGCTTCCTCCATGCTGAAAGACCCTGTTATCTGCGCGCTGCCGCCGGATATTTTGTCCCTTATCGAGGGCGCTGAATAGACATTGTTGTCAAGAATTATCGCGAGGCGCTTCTGTACGTTTTCTCCGGTGATCCGTTCAAAGAGCTTGGCGCCCGCGCTGTCAAAGGTCATCCCTACATAGGGCTCATTGAACCTCCGGTCAATATTGACCCTGGCCTCCGTAAGAAGGTCTCCGGTCATAAGGGTCTGTTTTTTCATTAAATAGACCTTTTTCGTAACTCTTCCGGTTTCTTTATCCTCTATCCTCTTAAAGAGTATCTCGTCATCTTCGGGGATCTGAGAGGCAAACTCCTCTATCAGTTTCTCTTCACCGCCTAAGGGGACATATTCCGGGAGTTTTGCCGCTATGGGGTCCTCATCATCAAGGAGCTTAAATTCGAGGATAGCGGTCTTACCTATCAGCTCGATAGCCCGGCTTGTGTCTTTAATGCCCGGCAGTTGAACAACTATCTCATTGGTAGACTGCCTGTGAATAACAGGCTCTCTAACCCCGAACTGGTCTATCCTGTTCCTGATGGTTTCCAGCGCCTGCTCTACTGAAGAGTCTTTGATCAGCTTTATCTCACTGTCTGAAAGCCTGTAGACAAGACCTTCCGGCGATTTTTCCGAAACAAGGTTGGGATAATTGTTGTTTATTAAATCTTCGATCTCGGGTTCTGCCGGGGTTACTATTATCCGCGGCCCCTGAGTTTTTATTTTAGGTGTGAACCCTTTTTCTTCTAAGTCCGATGCCAGTCTTGCGGCGATCCTTTCGGCTGTTATGTCCACGGCTTTGTCGCCCTCGACCTCAAAGACAAGGTGCACTCCTCCCTGAAGGTCAAGGCCAAGTGTCATGCCTGTGTCAGGCATGACCTTTTTCCACCAGTCAGGCATTGATGAGAACAACGGCAATGAAGGAAGAGAAAATATAATGGACAGCACGATTGCCGCCGCGATCAATGTAATGCGCCAGAAGAACTGTTTTTTCACAAAACCCCCGAATTATTTAAAAATAAGGATCCGATAATTATCAGACGGATAACGAATAACGTGTAACGTATAACGGGCTGTTTAGTCTGTCCTGATTCCCGCGATAGCGCTGCGGCCTGTTTTTATCCTTACGCTCTCTGCTATCTTTATGGTCAATGTATTACCGTCAATTGCCTCGATCACGCCGAAAATGCCGCCTGATGTGACGATCTTATCGCCTTTCTTAAGGTTATCCAGCATGTTTTTATGTTCCTTGGCCCGCTTGGACTGGGGCCTTATCAGAAGGAAATAGAATATTACAAAGATCAGTATCAGGGGCAGGAATGATGTAAAAGCAGAGCCCGCGCCTCCGGATTGGCCGCTGCCGCCATTCTGCGGCTGACCTGCCATGGCATATACCTCGTTAGAGAAAAGGTTTTTAATGGCATAAGCCCCGTTAGAAAGAAATTCTCTAATGGGGTAAACAATATCGGTAAACATAATTTACCTCCCTGGAATATTTTTTTTATGAACCCCGATAATATACCTTTTAGACGCTGATTTAATCAAGAGAAGAAGTAGGCAATGTCAAACCAATTTAGAAATGTCCTATTCTTACCAAAATAGAAATGTCCTATTTGTAAGTTTTAAATATTGCTCTCAGAAATCCCCTTTTGTTTCTGCATATAGCCTAAATGTTGCAGTTTTCTCCA
>BDTR01000034.1 GCA_002897775.1 bacterium BMS3Bbin08 | reverse complement strand
AAAAATCAGAATATTGATAAAGCAGAAATAGAAAGAAGGACAGGACAGTTAAGACTGTTTAAAATTTAACAAAAAAAACATTGCTAACTCAGATACCCCGCTGTCTCTGCGGCGGGGAGTCTTCATTACAGTTTTAGTCAAATATTGTCCAATCTCATTTACAATAAATAGAAATAGTTAGTGTAAGGGATCACTTCACATAGTTTATGTTATCGCACGGCCTCTTGCATTACATCTAAATAAAAGATTTGACTTTCGGTGCAGAAAGTTCTATTATAGTATCAGGAGGTAAAAATGTGGAAGGAGTTATTACGACAAGAGTTATGATAGAAAAGACACGAATGGTTGTATCTTTTGTTACTGAAAGTGAATTGACAGAACAAGCATTGAAGAAGATTACAGACCTTCTTAAAGAATTCGGCAGAAAAACTAAGCAAGAAACAGTGGCGTTTGTTTTAGATGGACAGATTAATTATATCGACATTTAAAATAAAGATTAGGAGGGATAATATGCTTAAAAAAGTATTCACAACATCACAGATTAAGAAAATTACGGGGGCGTCACGTCATGAATCTATACATGTTCCTTTCTATTACGCACCCCCTTTTCTAGATATACTTAGGGAGCAGATAAAGTCTCTCCTTTCATCCAGTGGGGGTCGGCCAACTATTAAAGGGGCGGAAATTGTGAGGAAAGTTCGTTTTTCGAAAAAAAACTGGGACGAGTTAAATCGAATCGCGGAAAACTTTAGTAAAAGTGGTGTTTCGGTAAGTCCTGCTCAAGTTGTATCAACAATAGTAGAAGAAATTATTTCATCGAGCAGATTAATTAAAAAAAGAGAAAAAATAAGTAGAAGAGTTAAAGTGAGGTCAGTGGGTAAAGTGAAAGCGAAAGGGAAAGAAAGAAAGACAAATAGAGAAAAGGAAGCAGAAGTTATAGCATAAAATCAATATCTAACTACTTATTCAACTATCCTCAAAACAGTTCCCTTATCTTTTGAGCAGGCTCATCAAGGGCGCTGTGTAAGACCCGAAGGGACTGAAGCCGACTGACTCCTCCCCTGATTTGCTTCTCAAATCAATACAGGGAGGACAGGTGTGACGGCTCGGGACGGCCCTCTGCCCCTCTTCTTGCTTTCGCAAGAAAGCAGTGGGGCGAGGATTTAGTCCCGGGAATCTTACAGATTCCACGGGAGCGGGGGTAGTTGTAGTGGTGGCTTTAAATTTAAATAACTTCCTTTGTAACGCTCCCGAAGAACGGGATAAACTCCAAACAGATATTTGCTCCTCGCCTGTAGGCTCTGAGATCGTAAGGACTTGTCTTTATTTTTTATTTCATGCGGTCGCTTTTGAATTTTTCCCTCTGGAATTCAAAGAATTCCGAGGACTGAGTCCCGGAAAATATTCGATTTTCACGGGGTCCCCTTTTTTCAGTCCTGTACCGATCCGCCTGTGGCGGGAATTTTTCCGGAAATAATAAGGAGAATCAGAATCCTCCGCCTCGGGCGGATTCGCCTTTGGAGAAAAAATGTCTGAAAAATCAAAGTCTTTCACACGGAACTAATGCAGTATGTTCCATTCTGGAACATACTGCATTCTTGTCTAACTCCTTGGTTTTAAATGTATAACAATGTACGGGAAGCACTGAGACAGCTTTGGGTGGCCGGGGAATACGGCTTACTCCCGATTTATCGGGAGTGCAGACGAAAATCAACTTATACTTTAAATGGTTTTGCAGCCGATAACTGCCCATTGCTTTCAACTAAACATGCAAGAGCGAATAGATCTTCTGTTATTCCAGCTTTTCGAGTTTAATTTGATCCCTCACTCATTATCACCCCCGCAAGTCTTCTCGCCACTTCATATTTTTTTTAATACCATTTTCTGTAAACACCGGATAATTGCGATAATCCCTTCTTGGTTTTACCCAGCCTTTTTATAGTCAGTTTAACTTTCTTTACTGTAATGCTTAAATATTCTTTCTCTATCCTCGTTCTCTTTATTGCCTTTGTAATAAATTTCTACAAATTCAATAATATTCTCTTTTTCAAAGTGCGCATATATAACCCGGATGCCGCTTGCAGCACCCTTGCCTTTTAAAGCCTTACATGGAAACTTCTTAGCCTTATATATCTGTGGATACTCAATTTCAAGATCAGATATTCGAACAACACCTTTATTATCAATATTAAGTTTATGAGTCAGTTTTAGCTGATTAGCAATAAATGTGCTTAGATCTTCATCAAGCGTTTTAAACTTCTTGACGAGTTTTTTGAAATCCCTATCGAATTCCGCGAGTTTACGAATATCATTGAATATCTTCGTCACTGTAATCCCTTACTGAATACGGCGGAGTACGATAGAATACTGATTCATAATCTATAACTGCACCATCATCTGTTGTCCGCCATGGAACATCATTATGAGAATAATAACTGATTTGCGTTGCGTTCATGTCAGAGAGAGTATTCAAAACATCATCAATAACCTTCTGCTCCAGTGTATTTATTTTTGTCAGATCGGACTCTCTTTTAGGTAAATATTTGGTTTGCGGATACTGAAAGTAATTATCCTGAACTTTTATTAAATCTTTTCCTTCCATATCCTCAACAATTTTAATAAATTCAATAGGCGTAGGCCCATAATGATTCTTTATATATGTTGCGCCTATCAGTTGATCTTCATATTTTTCATAATAGTTAAAGTCGATGAAATAAAAAAGTTTATATAAAACAGATTCTCCAATATTCGGTTTTGAACCTACTTTACTTAAAATATAAAGCAATACCTCTTTGAATTTATCAAGATTTTTCTGCGGTACACTTATCCTTATTTCGCTTTTTTTCTTTGGCTTTTGTCTAATGTTTTTCTCGAGAATTACTTTAATATCTTTATCCAAATCAAGAAGCACATCCGAAGGTATGTTAAAAACCTTGGATAATTTTACAATTTCCTCAGCGCTTATCTTCCTCTCACCATTCTCTATTTGAGAGACTGCAACCCTGTTAATACCCAGCTCTTTAGCAAGGGCTTCCTGGGAAAGCCCTAATCTTTTCCTAATAGCTTTAATCTTCTTTGACAATTTTTTATAAAAAATATCCATTTTATCGCCCCCTTCTCTAAGGTTAGTTAAATCATACCTTATGGTAGATAATATGTCAAGTAATTGTTTGATTATCGTTCAATTAAAAAATAAGGGTCAGACATGACTATTGATATTTGACTGCTTTCAAGCCAATCAACCAGAAAATAATTTAACAGTATTTTTGGAAAGTCAATACTCATGTCTGACCCCCAACCTTAATCATTTCTGTAACCCCTGACTTCCTCTTCATCTCTGTCGAGCAGGTGAGCCCTGCCAAGAATAAGAGGTCTGGCCAGATACCATGGAGGTTGCTGACGGCACTGTTTCAGGCAATGAATGCCAACCGTATATTTGCAAACCGCAAATTAACTCTATGCATTATATTAGCTGGCCTCCTCCGCTATGAGAGGTTTATGGGAAGCTTTGAATATCCGGTTAAACCGGTTAAATAAGTTTGGTGCCCCCGCTGGAAATCCTGCGATTCAGAAATATAATGAGATTGTCAATAATAAAAATTTGACCCCATAGTTAAAGCCTCCTGATTAATTTGTTATCATAAATTGTATGAGTTAATCCGCTCTCTGCCCGCCAGATAATGTACCCGTCCCTTTTTTCTCGCAATTTATTTGAATAATTACAAGATACCAGGATGTTTCTTTTTGCAATTCACTTCTCAAAAAGCTGTAAAAGATTATGAGGATTTATTATTTTTATGTTCTTGTATTGTTTTATCCCGGTTAAATCCTTATCACCGCTGACAATAAAATCTGCAGATGCAGACAAAGCACATGACAAAAATTTGTCATCATCCGGGTCTTGACAGACATTTTCAACAACTCTGGCAGTACTTATTAGCTCAAAATAAGGGACAATTTCCTCTTCTATCAGCTTCCTGATTTCATCCTCTGTCAATGAAAATTTCGGATATGTGAAAACCTTCGTTAACTCTTTAAAAGTTTCGTTAGAAATAACAGGGAAAACCTCCCCTTCTTTCCATAGATTAACTATAGCTGATAGCTCACCTTTAAACAGCAGTGCCGAAACAATTACATTGGTATCTAAAACAACCTTTTTAACGCCTATCTTTTTCTTGACCATCTTATAGCATCATCTACATCTTTTTCTGTAATACCGCGTTTTTTGATTTTGCCCCTGATGCTCTTAAGCGTGGAACCCAACGGGGTTATCTTAACCGGCACTAACAATATCTTATCGTCCTTGACTTTAACATCAAAATAGTCAACATCTGGAAAGGCCTTTACTACATCTTTTGGTAATGTAAGCTGGTTTTTAGACGTCTTCTTCGCAAGCATGTCCCCTTACCTCCTTACTTTAAGGATACATTGTTTCATTGTTTTTTTCAACTTGAGCTGCTATTCTTTACCCCGTACGGGGTAAACCTTAGGTGTGGTTTTCACTGGTTTTTCCGCTTACAGCGGAGAAGTTATACAGCCCTATCAGGGCAAGCCCTATACCATATGAAGGTACTTTACACTATTCAAACGAGGAATTAAAAAAGCAGTTATTCCACACCCGGCGTCCACAGGTAATAAAATCCGGCGTCAGGGACATTCATATACTCCGGGATACCCAGATCGATCAGCTTTGGAGACCCTCCCCCGCCCTTTCCTGTTGCTGTATAATACCTGTTGTCATTGGCCCTTTCAGTGCGGCGGTACACTACAACCTGAGCGTTATCAGGCAGTCCTGCGATCTGTTTTGCTCCTGCAATAGCTTCATCAAGATAGCCGATCCTGTCTATCAGCTTTAGATCGAGGGCCTGTTGAGCGGTATATATGCGGCCGTCCGCAATGGCCCTGACCTGGTCAGGATCAAGACCTCGGTTCTCAGCTATGAGGCCGACAAAACGGCCGTACAGCTCATCGATTATTCCCTGGAATAATTCCTGCTCAGTCTCCGTACTTTTTCTGAATGGCGACCCCATGTCTTTATATACGCCTGATTTTGTAACATCTGCCTCAACTCCAATTTTTCCCATAAGGCCCTCAATGTCGGGCCGTATAAAGATGACACCTATAGAGCCCGTAACAGTAGTGGGATGGGCATATATCTCGTCGCCGGCAAGCGCGATATAATAACCTCCTGACGCGGCGAGATTCATCATGGCTATCACGACTTTCTTTCCGGTTTTGTTTTTAAACTCCTTTATCTCGTGATAGAGAATGTCTGAAGCAGTAACAGTGCCCCCCGGACTGTCAATCTGTAAAACAACGACTTTTATCTTTTTATCTTCCGCGGCCATTTCCAGATGAGAAACGATCTCCTGGACTGTGCCGGGCTCTGTGTAGAGCAATCTGTTTTTTGAACGGCTTGTGATCACACCTTTTACAGGGATCATGAGCACCTTGCCGTCACCCTCTCCTTCAAGTGTGTATTCTTTTAACGGCTCGCTGTAGCTCCTGAAAAGCGTTACTTTAGTGGAAATACATCCGCTCAGCAAAAAAGCTCCAATTAACAGCATAATTATCAATCGATTTGACCATTTCATTATTTTGTCACTCCTTTAAGAGTCTCTCCACGCGGGCATTTTAGGCATTGCCTCATCCACTTTTTTTTCAGCCTCCTGAATGCTGATCTTCTCCCACCTCATGAGCGCCTTGATCCATCCCTGCCTGACCTCTTCCCTGTTTCGCAGATTGCCGTCAGGCGCGCAGAACTTGCAGTATTTATTTGTTATGTCACCTGCCCCATGGTCTTCTGGTTTAGGCATTGGAATCGCACAGCTCTCACAGTTCATAAGATCCTCCTTTTTAATATACAATCAAGTATAGCAAAGGAACGCGACATTTGAATTTTGATTTAAAAAATGTTTTCTTCCGTTTTATCCGGTCAAAGTACGACTTGCTGCAATACCTGGTCGCTTTATGGTTTTACGTAAACGTATCCCTCCCGCTGTTTCCGTACGATCTCGCTAATGCCGGCAGGCACTACCTCAACAAAAGCAGGGAGCGCGTCCTCAGTGATGCACACTGCCCCTTCAGCACAAAGTTTCTTTAGAGTGTTCCTGCAGGCCTTGAACCGCACTCCCCTGTCGGCCAGCAATTCCATGGTCTCCATATGGTCTGAAGAAGCATATGAGGATACTGCAGGTCCGTTTGCAACAATGACTATATCGGCATTGTCCTGACCTACATCTTTCAGAAAGTTTGTAATATTTCCCAATGCCATGCTCCAGCGCTGATTGTCACTAACATGTAAAAGAACTCTCATCTTCTCTGTCATCTGTCCCTCCATTACTTCTTATTGTTCTTTGCTTCTCTTCTCTTCCTATCCAAACACTCAGGCCACGGCCTGCCTTTTTTTGCGCCCCTGAAGACATCAAGAACACACCTGTCAACATGGCAGTCAAGCTTTTTCTGAAGCCTGTTATAAAGCTCTTCTGGTTTAGCATTGATCACTTCTTCCGTTGAACGGATACCAATAAAATACAATTTTTCGGCAATAGCAGGGCCTATGTTGGTTAAGGTCTGAAGATCTTTTAATATAGCTTTTTTTGATCGATCAGACGCTTTCATTCGTTTTTCCTTTTTCAGCTTTGTCCTGTTTCTTACCTCCGTAAATTGCAAATATCCCGTATTTATAAAAACAGTCTGCATCTTTAAAGCCGATATCCCTCAATGCATTCAACTGGCTGTCAAGCGTGTCAGGTTTATTTTCTTCCGCGTCCTTGTATCGCCTGATCACGTCCGCCGAAGGTTCATCCAGTGCGCCGAGCTCTGCCCTTTTGTCATCCATCCATTCTTCCCATATCTTCATATACCAATTATCAAGAGCTTCTGACGGTGCGAGCAGAACATCGATATTCATGAAATACCCGCCAGTATTAAGACGAGAGTGAATTAACCTGAATAATTCTCGCTTATCGTTCATTGCTAAATGATGTATGGCCATAGATGAAACGGTAAAGTCATAATCCCGCGCCGGTAAACCTTTTTCTATAACATTCTGAAAGCTTGCCTTTATGAAATTGACATTATCATAGCCTTGTAACCGTTCTTTTGCTTTATTCAGCATATCCTCGGAACCGTCAATCAGAGTAGCTGTCATCGACTCATCAATTTCAAGAAGTTTATGAGTAATAATCCCATCGCCGCATCCGAGATCGAGGATATTATTCTCCTTCCTGACGGAAAGGAAATGTTTGTAAAATGATTTTGTAATTCCGATCATTCTCCGCCTCTCAACAATGTATATGTCCGCATTATCCCTGTATTGCCTTACAAACTCCGGTCTTGCCCAGTTTGATCTATTAAATTCTGTCATAATTTTATCCGCCATCATTATGATAAAGTTTCATCATCTGATTGCTGCCTTTCTGGAATTCAAAAGGAACCTTTGTTATTTCTACACTTATATCATTAAATTTAAGAATCGACAATATATCATTTAAATAATCATACGGCTTTGCATCAAGACCAACCAGCGGAAAAATTCTCACTTCACCTGAACACACCCTCATCAGCTCTTTTAAGCAGGAAACATGAAAATCAAAGTCCATTCTGTCGCCATATAAAAACAGAAAATGCCCTGAGAGTACAAGTGAAAATGTCCTGTCAGAAAATGGCAAGCCTGGAAACTCGATTTTTCGATAACGTCCTTCTTTAAGACCCTGTGAAAAATCGCCTATAAATAACTCCAGAGACTTACTCCTATGCGCAATAACTTCATCCTTATTTTTATAATGATTCCATATATAAAGATGAGACGCCTCATCAAATTTATCAAAAACATGAGCTATGTCATCTTTTCCTCTTTGTGAAAGATCATTTACCTCTAAATCATAGCAAATATCACATGCGGTAATGTTAATGCCCCGATTATTAGCCTCTGCAGCAAATGATGACGGCCCTGCCGGACAGTCAAGTACAGGTCCTTGCCGAAGCATATCCTCGTCAAGGTCAAACATCTTCATATACTCGGCAAAAGTCCTGCCAATGAATGCAATACGGTCTATGCTTAATTTATTGTTTTTCATTTTCTGCCTGTCATCCGTAATTTATTTGTCTGCGAATACAAAGAGCCTTCTGAAATTGAATTCTATGCCCTTTTCTGTTCTGTTATTTTCAAAACTCATTGCAAATGCATATTTGAAATATTCCCGTTCTCTTTCCGGCAACCGCGCCAAAAAAGGTCTCAGGCCGGCAGATGACCACCAATCAAGAACATCATTAATGTTTTTAAACAGTAATCCATAATCCCTGTAATAGATTTTAATGTTATAAAATCCCACGCTCTCAAGAAGGATTTTATATTCTTCTCTTATTGGGAAATACCACGGAGTTTCCCAGTCCTTGAATGTCTCCCTAAGTCCGAGCAGATCAATTGCATTACTGCTATATTCATAAAACTCACTGCAGAAGTTCCTGGCAGGAAGCTGAAATGCGATCCTGCCGTCATCCTTTAAGCATTGATATGCTAAACCGATCACCTCATGTTGTTCCTTAATCCAGTGCAGCGCTGAGTTTGAGAACACTAGATCAAATTCGTCAGTAAAACTCATCGATTGAGCGGAAATCAGCCTGAATGAAGTGTTTTTAAATGATTCGCACGTCCTCCTGGCTTTATCAAGCATCTCTTTGGACGGGTCAATCCCTGTAACAAAACCCTTTGACGCAAGACGGGCAAGCTCTGCCGTGAGTTTTCCTGTGCCGCAGCCAATATCGAGAATTGAATTGGTTTCTCTTACTTCCGCCATAACAATAAGTTCTCTGCCAGCATCCACCTGCGGAGCTTTTACTGTATCGTATTTTTCCGCATCCCATCTCATCTCACTCCTCCAAAATAAAAAAGCCACGGTTTTTATACCGTGGCTTCTGAGATTATTAAGTTCTATCTGTTATTAGCTAATAGAATCCCCCTCAGCCACGGCCGCTATATGCCATGCTGTCTTAAGAATGCCAAAAACTAATATTAGATATTTGTTGAACATGAATCGATTATATATCCGTTCAATCTGAAAGGTCAAGTGTTTATGATATTTGATTCGCAGCAGTTATAGGTTCGCTTACTTTGTACCCATTCTTAGATTTGCGATTGCAAATCTGTGGGAGCATATATATAAAATAATAATATTTTACGGCATGGATATTTTACACAATTTATCCATATCTTTAAAAAGCTACAAAGGAATGTATTGACAACATTTATTTAAGGTTATAGATTAAGTTCAAGAAATATTGTTGTCCGGGTATCTGATAAATCTATGCACGAACTTGTTTTTTTAAAATCCCTCGTAATAATCCTCGGGATATCCGCTATTGTAATATTCGCGCTGGGCAGAATAAAGATCCCGTCTATAGTTGGATTTTTACTGGCCGGGATGCTCCTTGGTCCTCACGGGTTGAACTTCATTGAGGACCTCACCACTATCCAGACCTTCTCGGAAATCGGCGTTATCCTCCTGCTTTTTACTATAGGCATTGAGTTTTCCATGTCCAGGTTTTTAAAGATGCGTCTTGAAGTCTTCGGCATCGGAGGGCTTTATGTCCTCATGACCGTATCACTGACGGCTTTAATTTCATATCAATGGCTGGGAGACGCCAATACGGCGGTCTTCACGGGCTTTTTAGTAGGATTGAGCAGCACGGCAATTGTAATGAAACTGCTTTCAGACAGGGCGGAGATAGATACACCGCACGGAAGGATCAGCGTCGGCATACTGATTTTCCAGGACCTCTGTCTCGTGCCTTTCATGCTTTTCATTCCGATTTTGTCCGGCGGCGGCGGGATGTCCGATCTGATATTAACTTTTGGAAAGGCCCTTGCCATTATTGCCGTGGTTCTGCTTTCCGCCAGGTGGATCATTCCGAATTTATTACATCAAATTGTGCGCGCGAGAAACCGGGAGCTTTTTGTCATATCTATCTTAATCATGTGTTTCGGCATTGCCTTTCTGACTTCAGAGTTTGGCCTTTCACTCGCCCTCGGCGCGTTTCTCGCCGGGCTCGCGATCTCTGAATCAGAATATTCTCATGAGGCGACATCAACGATACTGCCGTTCAAAGACAGTTTTAACGGACTTTTTTTCATATCCGTGGGCATGCTCATGGACACGTCTTTTTTTATCAATAATACACTTTATGTTCTCTCTCTTGTTTTCGGGATAATTATTATAAAATTCGTTACCGGGTTTCTCTCAATGTATCTGCTGAAGCGCCCCTTACGGACGTCAATACAATCAAGTATGGACCTTGGTCAGGTTGGAGAATTTTCATTTGTGCTTGCCGTGGCAGGACTTTCGGCAGGTCTGATCTCAAATGATATGTATCAGTGGTTTCTCTCAGCGTCTGTATTTACGATGCTATTGACCCCCTTTATTATGAAAATTTCTCCATTCGTATCGAGCAGGCTGAGTTCCCATAAAATACTGCGAAGGCTTGAGAGACACAAAGAGCTTTCGGAGCATGAAGAAATTAGTGAGAAAAGAAGATCACATGTGATCATTATCGGCTTTGGGTTAAACGGCCGGAACCTCGCGAGGGTTTTAAGAGAAGCTGACATATCCTATTTAGTACTTGAATTTAACGCCGACACTGTCAGGGAAATGAAGAAACAGGGGGAACCGATATATTACGGCGACGGGACAAAAGGCGACGTGCTTCTGCGGCTGGGCATAAAAACGGCAAGGGTAATGGTCATTGCCATTTCTGACCCCGCGTCCTGCAGGAATATCGTCACGACGGCAAGGAGGCAAAACCCCGAGTTATTTATCATTGTCAGAACACGATATGCTTCTGAAGTCGATGATTTGTTAAAGCTCGGCGCTGATGAAGTCATCCCCGAGGAATTTGAAACCTCGGTTGAGATATTCTCAAGGGTCCTTGGCCGGTATCAGATACCTAAAAATGAGATTTTCAATTTTATTGACATGATCAGGGAAGACGGTTACAGGGCCCTGAGGCAGAGCAAAACAGCAACCCGAAAGCCGCTGTTTGATAAATATGCTGTTCTCTCTGACATTGCTCTTGAGGTCTGCACTATTCATGATACTTCGCCTGTGCGCGGCAAGTCCATAGAGGACCTCAGGTTCAGAACAAAGACCGGCGCTACAATAATAGTAATTGAACGCGAAAACCGGATGCATACAAGCCCTG
Organism: bacterium BMS3Bbin08; assembly: GCA_002897775.1. GTDB lineage: Bacteria > Nitrospirota > Thermodesulfovibrionia > UBA6902 > BMS3Bbin08 > BMS3Bbin08. The sequence continues at coordinate 23,853 of BDTR01000034.1, read as the reverse complement.
ATCCAAAATTCAGCTTTAAAACCGGTGACATAGTTTTTATCACAGGGAAAAGGGAAGATATAAATAAAGCGATTGTTTATCTTACTGAAGGAAAAGTAGATGGATAATAAAGCATGAGTCGGGATCTGTCTATTGAGGATTGAGCTCGATATTTTTCAGACAATCTCTTTTTTTATATCATCCATCGGATAATGTTTAACATTACGGGTGGCAAGGGATGCACCTTTTATAAAGGCGGAAGCGGCGATCAGGCAGTCATCCAACTCAATCGATTGTCTTTTTTCATCTCTTCTGTATGCTCCCGCTTTTTCGGCAACCTCGCGCGTTACATCAATGATATTCAGACTGTCAATTAAATCTGTTGTCTTTCCGCGTTCGGACTCTCTCATGCCGGCATGGATTTCCGCGACAGTTATTGCCGAACAATAAATAACCGATTCTTTAGCTGCGGATAACAGAAATTCCAGAGCCTCTTTTCCGCCTCTTAAAAAATCTATTAATACATCCGTGTCCAAAACAATTTTTTTCATTTAGTGCGGGTTGATCTTGTTGATTTTCTAATAGCCCTGATAAATGCACGTGAGCCTTTTTTGAGTTCAGGATGTTTTTCATGTTTCCACGCTCCAAAACTGCTCTGCAGTGCCCGTTCCAGCTTCATGCGCCTGAGTTCCATTCTCAGAGACTCTGCCACAACCCTGCTCTGCTGACCTTTGGGAACACTCTTTCTAAGTTCATTAAGCAGGTCCTCTGGTAAAAGAAAATTTGCCTGTTTAAACGACACGCCCATATCCCCTCCACTAACCTATAATATTATATAGATAATAACCTATATAATTGTCTATGTCAATATTTTTTATCTTAACCTCTTATTGCCGGGTTAGTCACTATAATCCCTTTTAGAAAGAAGAAGGATTTTAGACTCGAAATCCGGGAAGGGGATATTGTCAGATTTTTTAACCTCTGATCTCATCGAAGGCTTTCTTTTAACGGGGTAAACACATTTACGAAAAAAAATGCGGGGGTTTATTGAAAAAGCAGGCCCCATCAGTCAGGGCCTGCTTCTCAGATTTACAGCTTTACAATATTTGTTGCCTTCGGGCCCTTATCGCCTTCAATGACATCAAAGCTTACGTCATCGCCTTCGACCAGGCTTTTGAAACCATCGCCGCTAATCTCAGAATAGTGCGCGAAAACATCGGGACCATCTTCCTGGGTGATGAATCCAAAACCCTTGGACTCATTGAACCATTTTACTGTTCCATTTGCCATGCTGGTTTACCTCCTTTTCCGTATTTGAAGTGAAAGGAGGCACAGTCATAAAAAAAACCGCAAAGCTGAATACTTTGCGGCTTGAATACAACAAAATACTCCATTAAACTTCTAATAGAAAGACTATCATAAAGCTAAGACAATAAGCAAGCAAATTATCCTTTTCGAAGCTTTTACCTTATCAATAACTCAGAGGGATTGAAATACTGCGGAAAAAGGGAATGAGCCCGGTATAAGACAAACTATGCATTATATCAGTTAACCCCTACCCTCCATTTATCCGTTACTCCGGCCGTATTTCCGGCTCAATATTCATCAAGCCTGTTCCTTCAGGATACTGAGAAGAATCCATAATGTTCTTTTGGCGTCTCAGTCTTTTCTCTTCCTGATTGACACAACATTACTTTATTGAGAATATATATATATACTTAAGAAAGACCATAACGTAATAAGTTTTGACATCCTGTTCCCTGATTTGATCTTTTATTACTAAAAGGGGGAAACACCATGACAAGAGCTATAAACAAAAAAAACCATTCTTCTCAAAGTATTTCAATTACAAACCGGGATAATTCAATATTCGGAAGGAGAGTATATTCTGTAATTATTTTAACTGTACTTATACTTATTATACCCTGCTTCTCATTCGCGGATAATAAAACCAAACCACCTGCCGGAGAAAGTGCTGTAAATCATGGGGAAACAGCGCCAGCGAATGAAACACTTCCACTTTATCATTTCGGTATCCCGCCTTATCAAAAAGGCCAGACAGTCGATGAAATACGGGGATTATATCAGCCAATGCTTAAGTGGCTGGGAAAACAGGTCGGCTGCCGGTTTGACTTCATAGGCGGTGAAACTTATGAAGACATGATAGAAATGGTGGCAGAGGGTAAAGTTCAACTGGCAGGATTGGGGCCGGTCCCGTATGTTGTGGCCAAACAGAAGAATCCTCAAATTAAACTCCTTCTGACTGAACTGAAATGGAATCCTGAGAGAACAAAATTAGTTGATGCGTATCACGGTTATATTCTTGTCCTGAAAACACGTAATGACCTTAATAACCTGAAAGACCTTAAAGGAAAACCGTTTGCATTTGTCAGTCACCACTCAACCAGCGGGTATCAGTATCCCAACGCGTTATTACGGGAAAAAGGTATTATCCCGGATGAATATTTCAGTAAGGTCTATTTTTTAGGAAGTCATCCCCGGGTTACCGATGCAATCGCTGCCGGCAGTGTTGCTGCCGGGGCGACGTGGGACTACAACTGGAACCGGGCAAAAAAGAAACACGGGGATATATTTAAAATACTTTTAGAAACACCGCCTATTCCAAATCTGACAATTGTATCGCATCCTTCATTACCAGCGGAAATAGCTGCAAAAATCAAAAAGGTGCTGCCGTCAATCGACCAGGCCTTATTGAAGGGGCTGCCAAGTGCGGGCTTTGCTGTCCGATCCGATGACTTTTACGATGGAATACGTTTAATTGTTGAGAAAGAGAAGAGAAGAGAAGAGAATAAATAATTTGACAGGATAATTATTCGTCTTATCCCGCTATCCGGTAAAAACTAAATGGAAAATATTAAAATCAGACTGTTTATTCCAACATTATTAATGCTCACATTCTTTATTGCCGGTATTAGTTATGTTTCTTATCTGCAATACAGCTCATTTCGACAGCAGGCAGACACTCTCACAAAAAAACATCAAAACGCTTTAATAGCTCTACTGGATACCGAACAGCAAAGAAACCGCAGATTAATAAATTCATTGAGCAACAATTGGCATCTCATCGACAACGTCACTATACATAATATTGACAGGTTGCTGGACGTAATTATTCCCTATCATGACTTTATGAATTTTGACCTGGTCAATATTTATGATTTGAACGGAATTACCATGGCGAGGGCCGACACACCCGGCGTCTTTGGAAAGCCGGATGAACTGTACCCACTGGTGCTGGAAACAGTAAGCAAACCGGTGATTCATCCATTGGTGGCTAAATATAATGGAGAATTAATATTACTTTCATTGAAGAGACTGGATGGCAACTACGGGCCTATCGGCGTAATAGCTGTCGGTAAATACCTCGATCAAAAAATGGTAGATGACTTTGCAAGTGAGTACCACTTGAACCTGAAGCTGTATTATGACGGAAATGGGGTTTTATCTTCATTAAAAGATCAACGTGTTACGAAGATCAACAAACAACGCAAATCACCGGTTGACTTCTCGGGTCAGATTATTGGAACGGCTCCCCTGCAGGGAGAATTGATAGAAGATATTTCCCTGGCAGAAAAAGATTTCTGGTCAAATCTTTTTATCCTGATTTCCGGTATCTCGTTAATAAGTTTACTGATTGTATATGCTTCAAGACGAATTATTGTATCTGCGGCAAATTCGCTGGATAAAGCCCGTGCATTGGCAGAAAAGAAGACGTCTGAACTCAAGGCGGCTTACGACGAGATGGAGCACCGGGTTGAGGAACGCACCTCCGAGCTGAAAAACGTAAACATCGAGCTTGAAGAGGAAATCACCGTTCGCATACGGGCAGAGAAAGCGCTGAACAAATCCCACGAAAGGCTCCTGACAGTGATGGACAGTCTTGATGCGCTTGTTTATGTCGCAGACATGGACACCTATGAACTGTTATTTGTAAACAAGTACGGCCGGGAGATTTGGGGCGAGATCACCGGAAAGATCTGCTGGAAAAGTCTTCAATCCGGTCAAACCGAACCTTGCCAGTTCTGCACTAACAAAAAATTGCTGAATGGCGATGGAAATCCAACTGGTGTTTATATCTGGACATTGCAGAATACGGTTAATCAGGAATGGTATGAATGCCGTGACCAGGCGATCCGATGGACTGACGGACGGCTTGTCAGGATGGAGATTGCGACCAACATCACCGAGCGCAAAAAGGTAGAGAACCAGCTCAAGTCATCCCTCAGAGAAAAAGAAACCCTGCTCCTGGAGATCCATCACAGGGTTAAAAACAATATGCAGATTATTTCAAGCCTTTTGAGTCTGCAATCCAGATATATCAAGGACAAACACTATATTTCAATGTTTAATGAGAGCCGGAGCCGGATAAAATCAATGGCTCTTATCCACGAGAAACTATACCAGTCAAAAAACCTTGAAAACATTGACTTTAACGATTACATCAAGAGCCTTGTAAACGACCTGTTTATATTTTACGGGATACAAGGTGGGCACATTGTACTAAATATAAATATAGAGAATGTTATCCTTGACATTGATACAGCTATACCGTGCGGGCTGATTATCAATGAGCTGATTTCAAATTCACTGAAACACGCATTCCCTGACGGCAGAGAAGGTAAAATTGAAATAACATCCAGAAAAATGAACATTAAAGGGGTGAATGAGTACGAACTTATAGTGAGTGATAATGGTATCGGCATGCCCGATGATCTGGATTTCAGAAAAACCGAATCACTGGGTCTGAGTCTGATCGTGACGTTGTCAGAAGATCAGCTCCAGGGTAAATTAGATTTCAAAAGAGATAATGGTACGGAATGCCGTATCCATTTTAAAGAATTAAAACATAAGGAAAACAGATAAACTAAGGGGGTTCTTATAATAGTGATCTCCAGGCTGTTTCTTGTTGAAAATAAGGTATAACTATGTGCCCTGCTCTAAATTAGCCGGGAAGAGTAAATGTGAACCTGGAACCTTTCCCGATCTCTGATTCCAGCCGGATCTCTCCTCCATGCGTATTTATAAGCCGTTTTACGAGAGCAAGGCCCAACCCAACACCCTCCACGCTTCCCGTAAAATATTTCTCTATCTGGTAGAACTTTTCAAATATCTTTTCTCTCTCTTCCGGCGGGATCCCGCGGCCGTTATCAGAAACTGAAATTTGTATTTTTCCCGGCATTTTCCCCACCTGAACATTGATCCGGGCTATCTCTTTATCGTTAAACTTAATTGCATTCTCGATAAGATTTTCAATTATCAGATTAAAGTAACTCTTATTGATATGTACTTTTACGTCTTTGTTCTGAAAATCGATATTTAACTCAATTCTTTTATTCTTTGCCCTCTCAACAATCGAATTGATAAGCGTCGAGAGATAACTTTGAAGTTCTATTGATTCTTTAAGCAAATCCAGGCTGTCACGTTCTATTGTGGTAAATCCAATCAGTTTCTCTGTCAGGGACTGAAATGAATATGCCGGTCTCAAACTTTCTTTTTTCAGCTTCTTCTCTGACCTTTTGTAATTCTCTTTGTACGCTGCGGAGACGGAGAATAGTTTTGCCGAATAATTTTTCCCCTTTTTCTATACGCTTTTCCAGACCCTGTATATGGAAACTATCTTCTTTTAATTTTCTCTGAAGGACGGTAATTTCTTCTGCTTTATCCGTAGTCCTTTTACTTATTTCGGTATCCATCCATATAACTCCTCTTCACTAAGGAGTGAATCAATCCCGCAGTGAAGCCCCTTCAGGAATTCAATACAACGGGATATCATTTCCCCTTTAATAATTGAGCCGTGCTGCGGCAGAATCATTGCCAGATCCATCTTTGCAATTTTATCCATTATAATGTTTAAATGTTTGCGGCTGGCCATATATCCTACATGAAAAGTCTCCATTTGCCTCTCATATCCTTTCCCTGCAAAAAGACCCCAATCAACGGAAAGAGCTGCAAAAATATCTGATGAAAAAAGCAATTTTTCTTTAGGATCATAAGTAACAATGGCAGAGGGAAAATGGCAGAAAGGGGTCTTCATAAACTTCAATATGCGGCCACTCTTTAAAGCAAGCTCATACTGATGCCGGTCAACAGCATAAATCTCGCTCTTCACTCCATAGTAGTTGATAAGGACAGCGGCGCGGGAATGCGTTACTATTTTCAACTGTTTGTTTGTAATGACATCTTCCAGCAGAGGTACTCCAGAGCATAAATCCGGGTCCTGATGGTGAAGAATAATATAGCTTATCTGCGCAGGATCTACCAGCGAGAAAATTTTACTTGCCACCTTTGGATACTCCATAACACCAGCCGGGTCAAAAACCACTGCCTCATCACCATCTATCAGGAGATACGGATTGCTATGGAAGGATGCCTTTTCATCATAATAACCAATCCAATAGACTCCTTTTGCTACCTCTATCGGTTCCAAATAATCGTATTCCTGCTCTTCCATCTCTACATTATCCCCCTATTTATTTTTTCATTAAAACAATATGTTTTAATTAATTCAATTATATCAAATACATTTTATAAGTAAACCTCTCTGTGATAAATCACGGAATTTCTGGCAACGGCGGCGGACAACCTCATGATTCTACTTTGGGGATATAATACGGTTATAGAGAAGGTTACTGTTTACTGGTCATCCTGCCCTATTGTTATGACCAGTCATTTGTTAGCAATCTGTAAGACGCCTGACCCATCAAAAAAAACAGGGACAGGCTTAAAGCCTGTCCCTGTCCTGAATAACAGATATGTTTCCTTTTTATGCTTGAAAATCCTAAAAATACGGAACGGCAAGCACGGCCCGCGCCGGAACATCGAAAGTAGTGGTCCCAAGCTTGGTCAATGTGCCGTCCGCTGCAATTTCGTATGTGGTCATCCCACCTGTCAGCACAGCGGAATCTCAGCCCTGTATCTCAACAGGAACCCCTGAAACAACGAAATAAAGCACAAGCTCAGTACCTTCTGAAGCAATGAAGAACTGCCCGAAAGATGACCCTTCAGTGTATTCGCCGCCGCCATTGCCTCCGCTGATTCCCGGTATTATCCCCGGAAACCCGCCGCTGTGGGTCATGACAACTGCTTCAATGAGGAATTGAGCCATGATGTCCCTGGAGGACGGGAAAACTATACAGAACTTTTTTTCGGGAAGATTTCCTCTGTGGTTGCTTTGCTGCTCTTTTGTTCTTTTTCGCGCAGGTAAACCTTAAGGTCTTTTTCGAGTTCTGATATGTCTTCCGGAAGAGACGCCTTTTGTTTGGCTTCGTCCATCATCTCTTCATAAGTAAGTTTCCCGGCTTCCGCTTTGGCTTTTACAGCATCTTCGCCCATAAGCACAATTACAGAACCTGATACTATTTCTTCAAGAGCTATAGTTGACATTTTTTTTGCCTTACTGTCTATCGTCGGCTGTGTGCCCTGGTATAACTTTCTTGCCCTTTTTGCAACTGCTATTGCGAGCCTGTAGCGGGCATCAACCTTTCCCGCTTCTATTTCAACCGGTAGAGAGATTAGATCCATATTGCCTCCTTATATAGTGTGTTTATTATACGTGAAAGAAATAATTAATGCGTGAGCCCTCCCCATACTGATAGACCCGCGGCAAACCTGTTATACCAAATACCATTACATGGAGGCTCCGAGCCTGCCCGGAAAGCTTCACTTTTTGAGCAAGTTGAACTTTTCGACGTATTCCAGGACCGCCCATACGAAGGCTGAATGGCTCCATGTGAGTGGTGAGACTGAAAGAGGAGAACCGTTCACAGGGTGTACCTGTTCCGCAAGCACCCCGGAGGGAAGCGCATTATTCGCGCACCATTCAAGGTAAGGAACGGCTTCGTGAAGTTCCTGAAGGCTTTCAGCTCGAGCGATAAAGTATTCTCCTAACCAGAGTGTAGAAATAAACCAGGGATTGCCGGGGATACCCTCCGGGCCGTCTTTCTGCCGCTGATAGACATCATTGCGGTATCGGGCACAACCTTCAACCGGAGTTTTGAGCCATAATTGCTGACGTATTGCTTCCATTGTTTTGACCATCCGTGGATCTTTGGGAGGCAATGTTCCCAGGGTCGTGAGTCCCAGCAGGCTGACGTCAATTACTTCATCAATTTCATAACCCTTCTCCCTTCTGTAACCGGAGCGGGCGTACCTCTTAAGACCCGGATGGTACAGATACATGGTGAGCCCTTCCTTCATTTGTTCGGCCGCTTTGTCATATTTCTCAGCCAGTGGGGTATCTTGAAAGAGTCTCGCAAAATTTGCCGCTGCCCTGAGGCCGGCGATTACTGCCGCGACAGTAAAGGAGTGCACTCCATAACGCTCTTCCCAAAGGTCGTAGGAAGAAATAGGCAACAGAGTCTCAGAATCGCGGTACGCTACCAAAAAGTCAGCTGACTTTTGAATGAGATCCTTGTAGAGAGGCCTGATGAATTCTATATCTTTCGAACTCTGGTAGTGTATCCAAAGCGCCCAGAGGATCAAAGCGGTCGAATCCTCCTGTATGGGATATGCTTCCTCTCCATTTACTAACCAGGGGTGCCAATTGCTGGCCAGCGATCCATCCGGGTTATAACGCTGGAAGAGATATCCCTCTTCTGACAGTACGTGAGAGCAAAAGTCGAAAAATTTCCTGCACACATGAAAGTAGCCGGCCTTTGCCAGCGCGGCGGCAACAAAGGCCCCGTCGCGGCCCCACATATAAGAATAAGTGTCTTTACCGAAACGGACTATATCGGAATCAGTTGCAGCGATGATCGCTCCCCTGTTGTCGATCTGTGTCCTTAATATGAGGAGGCTTCTGTTGAAAATGTCTGTAACTGTTTTGGGCAGGTCTCCGTCGGGTCTGGACTCTTTCTGAACCCAGGCTTTCCAGTAATCCGACGTCCTCTTGATCAGTTCCGCGGGCGTCTTCTCCAACACAGTCTGATTGATTTGTTCCACTTCATGGTATCGTGTGCCTGCGGCAATCCAGTAAAATGCCGCTGCTCTCCCGTTGGGAGGCAGATTCAGCCATATTCCGATTGTAGAGTCGGCAGAACCCCAGGAAATCGGATTTCCACTGAGTTCGCCATCCTCAGCGTCTTTCCAGGTTCCCACCCTCCCGGGGACCTCCTTGTCTCCGCAAGCATAATGATCTACCCCCCATTTTTCAGCCTGGCCGCAACTGATGAGAAAATACCTGCTTGCTTTATAGTGTATGATGGAACGGGTTCTGGGGTGAAAATAAGCCGTATCTCCGATATCATTGCCGTAAAGGTGAAAATCGTGACTGAAAAAGAGTCTTACCTGGCGCTCCTTTACCTGCAGATTTATCACTTCGACATTTTTAATATATACGTTCAGGTCCACATCAACCACGTCATGGCAGCGTAGTTCCAGACCCAGGGACTCATTTTTCAGAAAGACATCAGTCACGAGGCTGTTATCATGATACCTCAGATCCTTTTCCCATTCCGGACCCATCCAGGAACAGCATCCATCTACCCATACTCCGAACCGGAAAGGATTCCCCTTTGAATGGTTCTCCTCGCCTATTAAGGGGAAATACACATCCCGGATCCGATAGTCCAAATCAAAATTAAAAAGAAGATTGCCGTTGCTTACCGGAATGTCTTTGGGCATGGGTTTTCTTATGTAGTTACAGGACGATCATGGTGGAGAGGTTTCAAAGGATAGCCGGTTAACGGTCTGCTGTAGCTGTCTGATATTTTACGGCTGTCGATCAGCGTACGATATAATTCTGAATATTTACAGGCCATACCTGTTATGGAAAAACGATCCCGCACATGTCCCCGGCATTCATGTGGAGCAATACTATCTATTCGGCCGACTGCTTCGATCATAGCATCCATGGAATCCACCACAAACCCTGTTTTCCCGTCCACTACTATTTCAGGAACAGAACCTTTATTGAATGCGATAACCGGTGTGCCGCATGCCATTGATTCGATCAGGACAAGCCCGAACGGTTCTCCCCACTGTATAGGGAACAAGGTAGCCCGCGCGTGCCGGTACCATTGCTTTTTATGCTCACTGCTGATCTCTCCAATGTAGATAATCTGTTTGTCGCAGTCCAGTAAAGGCTTTATTACCCTGTCATAATAATCATTACCAACCGGATATTTGCCAACTTCAACGAACAGGTCTATGGAATTCTTCAAGCCCGCAAAAAATTCCCTGTCCGCGGGCTTGTCCTGGACACAACCGGCAATGACGAGTTTGGAACCTGTCTTTTTCGCGAGTTCTATGGCTTTGTGCTGGCCTTTGTCTCGAGTTACCCTGCCGATAGAAAATAAATAACTCCCCTCAGCCTGCTTCTCTTTAGCCGGGTATTCTTCCACTTCGATCCCATGATAAACAGTTTCCACCGTGTTAACTAAACCATAATACTGCTGTTTTTGATATTCGCTTATCGGAACAAAATACACAGGGGGATCTGCCAGGGGATTACACCACCTCTGGTAATTTCCCATCATCGGGCTCCCCTGGGCAGACAAGTGAAGGGTCATTATGATTGGTACAGGCATGCTCAGCATACCGTCATAAATATACTCAGCCATTTGTGCGTCATGCACATGGATAACGTCAATATCACCCATCTTTGCCCTTTCTAATGCCTTTGAAAGGTGTATACGCCTGGTTCTACGCCGTTCCGGTGTGTTTTCACTCCAATAGTCACCGATACTTTGATCGACAGTCACGTAATGTTCCCCTGTTACCTTTGAATCACCTGAGCAGGCAACGATCGACCGGTGACCTAAGGAATGGACTCCCTTGTCGATGTTATAAATGATCGTTTCTATGGGACCATAGCCAACACCTGGTTTAATAGGTTGGCAAATGGTTGCCACATGTAACACGGTTAGTTTTTTGTACTTCGCCATTATTGTCATAATTGATTTCTACAGGATTGGTTACGAGTTAACAATAAGAATGTTTTACTACAACTTAAATTATACTATAAAAATGAGGTAAATTGCCATGCGATCAACACATTCGACAGAGTTTATCCTGAACGCAGTTGAAGGGCTCAGGGCAAGCAGTCGGGATTTGGCATTCGGCTGAGCCCTTCTGCAGTGAGTTCAGGGCGAAACTGCTCAGTCGAATGCCCTCAGGATTGATACTGAAATGATAAAAAAGAAAACAACTTACTTTAAGTAAACCCCATTAGAAGACATTCACCCGTTCTAACGGGGTAAATATACCTAACTATCTGATTAATAACAATTAGTATTCCTTGTCGAAATACTGAACGTTTAGTGAACATTAGTGAACGCATATTAATAATAGATTCTTTCCCTACGTTGTGTTTCCAGGGGAAACACTAAACGGCAGAAATGAAAGTCTGCTTTCCTGTTGGACAAATGTTTCTACGCATGGTATATAAAAATCAGGGGGAGGAATGAATAACATCAGAAAAAATATAGCATTTTTATTTGTATGCCTTGTGATATTAATAGCCATTGAAAGGCACGCGTCCTGAAAACGTGCCGGTGGAAGGTGCTGATTACAACCTGATAATTAATCTGCAGGCAGCCAGCGCTTTAGGCATAGAGGTCCCGGATGAGACACTTAAACAGGCAGACCTTATCGTTCGCTGATAATGACCCGGATATGTCTTTTTTATGACGAAACCCAGGGGAATCAGAAAAAAATCATTATTAACGCAACCCTTCTGGTCACATCCTCCTTAACCTTACTGGGACTGGCCCTCTCTCTGACCATTTTCCTGAACCAGAAAAATCAGCTTATGGCCCTTCAGCACGAGGTGGTAAAAAGCGCTGTTAATGAAATCAACTGGGACATCCATGAAATCGAGAACCTGCTTCATGTAACTTCTACTGACTATAACCTGTTGAATTTAAGCGAAGAAGGCCGGTTCAACGCCCTTTCCGGAATACTTACCAGCAAAGACATCAAACACCATAATATTATAGATGAACTTGTCCTTCTGGACAGCAAGGGCGTTGAACTGGAACGTGTATCCAGATCTGTTGTATATTCTGACTCTGATCTTGGTGAACGGTCAAGCGCTGATGAATTTCTTATGCCTTTAAGAACCGGAGAAACATACTATGGCTCCATAACCAATGATGAAATAACCAATGAATCTCTGATTACGCTAAGTATGCCTATTTATGACATCCAGAGCGGAACGGTCAACGGCGTATTTCTGGGAAGGATCCGGTTGAGCAGGATCTGGGAAAATATTGCAGACCGGTCTTTTGTAGAATCCGGAATCGTGTTTATAACGGATCAGGACGGTAAAGTTGTAGCTCACCCTGACGCTTCAGTAATATACCGTAACACCTTCTATGACACAAAAACCCCTGATGGGATAAGAAGCGGGTTGAACAATGACAAGATCCTGATCGTAAGCAATAAGTTCCATCTCGGCAGCCAAACCTTTACAGTATTTGCCGCTTTACCGTTAAGTAAAGTTCTTGCCCTTTCATTGCACACCCTCTCAACCACAGCTTTGTTCCTTTTGATCTTTATCGCGGGAAGCATTGTTGTCAGCCTTTTCGTGGTCAGACGCATTGTCCGCCCCATTGAATCGCTTTCCAGAACCGCCCGTGAGATCAGTTCAGGCAATCTTTCGCAAAGATCGGATGTGACGAGCGACGACGAACTGGGCATGCTGGCCGGTTCTTTTAACACCATGACATCGCACCTTGTAGAAACGATCAAGTCCCTTGAACTGAATATAGCAGATCGAAAGAAGGCTGAAAAAGAGATCATGCGGCAAAATGAGCTTATGAACAATATTCTGAATTCCTTAACCCACCCTTTTTACGTAATCGATGCCAGCGACTATACTATAAAGATGGCAAATCCGGCCGCCCGGTTCGGTGTTTTAAACGGTAAATCAACCTGCTATAGCCTTACACACCACAGGAGCGAGCCATGCAATTCCGCAGAACATCCGTGCGTGATCAAAAAAATAAAAAGGACAGGAGAACCTGCGACTGTTGAACACATTCATTACGATAGTGAGGGAAATGCCTCGATCACTGAGATCCATGGTTATCCCATCTTTGACAGGAACGGAAATATTGTTCAGGTGATCGAGCATACTTTTGACATTACCGGCCGTAAAACTGCTGAAGATAAATTAATAACCTCGCTTAAAGAAAAAGAGGTCCTTCTCAGAGAGATCCACCACAGGGTGAAAAATAATATGCGGATCATTTCAAGCCTTCTAAGGCTTCAGTCCAAACAGATCAGTGACAAAAAAGATGTCGAAATACTAAAAGATATGCAGACCAGAATTAAATCAATGGCCCTGATCCACGAAAAGCTGTACAGATCAAAGGACCTGACGCATGTTGATCTGAGCGAATACATCCGGGAGCTGTCTCAGGGCATATTTCTGTTCTACAGGATCGACACTAACGCCATCGTGCTAAAGTTTGAGACTGAGCAGATATGGATCGGGATCGACACTGCGATCCCCTGCGGATTGATCATCAATGAGCTTGTTTCCAATTCTCTGAAGCACGCATTTTCCTCCACAAAACCGGCGGGCAAGCCGGAAGGCGGACCCTCCACCATGCCAAACGAACTGGCAGGCAAGCACGAACCGGCGGGTAAAAAAGGTGAGGTTAAGATCACACTGAAGAGAATTGGTGAACATGAGATAGAGCTTATAGTCAGCGACAATGGTATCGGCCTGCCCGAGGGCCTGGATTTCAGAAATACCGGGACACTGGGCCTGCGGCTTGTGAGCTCATTGTCAGAAGACCAGTTAAGCGGCAAAATAGACCTGGACAGGACTGAAGGTACAGAGTTCAGAATAAGATTTAAGGAAATCCACTACGAAAAAAGGATATAAAAACGTAGCCCCATTAGAAGCCCTTCGGCATTCTAATGGGGCCCCTGAGCGGCGTTCAGTTTATATTGTGAGAGCTCGGTCTTTAATGCTTCGATCTCTTCCTTCAGGTCCTTCATCTTAAGCTCCCTGCCGATGGCCATATGGTAAAAACTCTCAAGTTCTTCCACCCTGCGCGCCAGATCTTTTTCTATGCTTCTTCGCTCTCTGATATCACGAAAGACCAGGACAACACCCAGGATATTACCCTTTTCATCCTTGATCGGCGCGCCGCTGTCATCGATCGCTACTCTGGTCCCGTCCCTGGTTATTAATAACGTGTGATTAGCCAGACCGACAATTACGCCTGCCTTCAGCACCTTGTTTACAGGACTTTCAGCCTCTTCTTCTGTCTCTTCGCTTATAATTTTAAAGACCGTTTCCAGGGCCTTTCCCTTTGCCTCTCCCAGTCTCCAGCCGGTCACCGCTTCCGCGACAGGATTCACATAGATCACCCGGCCCTCTCCATCAGTAGTAATTACCGCGTCACCAATGCTCCTTAACACTGTGGCAAGCCATTGCTGACTCTCTTGTAATTTTCTCTCGATCCCGTGCTTATGCAGGGCTATTTCAATAATACTGTGCAGTTCCCTGTCTTCAAACGGCTTTATAATGTATCCAAACGGTTCGGTTATCTTTGCCCGTTCCAGCGTCTTTTCATCGGCATAAGCTGTAAGGTAGACGATCGGAATGTTCAGGATAGAGCGAATATGCGAAGCGGCATCTATGCCGTTCATTTTGTTGCGCAGCACAATGTCCATCAATATCAGGTCCGGCCTTAGCTCTTCAGCCTTTTTAACCGCGTCTTCTCCTGAAGACAAAACTGCCGGAACCTCGTACCCCATATTCTGCAGACTTCTCTTAATGTCTTCTGCAACAATACTTTCGTCCTCAACTACCATGATCTGTGTCTTAGCCATTGTTTTAAACCCTGTCCTGATATTTAATTTCTCTGAAATTAACCCTGAACTCTGTTCCTCCTGTCCTCCTAATTTCAATTTTACCACTTAACTGGTCTTCTGACAACGTGGTCACAAGCCGCAGGCCCAGTGTCCCGGTATTTCTGAAGTCCAGGCCCTCTGGCAGGCCGATACCATTGTCACTGACTATAAGCTCTATCTCATCGCCGTCGGTCTTGTGAATCGCAACTTTTACCTCCCCTTTTTTACCCGCCGGTTCGTGCTTGCCTGCCAGTTCGTTTGGCATGGTGGAGGGTCTGTCCGTGGGCCTGTCCGCCGGTTTTGTGGAGGGGAAAGCGTATTTTAGCGAATTCGAGACAAGTTCCGTAATAATGAGGCCGCAGGGTATCGCGGTGTCAATTCCAAGCCATATGTCCTCAGCCTCGATCTTAAGCTCTGCCCTGCCGGCTGCCGCTCCGTAAGAGCGGAATATCCCACGGGTCAGATCACCGACATAATCCCTGAAATTTATATGAGCCATGTCCTTTGATTCATAAAGTTTCTCGTGAATGAGGGACATGGACTTTATCCTGTTTTGACTTTCTTTCAGCATCTCAATATCTCTGCTGTCATTCGTCTGCGTGGACTGGAGTTTGAGCAGGCTGGATATTATCTGCATATTGTTCTTCACCCTGTGATGGATCTCTCTGAGAAGGACCTCTTTTTCTTTAAGCGAGTCCCTGATCTTTGTCTCCGCCTTCTGCAGCTGATAAACCCGCTGCCCCGCATCCTCGTACAGCTTGGCGTTTTCAAGCGAGATCGCGGCCTGGGACGCCAGCATGCTGAGGACCTCGATCCGGTCCCACGTAAACGCGTCAGATAAGAGATCGTTCTCCAGATAGAGGACGCCGGTCAGCTTCATCTGCTTAAGGATCGGGATACACAGGACTGATTTTGGTCTGTTCCTGAGCACATATGGATCAGAGATAAACAGCCCCTCTTCAGAGGCATTCTGAAGGACAACCGTTTCCCTGGTCCTTTTTACATAATTGACGATGCCCGCGGACAGGTCATGGCTCGACTCAACCGGAATAGATTGTAAGACCTTAACATCTTCTTTGCCGGTGCTTCCCTCCGCCTCAATGAACAGTCCATCGTTCCATTGCAGAATGAGAAACCCCTTTTGAGCGCCGGCGTTCTGAATAGCTATCCGCATCACCTCTTTCAGCAGGTCGCTCAGAACGATCTCTTCGGAAATAGTCTGCGTCGCGTTCAGGACCGTGGCCAGATCGATACGCGGTCCGCGCGGGGGGTATTCAGTGCTGTACCGCAGTCCGTATTTTTCACTCAGCATCCTGACCTTGGCTGCGGCGCCCCATTTCTGGTAACACTTGCACGCCTCGCGCATATAGACCTGACCGGCTGATTCCCTGTTGAACGACAGATGAAACCGCGCGAAGAGTTCGCCGGCAAGGGCCTCGACCTGAACAAAACCATGCTCCCTGGCAGATGAGATGGCCCGGGTGTATAGATCGATAGCCTTGACCTGTCTGCCCTGTATCCGCGCCTTTTCAGCAAGAACCAGGCTGTATTTATGGAGAAAATTCTCCGGGCAGTTGTCAGCCCATTTTTTAAGTTTCCTCAGATTTTTATTTAAGGCCCTCGGAAGCCTCTGCCGCCCGCTGAATGAGCGATCTAGGGTAAAGAGCGGACAAGGCGAGTGAATGATAAAAGAGATGATCACCTGTGCTGGGCAGTAGGACGACGCCGTGCGCGTATTGATTCGCCGTACTGAACATCCTGTCCGCCTCTGCGAACTCATAGTTCAAAAGAAGTATCAGCCCCTTCCACGAGTGGTAGTGAAACAGAAGATTCGCGTTGCGCTGATTTCTGAAGCCCTGCACAGCGGCGGTTTCGTCATAGGTGTCATCGCTCATTGTCAGACTGTCTCCGGTCTGCCCCTTAAGATTTTTGAGCAGCTGGTTCTTTAATTTGTGTAAATCAATACTGAACTGGTCTTCCGCCCGCCTGATAAAATCCTCGTAACTTTTTATTTCGGTCCGGAGTTCGTCAATGTTCATGCCCCGGGCAAAGAGATAGAGGAACAGTGTGCAGGAAGAATATCCGGCATAAACATGGTCGCCGACCTCAACAGAATAGGTAAACGCGTTCTTGATCAGGCTGATCTTCCTGGATGGGCCTGAGCCAGTGGGAGAAGAAGAACGCGAACAGGTCCTTATTGGTCAGGTAGGCAGTGCTGAGAGTGTTCATGATAAGGCTCACTATCATCCTTTGTTTTTTATCGGTCATCTCCGGAAGATCAAGAAGCGCCTCAGGCTTCCTGCCGCGCAATCTCAGAAAAACGCTGGTAAATTCAAGAAATATCTGAAGCTGTCCGGGATTTTCCCTCTGCTGGATCCGGTCATGAAGGAACATATATGTGATCCCTGTTTCAGCGGACGGCTCTTCATCAGCGTACGCGTCGGAATATTTATAACTGACCCCGATAGGCGCCAGCAAGCCTTCCTGCTGGGACTCCCCGAGGACCTCTGCTGTATCTGAAACCGTTCTTTCATTCACCTCTGCCAGCAGGCCCAGATCGAACCTGCTTCCAATGCAGGAGGCTATGGTAAGGGCATTCTGTGCCGTTGCGGAAAGCTCTTTTATCTTGCCGCACATGAACTCAACAACATTTGTGGTTATATCCGCTGTCTCAATGGTACTGATATCCCATACCCAGGAATACTTTTCAGTGTCAAAACGCAGGATCTCCTTCTGGTAAAGATCCCTCATGAACTGGTTAATAAAAAACGGATTACCGTGAGTTTTTTTCATGATCACTCCGGCCAGTGTTTCCGCGTCTGAGCGCTCGCATACCAGCATGTCAGTAATAAGTTCGACTATCCCGTTCACCGGCAACGGACTTAGCGGTATCTCGTTAACCGTGAAACCAGTCCTGCTGATCTCGTCCAGCATAAGGATCAACGGATGAGCCGAGTCAACCTCGGTGTCCCTGTACGCGCCTATGAGCAGCAGGGAGTTCATGTCAGGAGCAGTCGCCAACAGCTCCATAAGTTTGAGAGTGCCCCGGTCCGCCCACTGAATATCATCCAGAAAAAGCACAAGGGGATGCTCACGCCGCGCAAAGACCCTGATAAACCCGGTGAATACCATATTAAAACGATTCCGGGACTGGGTAGGCGGCAATGTTTCAACCGGCGGTTGTTTCCCGATAATAAGCTCCATTTCCGGGATAAGGTCAACAATTATCCGGCCGTTAGGTCCAAGGGCATAGTGCAGTTTCGCTTTCCAGTCCGAGATATTTCCGGCCCGTTCACTCAACAGCTGGCGGGTAATTCCGCCGAACGCCTGCCTCAAGGCGCTATAAGGGACGTCACGTTTGAACTGGTCGAATTTACCGGACGCAAAATACCCATTTTGCTCGATCACGGGTTTGTACAGCTCGTTTATCAGGACAGATTTACCGATCCCTGGAGGGCCCTTCACCATAATTATCCCTGACCTGCCCTGAGCTGCCTGAGAAAAAGCGTTCATTAACCCGGTTGTCTCTTCTTCCCTGCCGTAGAGTTTCTCGGGTATACGCAGGGTGATCGGGACATCCCTTGCGCCAAGGACAAACCGTTCAACCGTGCCGGCAGTGTACTGGTCCAGACATTTCTCCAGGTCATGCTTCAGGCCGAACGCGCTGCGATATCTCTCCTCGGCATTTTTTGCCAGCAGTTTCATAACAATGTCGGACAGCGGCACTGGAATGCCGCTGTCAAGCTCTGCAGGCGGTTTGGGTGTGACTGCCAGATGGCAATAAACAAGCCCCCCCACATCCTCGGCGGTAAACGGCAAAACCCCGGTAAGCATCTCATACAGCACAACTCCAAAGGAATACAGATCAGAGTGATAATCAATACCGCGGTCTATCCGGCCTGTCTGCTCAGGGGAGATATAGGCGGGCGTTCCCTCCAGAAGTTCAGGGCTGACATGCTCCTGTTTCTCCCCGAAAACACGGGAGGCTATGCTGAAATCGGTAAGTCTTGCCTGTCCTGTTTCTTCATTGATGATCACACTGGTTGATTTTATATTTTTATGTACAATGCCGCGTTGGTGTATCCTTCCAAGGGTTTCAGCCAATCCGATTGCTATCTTGATACATGAGAGCAGATCAGGTTTGTGATCCTCCATAATAATGCTGAGGGCCATGCCGCCAAAGTCCTCAAGGACAAGCGCGTAGCTTTGCTGAAACGGCACGAGATTGATCGGACGCAGGACCCCTTCAAAATCGAGCTCTTTGGCTATCTCATATCCCCGCCTGATCCTGGTAAGATCCAGATGTGTGGGAAACTCGTTGTTCAGAACCTTTATAACAACAGGGCTCGCGTCCTGGCTGTCGTACCCTCGATACACTGTCGAGGTCGCGCTGCTGTACGCGATATCAACAACCGTATAGCCCGGTATGGTGATCATGTTCTCACTCTGTTAAGCAATTATATGCGCCCTTTGAGCAGTTTCAGTTTTATCTGGGCCCGAACAATGTATATAGCTACTTATACTTTTATTTTACCTTAATTCCCCGCCTATTTAAAATTAACTGCCCTTTGACCGTGAGAGCAGCGATCAATAGCTCATAGTTCATAGCTCCCCGTAAGGTTCTTCCTGAAAATGGCGAACCTAAAACTACGGGGTAAATACATAGTTCATAGTTCATAGGTCACAGCATTGCAAAATGAAAAATTGGCAATTAACAACGGCCTGTCCCGCTCGCCTCGCGACGAAGCCGCTGGTGTCCTGATCCATTATGATTTACTGGGATTACTGACAGCGAACTATTTTATTTATCTGTACTATGAGCCATGAGCTTGCCCGCCTCTACCTGCGGCAGACAGGTACCGGACAGGTTTACATGCCGCAGGTATGCAGGCTCAGGCATAAATTAAAGAACCCCGCAGCAAGTCGATACGACTCCAAATGCGGAAATATATTTCCCAAGATAAGAGGAATTTTTCGTAAGCCTGCCGCCCTGTGTTATGACCGCATCGCGTATCTCGGCCGGGATCGCCATATGCCGGGTAATATCTTTTGCGCCATGAACAGCTATCTGGTAGACATAGTCCCTGATAAGTCCGCTGAAATGATCAGAGGCGTCCTTTGGCAATTCAGCAGGCAGGTTATCTACTGCCAGCACTGTCACTCCTTCTGATTTATAGCCTTCAACAAATTTTTTCGCGGGGGGATCATAAGTATACACAGGCCTTTCACGAGTTGTCGTCTTATGTGTGATCTCTATGGAACCTTTTACATCACATGAAAGGTCACCTATAAACTCCAGGCGAAACGGTTTTTTTTTCGAAAGGGTATTGATCATTTTTTCGGTTACAAGGCGCGGGTACCTGTTGTCCCAGTAGGCAGTATGAACAAGGATATTAAGGTACGGAAGATAAACGTCCATATTTGATTCGAATTTTTTGGGATGCCTGAGATAATCTTCGAAGTAGAATCCTCTCCCGTCTTTTGAGCGGAACTTTTCCTCACGGAGAAAAACGATCTTATACAGCCGGCGCCCCTGTTTTTTCTGATGTCGTACAAATGCCAGCATATTAGTTGGATGGATCTCTACGGGCTTCAGTGATTCAAGCAGTTCCTGTACACCTCTTGAGACATTACCGTGTCCCGTGATCCCGATAATAAACGGCGACAGTTCAGTGTCCAACCCTTTACGGTGGATCAATTGCCCTATTTTTGACAGAACTTTTTTTATCTCCTGCAGAGAGTCATATTTATAAGCGGGCCGGATCAATGAAAATGGGTTGTCAATATTTTTCCACTCCAGCTTTTTGCCGAGATAGTGGAGACTGTCAACCATTCCGCAGACCCCGGCAAACCTGCCGAAGTAAACAAGACGCGCGCCATAGAGATCGACGATCTTCTCATAATCTATCAATGTGATCTTTTTCTTCAGACATGTTTTTAAGAGCGGCATATTATGAGCCTGGCCTTTGGCAGTGTGCGAAAATACCATATATACTTTGCCGGCATGCAGATCATGAACGCGGGGCTCTTTAATACCGACCAGAAGCGACGCGCTCTTAACCCTGTCCACTATTACGGCGCCGTTCTTTTTATACTCCCGGTCATTAAAAACCCGTCGCGCGCTGCGCTCTACTTCTACCTTGACGCCGCGGTCATTAAGCCATTCAACATCAGAAGGCACGAGCGGAGCGCGGTGCTCCCATCCTTTGGTTTCCTTTAATATTCCAACCACCAGGGGTGTTCTCATTTTTTTAAAAAACCTTAACAGATAAATTCTTTTTTATCATCGTATCACGCATAAATTTACAAAAAAACTTTCATGACGATGCTGATCTTATAATTTTCCTGCAAACCTGGACATGGGTGTTTTGGATGAACAAAACCGTGGGGATCATTTTTCCCAGGCAGGCATCCTGGCCATTTTTAAGTCCGAAGGACGTCGCAGGTTCATCATTCGTACTTTCGGATAACATTTTGATTAAATATTCCATGATAACTAGTATTTTACCTTATCCATACAAGGATTTAAAAAGATAAGGCAAAAAGATTTAAATGTCGTGATTTGAATCACAGATTCCCCCACTGATCTCATGTATTCTCAAAGTAAGAAAGTTCTTTGACATTACATTAAGACAAGGATTTACTTGTCTAACGTTTCCGAAAAGGTAAACCCTGAGTAATCAGGGGGCACAAAGCCGCGGGTCCTTTTCGATTATTAGCATCGTAAAAAATAATCGGGAAAGACAGCCGGGCCGCCGAAGAAACAGTGCTTATTCAGGGTTTACCTCCATTAAAAAAGCCTGTTTCCCTTTTAGAGGAAACAGGCTTTTTTAATGTAAGGAGAAAAATTATGTTAAAAAAAATATGCTTCAAACACCTATATTCTGGATTAACACTGGGGCTGGTCATCCTTCTACACGCTACCGTCCTCTTTGCCGGTAATGTGACACTGGCCTGGGACCCTCCTACTACAAATGAAGACGGCACACCTTTAACAGACCTCGCTGGTTTCATAATCTATTATGGCACCACAAGTGGTGACTATTCTCAAAGCATTGATGTCGGCAATGTAACAACCTATCAGGTTAGCAACCTTACAGAAGGGCTTACTTATTATTTTGCAGCCACTGCCTATGACACATCAGGAAATGAAAGTGAATACTCCTATCCCGAGGCCGTCGCGACTATGGCGCCGCCTCCTCCGCCCTCACCTGAAATAACCGTAACCGACTCTGTTGCTCCTACAGGTGATCTCCAGATACCTTTTGGCAATGTAACAGAGGGCAGCTCATCAAATCAGACTGTCACGGTAACAAGTGATGGCAATGCTGAACTTGTGATAGGCTATATAGCACAGAATAATCCACTGTCAGCTCCATTTAGTATTTTGAATGACTACTGTTCAGGGCAGACTCTGTCACCGTCATCAAACTGCACACTTACAGTTCGTTTTTCACCAACAGCCACAGGCTTATTCAATGACAGCTTTGATATTCCATCCAGTGACTCTGATGAAAATCCTGTAACAGTAAGTGTAAACGGCACAGGGGAAGCAATACCTGTTCCTGACATTACCGTAACCGACTCTGTTGCTCCCACTGCTGACCTTCAGATCCCGTTTGGAGATTTAACAGAGTGGCTATCGCGAGATAGAGTAGTTACGATAGCAAACGACGGTAGCGCTGACCTTGCGATAGGCTATATAGCACAGAATAATCCGCTTTCAGCTCCATTTAGTATTCTGAATGACTACTGTTCAGGGCAGACTCTGACACCATCATCAAACTGCACACTTACGGTTCGTTTTTCACCAACAATCGCAGGCTTGTTCAATGACAGCTTTGATATTCCATCCAATGACTCTGATGAAAATCCTGTAACAATAAGTGTAAGCGGCACAGGACTTCCAGCGGATTCTAACAATCCGCCTGCCATTCCTGAACTTATCTTTCCGGCAGACAATCAGGAAGGCCTGGGAACGACAATCGAATTTAAGTGGAAAGAATCCACAGACCCTGACGAAGACACTGTAACATATGACTTATACGCGTGTGAAGACAAGGACCTGACAATTGGTTGTATAACTGCAACAGATATAGCATTTCGTTGGAGTGAAGGTATCTCTTACGCAAGTATTGGTAGTTATGGCACATGGTTGTTATTCTTTGGAATGGGAATACTCCCAGTCCTTTTGGGGGTTACAAGAAACAGGAGGAAAATAGCACTATTGATAGCAGTGATAACAATAGCAACGGTGTTTTTAGTCTCATGCGGCGGTGGCGGCGGCGGCGGAACCGGAGACTCTTCCGGAGGTACCACTAGTGACTCATTCAATGGAGTCAGCCAGGTTGTATCAGGGTTTAGTGTCGATACCGCATACCATTGGAAAATAGTCGCAAAGGATAGCTATGGAGGAGAAACAGAGAGCGAAATATGGAGCTTTATCACTGCTGAGTAAGACGTAATAAATTAAAACACAAAAGTAAGATAAAGGGGGGACGTTAAGTTCATACATCCCCCCTTTATCTTTACCCTCTCCGGACCATATATATCATTAAATTATATCAACGGTCCTGTACTGCGGACTCTTGAACAACTCTTGCACTTCTAACGTACTGAAGGAGTACTCTCATCGTAATAATTATTCTTTAAATACAATAAGTTTATAGGCCTTGCTTCTCAAAAAGCTTGAAGAGCGTTGTGCCTCCTGAAACAAAAATAATACAGAACAATCATATATATATCGTGTTTGAGGTTCAAATTAAGAATAACAGACTCTTAAGCCAAGTCAACAACACATAAAAACAATA
This sequence comes from bacterium BMS3Bbin08, assembly GCA_002897775.1. Lineage (GTDB taxonomy): Bacteria > Nitrospirota > Thermodesulfovibrionia > UBA6902 > BMS3Bbin08 > BMS3Bbin08. The sequence continues at coordinate 232 of BDTR01000034.1, read as the reverse complement.
ATAGCCCCCTGTCTGATATTATTGCCTTAAACAGACTGATAAAAACACAAAATATTAAAAATATTATATAGTATTTAATTATGTCTCTTACAGATCAGAGGGCTGCAAGACTTGCAGTAGAAGGTGTCAAGATGATGGAACAAACATCCAGTCATGATCTAAAGTGGTATGTTGGTCACGTAAAGTCAAGACATGAATTTCAGGCGCGCAAAACTCTCATTGTAAAAGGGAT
>BDTR01000033.1 GCA_002897775.1 bacterium BMS3Bbin08 | reverse complement strand
TTCGTAATCTTTCCAGTTTCCTTTACATAAATCACCGCTTTAATCTGCCTATCGTTCAATCCAATTTTTTTTAAATTTTCTTCATTCCATTGATCTTTATAGAAAACAACCGTCATAACAGCATTTTCTTCCATAAAATCCGGTTCCGGCAAGCCTTGTTCCACACATTTTTCCATAATTTTCAATGTGCCTCGTCCCCATGCTTCAATAAAACCGGCATAGTAAAAAGTTTCTGCAAGGAGTGTGTTTCTTGGCATGGACAAATGATTGGTTTTTAATTTTTCCACAGGAACTTCGGGCGGGAGCTTGCCTTCATTCATGATTATCAATTTATCAGAATAAACCCGTATCTGGATTTGTGAATTCCCGGAATAATCCCGGTGAATCAAAGCATTAATGATCGCTTCTCTTAATGCCTCATAAGGATATTCAAGAATATCGCGGCGATGAATACCTTCATAAGAAATATTGCTGATCAGATATTTTGTTTTCAGGATTTCCAGAATCTTGTCCAGTTGTGTAAATAGATTTCCTTTGACAATATCAGTTGTCTGAATTTCTGTATCTGACAGGAATTTGCCTATCCTGACTACAGCCTGACGGTAAAATTTCTGAGGATCATTGCCAAAAAGAAGAAGCGTGGCTTTTTTTAGATTATCACCGCTTAATAGATTCAATTTTCGCAGAAGTGTTTTAATGTTACTTTCTTTACTGATTGAAGGAATTCTATCAACAGAATACTTTTTGAATTTTTCTATTGAATCATTATCTATCTCTTCAAAACCTGCTCTTTCTTCAAGAACATCATCCCATGTGCTGCCCGTTTTTTTAAAAAGAAAATCAGCCAGCTCTTTTCCCTGTAATTCCTGGACAGTGCTTCCGCTTCTAAGATAATATTTGCCATTGTAGGAAATAGGCACAGAACATGGTGCAACTGTGACCTTTATTATATCTTTCTTATCCAGTTCAACAGAGGGAATGATTCCAAGTTTATTCCTGATCGTATTTGGTATATCCTCAAGCAGCCTTTTTACATTTTTTAACCTGGCAGGTTTACCTCCGTCGTCCAACCCTATAATCAACACTCCGCCATCACTATTTGCAAACGCGGAAACGACTTTAAGGCAGTCATTTCGCCAGGTTTGTTTATATTCAACAGTTTGAGATTCTTTATTCATCAAACCTGTTCTCCTGTCAGATATAATGAAAGTATCACTTCACGTTTTCCGAATACCGCCGGATTCTGCTCTGCATAGTGGAGAAGCAGCAGTCGTTTGGGGATATGGGTCTGGAGCACTGCCAGCACCTTGAAAGGATTTACCAGTTCATCTTTAAGCGCATCCAGGGCTTTTAATGTATTTTTTGCCGTCTGTTTGGGCAGGCCGCCTTCTTCAAGTTGTGTCGATACTTTTTTAAGGTAAAGCTCCTGGTCGTCGGTAAGTTTTTGCGTATTTTTCATGGTTGCCTTTAAAATGCGCAGGATATTAGCGGCACTGTCGCGTCCTCTTCTTTTCTGAGGTTCAGCCATCTCTTCGGTTGTAGCGATAATAAAAGCTTCCTTGTTGCTGTCTAAAAGGTCATACATCTCACCCGGGAGCTTTTTCTTTTTTTCATCAGGACCACTTTCAAGCAGTTTTGCCGCTGTCATGAAATCCAGTTCGTCAGCTGTTTGCTTTACCTGCGCCATAAAAAATTTTTGCAGTTTCCCACGGCGAAAGTAGGTGATGAGCGCTCCGGCAATAGCGGCGCTTTGTTTTGCTGTGCGGGCTTTTTTAGGGAGGTGTTTGATTTTTTCAAAAAGGTCGGTATTCTTTTCGCGGATATCCCGGATAATCTGTAGATATTTCAGTTCGCTTTCCTCTGCTTCATCATCGCCTTCCAGCGTTTTCTTTGAAATCAACCGGTCGAACAGCTCGTGGGAGCCGATTGGCTCTCCTTCGGTTAAAAGTTCCGCATCGCCGCCAAGCAGGGTTAAAAAGGCATTGATTTTAGCTTCTGCCGCTTCTTTCAGCTTGATCTGGTCATTGGATTGTTTCGTAGGGAAAAAATTGAACGTATGGATGACGTCAAAGGGTGTATCAACCCGGTTAATGCGCCCCACTCTCTGCATCATTCGGGTCGGGTTCCAGGGGATGTCATAATTAATCACCACATTGGCACGATGCAGGTTCACCCCTTCCGAAAGTACTTCGGTAGAAACCAGTATTCGATAATCTTCTTTAGGATGGCGGGCCCGGGCGTCAAAGTTTTCAAGTACTTTGTCACGGATAGATTCACCTGAATCGCCGGTAAATAAAAGAACCTTGCCGGGATAATCTTCATCAATATTTTTAAATAAATAATTGGCAGTTTCCTTTGATTCCGTGAAAATAATAAGATGATTCTTTCTCAGGACATCATTTTTTGCCAGTTCGTTTTTAAATTTCAGAAGTTTCGGGTCACGTTTAACGTTCTGCCAAAGTTTTTTGACTTCCATCAGGATAGTACGATCATGCTCCAGGTCTTTTTTGAGTTCTTTTCTAAAGTCTTTGCTCTTATATTTTTCCGCCTTACCTTCATCTATCAATCGCTGAACTGCCTCATCATCGTCGTTTTCCAGCAGCTCAAATATCTTGTTGGTGTGTTTTTTACTGACATACACATAGCCATTGTCCAGCTCTTTTATGAACATCTCGTAGGAATGCAGGAATCTGTCCACTGAATTTCTAAATGCAAAGAAACTGCTTTCCAGTCGTTTGACGAGCAGTATTTTCATAAACCGGCCCATGTTTTTCTGGGACTGTTTTTCAAGCTGGTCAATTTTTCCTTCGTAATATTCAGGCAAAAGAGGCATGTAGCGTGCGTATATGAATTGATTGGCAATAAGGTCAATGGTTTTGTTGAAAATATCGTCTTCTTCATCATTGAGTTCGTAGAACAGCGGCTCCGGTTTTTTGACATCCGGGAATTTAAGCCCCTGCTCTTTTATATCTTTGATGAAATATTTTTCAATTTCTGTTCGGGTACGGCGTACCATTAAATATTTCAGGACCTTATCGCGGATTTCCCGTGCATTTGCTTTTACGGTATTTATGTATTCGGTATAGTCCTTCTGCCTGTCAAGATTTTTGAGTTTTTTGTCCAGACCGTTAAAAAATGCTTCCAGGTCAGGGAGATTGGGAATGGTGCTTTTTTTGGCTTTTTGAAACAGTTTAAGCAGGCTTAGAATATCTTTGGGAGTGTTGTTGTAAGGCGTTGCCGTTACCAGGACAACTCTTTTTCCACGGCATATTTCCGCCAGTTGCTCATAGGAAATTGTTGTTTCGGTTCTAAAACGGTGTGCTTCGTCGATGATAATATTGGTGTATTTGTCTAGTCCTCTATCCAGCAGTTTATCCAGTTTGCCGAGGGATTCAAAATCAGCCGGAACCCGAAAGTCGGAAAAAACATTTTTCCATGAACCGGGATTTGATCTTTCCAAAAGTACCGGCGGGGCTATAACAAGTGTTCTGCCGTCCAGTTGACCTGCCAGCATTGCCGAAATGTAGGTTTTTCCCAGTCCCACAACGTCGGAGACAAAAACACCGCCATATTCCAGAAGTATCTTCTTTGCATTTAAGACTGCCTGCTCCTGATATTCGAGTTTTTTAAACTCCTGCGGCAAATATTTAATGAATACCTCATCTGCCTGGCTGAGCTCATCTTTGAAATATTCGTACAGAAACTTTAGATATAGCTGGTAAGGTGTAATGGTATTATTCAGCCATGTTCTTGTCTGAATTGTCTCTGTATATTTGTCCTTTACATCAACCGCATTCTTCCAGAGATCATTAAATTTCTTTAAGGCGAAGTCGTAATCCGTTCTATTTTTCAGTTCCACATTGAACTCCAGATTATCAACTAAACCAGCCTGCGTGAAATTGCTTGAGCCGGTAATAACCCTTCCAATGTCCCTGTCACCTTCGGCAAAGGTCATTATATAAAGTTTAGCGTGGATATTTTCGGTAGGATATGCCTTTATTTCCAGTTTCCCGCTTTTTAACCATTCTAAAAACCTGATGACCCCTTCTTCCACGTGTCTGTTATCTTCAGAGTTACCCATCTCATGTATAACACCCTCTGAAAAGTGGTCTTTAACTTCTGCATGGGAAAACTGTAAACTCTGCTGCTGTGGAGTACGAGCTTGCTGAATAAAATCAAAAACCTGCCTATTAGTGTTAATTCCTATCAGAATTCTGATTTTATTTGTTTTTTCTAAAGACTTGTAGATAGCATAAAAGCCGCTTGTGAAAAAATAACCTACCAGTACATCAAATAATTCAGTGTCTTTGATGAGCACTTTAAACCGGTCCAAAAGGTTTCTATTCGGCTCATTCGTAATAAATGTCAAATCAGTACTCATAACGCCCCTATTTTCACATAAATCCTTTATTTTTTAAAGCTTTTATAACAAGCTACAAGAGCTTTCAAATGTAAGGAGGTATATTTTATTAAATTCACTCGCTAATAAGCTCGTTTTGCATTTTCACTATATTTAAGGGGAGTCCCGAAAAACGGGATTTCCGTTACACTCCAACCGGCTCCCTCCTCCGCTATGAGGGATTTATGGGAAGCTCTGAATATCCGGTTAAATTAGTATGGTGTCCCCTGAACTAAGACCTGTTACCGGGGAGCTTGAGTGAGAAAGTTGAGGTAGGCAGTTATGCGATCTGAAGTTTGTTTCCCATTGGCTTGAGCACGTCTTTAAACATGCGGGATGCCTTAAACAGTTCAACACCGATAAGATTACCTCTGCTGTCAAGTTCCATATTTACGCCCGGAGATATCTCCACAACTTCAGCCTCCTCCGGCAAAGGGGTCAACAACCAGCGGTCTTGTCCCCGGCTCACCGCCTAATGACTCATGTGCCACCTGAGTTAATGCCCTGCTTGTTTCAAGAAAATCTTTGTTAGTTGAGTTATCCCAGTTTGCAAAATCAGCTATAAAATCAAGAAGTGCCTGTCTGAGTTCAACACCATCATCCCAGTTACGTGGCTTACCGCCTCTTTTATCCCTGAATGTTTTCATCAGCCTTGCGGCTTCTGTCTTAAACTTTTCAGGGCAATCAGAATCTCCTGGATCAGGCCAGAGTGCAGCACATATAACAGCTCGACACGCAGCCAAGGGCCGCCTTGCCCACCATATATGAAGCGTAGATATATGCCCATGACGGATAGACTTCTCCCTTCGAGCATGTGCAGAGATTTTCTTTATCGGCAGGTCAACTTCTATGAGGCGTTTGGGGTAGGTCATTCTTTTTTATCTTTCTTCGACTGTTGCTTATTTGTAGCATTATAAACACCGGGTAATTCCCACACGCTCAATTGTTCAACTTCATTTCCTGTTTTTTCATTATAAGTATTGCTTTTGCTCCCAAATTGCTGAGGCTCATTTCTCTCGTCTCTTCCGACTGCCTCAAAAAGCTCTTCGAGAAAGGCGGTCCCGTTCTTTTTACCCAGGAATCTTGCGCCCTTTGAGAGAAAGTAGGCGTTGCCCTCCGCAGATTCTGCCGGCTTCGCATATCCTACAACAAAAAGAGGTCTTCTTAATGAAAGCGCTGTTTTCGCTGCCTCGTACGTGCCGCCTTTCAAGCCTGATTCTATAACAACAACTGCGTTAGACAAACCACAGATCGTCTTGTTGCGTTGCATAGCATTGCGTGCAAGCCACGGCAGTCTCGGCATGTACTCAGAGACAACAACATGATTATCTTCGGTTATAAGGTTTTTCACATCACTCTTTAGTTTAAAATGCAAAATACCTTCTGCCAAAACAAACGTTGTCTCACCTCCGGCTTCAAGTGCTGCCCTATGCGCTGCAAGATCAACGCCGTGTGCATATCCGCTAATAACATTTACTTGTCGTTTCGCAAGCTCACGTGAACATTCTGTAGCTACGGCAAGACCTTTGTCCGAAGCCTTTCGAGAGCCGCAGAAGCCAACCGCTTTTTGCTTAAGTATGTTTAAGTTGCCTTTGACAAATAATATCAGAGGGGCGTTTTCACCGAGGGTCTTTACGAGCCTTTCAGGATAGCTTTCACGACCTCTAACAAGAATCTTAATCCCCTTATCCTCAAATTCTTTTAGCAACTCATTAGATTTATTAAGTGACTCTGGAATCTGTTCAGCAATATCAGATTTTATTCCTAAATGCATTATCATGTCTTTAGTAGACATTGAGGACAAGTCAACCAGCCCGCCTTGAGACGAGAAAGAACTAATAATACGACTGATCCCTTTGGGGCCAAGCCCTTTTGTTAGTAATAGAGCTAATATGTCTTTTTCCTGAATCATTGGTTATCAGTATCCCGCCACGATTTTACACATGCCAACCCCAAAACCTTTTTTGCACCGTGCTTTTTTAATAATTTTGCTACAGTCCACATAGTAAATCCAGATTGATACAGATCGTCAATGATAATAATCTGTTTCCCTTCAACATCGCCATTGATCTCTATTGCTCCTCTTAAAGCTTTCTTTTTCTCATCAAGAGTGAGATCTTGCATCCGCGGTGTCTCTTTCACCTTTCGTATCATAGAAGCACAATCCTTTTTCCCTGTTGTTTCCGCCAACTCTCTTGCAAGTTTAATAGGCAAATGGAAAGTCTTTGAAGGATTCGGTGGGATCGGCATAACTATTCTGGCTCTTCTATATATTGGATGGATTTCACATAAATTAGCAAAGGTCTCCACTAGTTGCGCACGGGCATCTGCATCCCGATTTTCCTTTGCGTTATGTTCGAGGTTGCCATACGTTGTATATCCTACATCATGCGTTATGAAATCTTCCGCAAGATTATAATCCAAGGCGAAGCACATATCTAATTCATCCTCAAAATATGGATCAATATTCTTGCTCTTTCCAAGGAGGACATGTTTCTTAAAGATATCAAGAAGCTTTCTCACTTCTTGCTCCTCTTCCTTAGTTAAATCGAGGCTTGCAATACATGTTCCACTTGGTTCATCCCTGAAATCAAACTCAATTTCAGGAAAGTACTCTTTCAAAAACGGGGCATAGGTTTCGCACATCCAGATTTGAAGACGCCACTTGTTGTCTCCCACCCATCCAAATTCATATTTGTACATTTGAGCCCGCGAAGCCATTAACATCCTTATCAAATAGACTTTAAAATTGCATCTGCCCCTAAATGGTAATGTTCAACTTTTACTAACGGTTTCCAGCCCAAACGTGCTGGATCTTGTATAGTATGAATTTCAGGAGTTGAAGCACAATTAAATACTACATAGAGCCAATAGTCTTTCTTCAGCCGTTCCGCAGTTTTATATTCGTTAGTTGTCAATGCTATTTCACCAACTGCTGCTCTGCCTTTCACCTCAATAAATCTAACCTCGGTAAATGTCTTTCCATCCTCCGGGTGTGGCTTTCGGGAAATAATGTCAAACCCACGGTTCTGGTCTGCAACGTCCTCAACAACCCATCCCCGGCTCTCTTCATATTTTATGGCTTCTTGCATGGCTGTTTTCTCAATCTCTTCATCCCTGACCATTGACGCAAACCGGGGTGATGTTCTTTCTGGATGAGGTAGTACCCATGCCCTGCCAATATGCTCAATATCGCCTATTACAAAATGGCCTTCCATATGGAGTTCATCCCTGCGGTTTTCCAGTCTGTGATTAAGATCATCCAATTTATTTTCAGCCTGTTTGATTGCCCCTGCAAGTTGTGGCGATGTATCGCCCTGATTATCCCGTCTGTCGGTTAATCCGGCAAGATGAAGATTTTGCCTGTTAATCAATTCATTTAAGGATATCTCCATGTGCCGGGAAATTGTCTCTATCTCTTTTTCACGCTCACTTTTAACCTCATCGAGCAAAGGCTTGAGGGCTTTTTCAACAAGAGCCAATTCCACTGCTTCGCGTGATGGTAAATGAGTGTCATCAGGCATTTGCGTTTCAGCAGGAGCTATAGTCAAATCAAGGAAGACGGTTGGCTGTCGAACATATAAACTACCTGAACTATCAGATTCTACGGCAAAGAGTTTACAATGGATAGTGTTGCCTCTGCCGTCTTTAATTGACGCGCTAAAGACATCAACCCTGTAAGGGTCTTTCCGGTGCAGATCATAAAAGACTGCGCCACGTCTAAGGTCATCTCTTACTCTGTCTTCAACATCTTCTCTTACAACCTCAAAAAGCGGATGACCGGGTGTAACCCATTCAAGTGTTGCATCCGCTTTCAGAAACTCTTTATCAAAGACAATATGCTTATACTCTTTACCGAGTTTTCCAAATCTTGGTTCGTTTTTTTCACCAATGGAAAGCATTGTGTTGGGTTTTATCATGTTAAAATTATACTGCATTATAGGAAATTCATCCAACGAATAAATATCTTAGAAGCAGGCTCGGAGCGCAGCTAACGGAAAACCGAAGGTTTGCAGGCTGAATACCGAGACTGCAGGGATGGGTGATAAATATTCATCAAGGTCGGATCGACTCTCCGATTCTGACGAATCTCCGACAATACTCAACTTTTGGTGCGTCCTTTACGCCGGCATAAGGCGTAAGGGTGATGAATATTGAAGGTGGTGGCTATTTATGTTTTTAAAGATAGTTGTTCTTCCGCTAAGGGGGAAAGCTGGCTCCCTCCTTCGCTATCGCTTCGGCGGGTAAACTCCGCTTTAAAGTCTGCTTGTCCTGAACGGTATCGAAGGAAGCACCGAGACGGCTTTGGGTGGTCGGGGAATACGGCTTTCTCCCGATTTATCGGGAGTGCGGACGAAGCCGAGCCCGCCTGCCGGCGAGGCAGGCAAAAACACCCTGTACAACATTGTATACAGGGCAAAGCCGATAAAAAATCCTTCGACTTCTCTCAGGACAAGTTTGGGATTTACAAGAATCTTCAGGAATGTAATTAATTAAGTATTGTGTCCCCGGAATTTCAGGTAGTTTGTGAACAGGGGACCTTATAGGTTATGTTAGAAGGACTGATATGAAGAGCATTTTGAAACTCGGAAGTTACACCGCAGTTATTGTCCTGATTTTTTTCTCCCTGCCGGGGGATGTCCCGGGGGGACAGGAAAATCTCTCTTCTTCGATGGCAACGCATTTAAAGGAACAGTACTTTGATGATCTGGACGGGCTTCTGGACAGACATTATATCAGGGTACTGACTACATTTAACAAGACCAATTTCTATATTTCCGGCAGCAAGTTTTACGGATTTGAATATTCCCTTATGAAAGATTATGAAAAATTCCTCAACAAAAAGCTGACGCGTAAAGACCTTAAAGTGGTTCTGGAGTTTATCCCCGTGGAGCGTGACCGGATCATTCCGGCACTTGTTAACGGATTCGGAGACATTGCCGCCGCAGGCCTCACCATTACACCTGAACGGCTCAAAGGAGTAGATTTTACCGATCCGTATCTGACCGGTATTGATGAAGTGATCGTTGTGAACAGGGAGATTCGGGGAATAAAAACAGTTGACGACCTTTCCGGCCGTGAGGTGTTTGTCCGGGAAAGCAGCAGTTATTATGAGAGTCTTACATCGCTGAACGGCGAAATATCGGGAAAGAAAAAACCTCCCATTAAGATCGTACGGGCGGATGAGAACCTCGAGACCGAGGATATTCTTGAGCTGGTAAACTCAGGCGCTGTAAAAATAACTGTCGCGGACAGCCACATAGCTGAAATATGGTCCCGCGTTTTTAAGAATATAAGAATACTGGATCATCTCAAGATACGAAAAAACAGCAGGATTGCCTGGATGGTCCGCAAAAATACCCCCGGGTTAAAAGACAGCCTGAACAAGTTTGTGAAAAGTCACCGTAAAGGCACCCTCCTCGGGAACATCTATTTCAACCGCTACTATAAAGACACAAAGTGGATCAATAATCCCCTTTCTGATAAGGAGCGTGAAAACCTGAACCGACACACAGAACTGTTTAAAAAATATTCAGAGCAGTATGGATTTGACTGGATACTGGTCATGGCCCTGGCATATCAGGAGTCAGGCCTGGATAACAGCAAGAGAAGCGCTGCCGGCGCCGTCGGAATTATGCAGATAAGACCATCAACAGCCGCTGATAAAAATATCGGTATCAAAAGAGTGAACATCCTGGAAAACAATATCCATGCCGGTATAAAGTATATGGCCTTTTTGCGGGAGCGGTATTTTAGTGATAAGGACATAAGGGAGAGGGATCAAATCAGATTCACACTTGCGGCTTATAATGCCGGGCCTGCAAAGATACGGAAAATCAGGAAGTCAGCACAAAAAATGGGACTCGACCCAAACCGCTGGTTCAGGAATACAGAGCTTGCAGCCTTAAAGCACATCGGTCAGGAGACAGTACGGTATGTCAGCAATATCAACAAGTACTATCTAATATTCAGGCTTGCCCTTGAGAAGGAGAAACCGCGGGGTTCTGAAAAAAGGAAGAAAAAAAAGACTGAGAAGACTCCTTCGAATTTACCCCGTTAGAATACCCCGTGTAAGCCCCATAAGAAACCGGAGATCTTACGGGGTGAACCTTAGGTGTGGGTTTTATTTAAAATGCTGATTCTGACTTAAAAGCGGTGCGTCCTCCAGAGGCGGATCAGCCTAAATATTTATATGAAAGGTTGCTGAAAAGAAGGGTTTAGATAATTTGTAGAGGACAGCCCAAGGGTCAGCCATAGGTTTTCAAGAGGTATTTCGTAGCAATAGATATTTTACACTATTTTGAAATGGATCTAAAAAGATGTGGTGGAATATAATTGGAAATGATTTAACCCCCGGAAAGCACCCGGTCATATACATCTAAATGATTCTTCGTCATTATTTCCTTGGTATGATGGTTAAGAATTGTCTGTCTGCCGGTATCACCAAGCCTTTTTCTTACGTTGGGCTCTGCAAGCAAATGTTGAATCCGGTGCGCCAATGTCTCATAATCCTTTACCTTTATTACGTAACCATTAACATCGTCTATGATTACCTCAGGCAACCCTCCCATATTTGTCACTATCATAGGTGTTTTTGAAGAAAGAGACTCCAGCATTGTCAGCCCAAAAGGTTCAGATGCAGTCGAAGGATATATACAGACCTCCGCAAGACAATATAACTCAGGCATTTCCTTGAGAGTATAGAAATCAATAAACACATAGTCCTTTAAATCAAAAGTTTTTACCAGTTCAACAAAATAGGCAATATCCTTTTCCTGCGACAACTCCCAGTCAATAATGTTCTTATTCCCCGCCATGACCAGGAGAGCTTCAGGAAATCGCTCTTTCACCAGGTTGATTGCCTTTATACTGACATCGCATCCCTTTGCCATACCCATCCTTGCAGGATGAAAAACTATTCTTCTGCCTTTTAATCGAGGGAATTTCTTTAGAATCTCTACGGTCTTTACATCGGGATGAAAGATCTTTGTATCGATACCATGGTGAATTACAGTTATTTTCTTCTCATCAAGCCCTGCCCCCATAAGTTCTTTTTTAATGTAATGGCTGACAGAAATTATATGCGACCAGCATATTCCCCTTGTCAGTTTAAGGAATAAAATATCATCCCACACATTATGCGCTGTCAGGATCAGGGGAATCCCTTTATCTGATGACATATCCTCAAGAATTTTTATGTGTACTTCACTGAAATAGTGCATATTGTGAACATGTATGATATCCGGCTTAACTTCATCAAAAAAGTCATTGTAGGTTTTTGTAATTTCTTCTTCAAGCGCCTCAAGCCCCCTTTTGACAAGCCAGTTAAGGTCAAAAAGCGGTGTTCGGTAAATATTTGCCCCTTTATATGTATCGCGTGCTTTTTCTCCCTCCACATAGCCTGTCAACAATCCGACCTTGTGACCTCTTTTTATTAATTCCGGGAGTAATATGGTGAGGTGTGTTTCCACGCCCCCTATAATCGGCGGGAATCCCCAGTGCATCTGTGCAATTTTCAGCTTTTTCATTTTTCCTGTTACCTTTTAATCAGTAGTATTCCTCAAGACCGCAGGGTACTATTTTTTTATGTTTCGGGAAAAAGCTGTATCTCCTGTTTGCCAGAAGTGTTTTTGCTATACCATAAACACTGACTGTCAGCCGGTCTTTTTTGACCTTTGAACTGAAATATAAGTTGATCTTTTCTTTACCTATTACCACTGAGATATCAAAACCCCTGAATTTAACAGATGTTTTGAGCCCCTTCCAGTGTGAAGGCAACTGGGGATTAATACAGAGCATGCCTTTCCTGATTCTCAAGCCTGCAAAACCATGTATAAGTGCCTGCCAGACCCCTCCCAGTGATGCCGCATGTATGCCGGCGTTTGTATTGCCATATACATTTTTCAGGTCAGCATAGGCTGCTATTTCAAAATAATGACATGCCTTGTATTCCTCCCCTACCTCAGCGCCAACAGCAGCATGGATCGAGGCGCTCAGGGATGACTTATGCAGGGTCCTTTTCTCATAATACAGGTAATTCTTTCGTTTTGTCTCCAGACTGAAAATCTCTGAAAGGAGGAATAAAGCCATTACAACGTCTGACTGTTTGACGTACTGGGTATTTCCAATATTACGAATATTCCCCGGGTAAAGAGGCAGAGAATGGTGATCAAGCCCGGTTAAAGGGAGTTTCCTCTTTTTAAAGAATCCTTCAAACTGCTCTACAATTTTTGTCTTCTTTGAAACCGGAATATATATTGCCGCGGCAATCCGCTTCCATTTTGCAATTTCAGACGGCAGCAGGTTAATTCTCGACATAAGTTTTTTTACGTTAGCAGGGTATTTTTTCTGAAAGTCCCTGCAGAATTTAGCAGCCGTATTCAGGTTCCACTGAACAAGGAGATTTGTATATGCATTGTTTTTTACATTCTCATGAAATTCATCCGGCCCTATAACTTTACTGATCTCATATCTCTTTTTCCTTGAGTTATACTCCACCCTGCTGGCCCAGAACCGGGCTGTCTCCAGTATTATCTCGAGCCCATGGTCAAGCAGGAAATTAGTATCGTCTGTTACTGAAAAATAATGGATAACCGCATAGGCTATATCAGCGGTAATGTGACATTCCTGTCCCCCGGTTAAAACCTTTTGGATCCTGCCGCTTGAGTCTTTATACCACGACGGTGTCGTCTCTTCTCCGGTGTCTGCGGATTCCCATGGAAACATTGCTCCCTGATAACCTTTTTGTTTTGCGATTTTTCTTGCTGCATCAAGCCGGTTATAGCGATAAAGCAGCAGATTTCTGGCAACCGCGGGATTCGTATGTAAATAAAAAGGCAGACAGAAAAGCTCTGTATCCCAGAATATATGTCCCCTGTAGCCCTCTCCGGTCAAAGCCTTTGCCCCTACACTGACGTCATGACACTTCTCATCAACAGCAATCAGAAGGTGATAAATGTTGAAGCGGACTGCCCTCTCAATGTTTGGAACGCCGTATATTTCAATGTCTGCCCTTTTCCACTTCTTTTCCCATGCTCTACAATGTTCCCTGTAAAGTTTGTCAAATCCTTTTTTTACACCCCTGGCAACTGATGTTTTTGCATTCTTTTTTATTTTTTCCATGGATGAACTGCCCGAGACATGACATGAAATGTAATTTGTTATGCATGCAGACTCACCCTTTTTAAGGTGAAGATCAAATGCCCGGCCGGGAACACTATAAGTCCTTTTACCTTTCTTTATAACAATCTGATTCGCGTAAGCAATCAATGTTCCTTTTTCGATTGATTTTGTGCACAGGTAATGGATATTGCCGAATTGAGCTGCCTCGATAACAGTCACATGTCTTTTCCTTCCCTCTGTAATAAGCCCTACATTCATAATTGATGTGTCAACAGTAGCCGTAATAGTAAAAGTGGCATCCTTATCCAAAGGATTGAGATAGACCTGCATTACAGCAGTATTTTTGTCGTGCATGCTGAAAAAACGCATTGACTGGTAGTTAAATCTTTTTTTCCTTGCATTTGAATATATTGTATGTCTGGCCAGGATCCCCTTGCGCATATCAAGGATGCGCTTATGTTTCAACACTCGCATGGCTTTTACACCAAGTTTCTCGCCTTCAACGCTTATCCTGAAGTCAAGAGGGTTTGGTGCGTTAACGAGCTCTGGTACAAGCGAACGTGTCCCTTCATATATGCCGGAAAAGAATGTCCCCGGACGGCATCCAGGAGGATTTTCTTCAAGGATAGCCCGGCTTCCTACATAACCGTTCCCCAGTGCAAATATGGTCTCATGCACATTCTGAAGTTCAGAATCCCAGCCTGACTCAAAGATTTGCCACTGAGCATCAGAGAGATAATTTCCGAAATAGTCTTCCATCTTTTAATCAGCCTCTTTCGAATAAAGATACTATTTTGTCATAACTGATTTCTTTAAGATCACTGACTATTATATCAGCTTCTTTCAGTCTTTGAGGGTCATTATGACGATCAATCCCAACACATAACATCTTTGCGCGTTTTGCCGCTCTAACTCCAAGAATCGCATCTTCAAAAACAACGCAGTTTTTTGGTTTTAACCCCATCTCATCGGCAGCCATCAGGAAAATCTGCGGATGAGGTTTTCCCTTTGTGATATCACTTCCGTTAATCTCAGCAACGAGAAGTTTAATGATGCCCGTCCTTTTCAGGATATAGGGAGAGTTCCTGCTGGAGGATATTACCGCTATTTTGACGCCCTTGCCTGTTAACTCTTTCATCAACTTTACAGTAGATATGAAAACCGGGATTTTCTCTTTTTTCAGATGCTCAAGAAAATACTTCTGCTTTTTGTCGGTTGCTTGAATAAGCTTTTCCTCTGAGCAGTCTGTCAGGATGGCCCTTCCGCCGTCTATACGCGGGATTCCATCAACCTTCTCTTTATAGTCCTGAAAAGTGAACTTTTTGCCGTACTCAGTAAACATCCGCTTCCAGGCCTTGAAATGAACAGGCACTGTATCAACCACAACACCATCAAGGTCAAAAATCGCGCCTTTGAATTTATTATTTTTATCTTTTCGCATTCTACTTCGTCGCTCCCGGTAAATTCAGTTTGAAATCCTGATAAAAAGCAATTAACGATTACAGGTTATAATCTGCACTATTTTACCAAATTCCACATCTACTTATTATAGGAAGTACTTTTTGTCCCTCGATATATTAAGAATATCAAGATTTCAGGTAATAGTCTGCATTTGTTCTGGCACTGTTTAATAGGTTTTTGGAAAGGATAAAGCAGGAAAAACCCTTACTTTAAGTAAACACCCCTAACCTACTGATTAATAACAGATGGGAAACCTTATGATTCGACTCTACCATATGCTGTATAACTTCCTTTCCGCCTCGGTCGAAGACTCGCCGTGGAGAGCGGATCCGCTGTAAGCGGAAAAACAAGTAAAAACCCACCCTATAAGGTTTACCCCGTAGCCAACGTGCTTTACGGGGCTTTGGTCTCCCTGTCCCATACCTGAAATGGTATTCGGGGAACCGAGCAAAATTTCTTTTAAATTGATTTGAAATGGGCGACACCTGTCCTTTATGTTCTGATTTTGTCTTGTCTCCATGATTAGATTTGCCCTGTACCCGTGCCTTGTTTTGCTTGCAAAACTGCGGGTAGCAAAACTACGGTTAGCAAATCTGTGGAGAAAAAAATCAATATAGGACAAAATTTTTTATCGGTGTTTTTGTTTCCTTTAGACAGGCAAGCGCACTCCCGCAAGATTCTTACAGAATCTATACTGCGGGACAAGCAAGTGCGCTGTCCTTCGACTTCGCTCAGGACAAATTCCATACCGAAATGTCGGGATGAAACCGGACGGCCCCTCCCCTGATTTGCTTCCTCTGCAGATTTTCCTTGCAAATCTAGACGCAAGGACAGGTCACAAATCAATGCGGGGAGGACAAGTGTGATTGCCGAGGGAGGGGTGGTTCGATAAACTCACCATTATTCTTTGAGTAAAAGCATCCTATAAATATTAGATCTACTTCTAACCCCAGAAAATCCCGGTTGGATCTTTGTCTATTTCAGTTAAGATTTTATCTATATTCTTTGTGGATTCCATATCATAATATTTATGCCATTTATCGTTCCTATCAGCGCAGAAAAGAGTCCATTCTCCTGTCTTTTCATTAAATCTCATTTGAGCAACAGACATTGAAGTCCATTCTTTCATATCAGGATGCCATGGCGCCCTGTTTTCAAAAACTGTCACGCTATTACCTCTTATTTTGTAAGACAGGTTTACCTTATCAAGCACATGTGGAGGGACTCTCTTTCTGCAGAACCCTCCGACTTTCTTTTCAGCGAGTGTTTTTACCAAGGTTGGAAGCGGCATAAAGCCTCATGATTAAATCGTAGTGAAGAAGGGAATAAAGTATTACGCCTTCCTGACAGAAATTTCTTCAAATTTGAGCCAGACAGTTTTGCCATTGCGCCAGACAACAATTGGATTACCGGCCTGTTTGTGTTTTAGCAATGCCTCACGGACACCGTGAACAAGCGCATTTGTGATCTGTTCAGGGTCAGAAAAAACCTCTGATATTTTGTCTTTATGTCTTGCTTTTACCGTCATATGTCTTTGTAATATTATGCCAGATTGCCTTATTTTTGACAACTATCTTGTCCGTATCTTCACCGTAGGCTATCAGCCTCGGCTCATCACCGGAATTATCATAAAAATACCATCTATCAGCAAGTCGACGATAGAGCTTAAAAAAATTGTAGAGGCCAGCATGGTATCGTCGTCTGATAGTTTCTTCAGGTACATCATGTCCTCCCATGCGAACTCTTTCTGCTACGCGTGCAACGGCAAAATCCTCATTTGGCAGCCAGAGGAATACAAGATAAAAACCATAACCTGTCTTGCAGAGTTCAGTAATCCACGGCGCAAAAGTCTTGCTTGCCAGAGTTGTTTCAAACGCAAAATCAACGCGTTTATTAGCAAGATAATGAATACGTTCGAGCATTACACATCCTGCATGAAAAACTGCGCCTTCCGGCTGAAAGCCGGACAAGCCTCGTGCGATCAAGTCTGCATCAACAAACTCATTAACTTGAAGCGTTCCCCTCAGTAAAGAGTCGGCTGTTGTTGATTTACCGGCTCCATTAGGGCCAGTGATGATAATAAGATGAGGGCGTCTATTAGTCATAATATTTTTTACTACTTCACTCTACGATCTGTATTTTGTCTATTTTCCGTTATTTTTATCTTGTCGAACGGGATGCCTCATATAAACAAATCAGATATATATACTTTGCCCGCATGGATAAACTGTCTGAATATCCATATTTCCAGTATTCAAAGTCGAGGGTTATTTGAAGGTTTTAAACATTATCCCATTCTTCATTGCTTATTCCGGCTTGCCTGAGTATTTCTTTAATAAGACTTATGTGGATGTCGCTGGTTCTATGCGGGTTTGGAATGCGGATTTTCTTCTGCCCTTTTATCATAAACTGATGCCTGCCTCCAGAAAAAGGACCTGAAAAACCAAGAGATCTGAATTTTTTGATCAGTTCTTTTCTTGAAATGCTGGATGGCATTCTTAGGCACTTGCCACTTCTTTGATATTCAGGCTTATATTCTTCATCACAGGCACAGGGTCTTTATCCTTGATTTTCAGTATAAGCCATTCTTCCAGCACCTCAACGAGCTCTCTCCTGCACTCTTCGACTGTTTTACCATTAGCCCATACACCCTTAAAGCCCGGAATCTCGGCAAACCAGCTACCATCTTCCAGTTTTTTGTACTGGGACATTTCAAGAGCAGCCTGAATATATTCAATTAACATGAAGCCTCCTTAATTTATTAACTTTTATTTTACCAGTCATCAGAATAGAAAGCAAAGAGTTTAAAGTCGATTCTCGCTTAGTTTGAAATCTTCCAGAACTATCTTTATCCGAACGCCCCGATCTTTAGCGTCCACAATATCATTGACCAATTCGTTAATCGGCCCCTCCCCCTCCGGCTCCAGAATAATAAAGTACATGGCTATGGTAATTGACGTGTCAGCTTCTTTTTAAATGGATAGCGAGCCTGCCTGACGGCAGTCAGGTGTAAGTGAGCGAATATAATAATAGATATTCCCTGCATTAGATTCCCTGTGGTCTCGCTTAGAAGCGCCTACTTCTGGTTGCCGCAGGGAAGATCAATATTTGTGAATGGTTTCATGGTAGGATTCGCCAAATAGGACATCAGCGAAAGCGGAAAAGGGAAATGTGACTATTAGAAGGCAAACAATGAACGCCAGCCATAGATTTGCAGACCGCAAATTAGCTTTATGCATTATATGGCTAACCCCACGTCCGCTATGAGGGATTTACGGGAAGCTTTAGATCCGGTTAAATAAGTATGGTGTCCCGGGAAATATAGATATACCTAATCCAGCAATAAAGAGTTTCCCTGTAATATTTGAATTAATTCAGGTCCCGGATAAACCTTTTAGCATCCTTTTTACTCAAAAACCTTAAAATAACTACCTTATTGCCTTCAATAAAGCAGAAAACCCTGTATTTATCGACTCTCAATCTGTAGAAATCTGATTTTGAACCCTTAATTTTTCTAATTAATTTTCCTCTCGGAAATGGGTTTTCTTTAAGCACCTTTATGGAAGTTGCAATCTTTTTGCAGATACTATCGCTAAATCTATCAAGGTCTCTTACTGCCTTTGGGGATAGAATAAGCTGAAACTCATCCACTCCTCTTTCTCCTGCCGGATAGGTAACTCTCCAGCTTTATGCCGCCTTTACGGACGTATTCCTTCCTTGCTTCTTCGAGAACTTCTAAAAGTTTGGGGCTGTGCTCGAGCGAATAGTCATCAAAATCATCTTCTGAGATTGCAGTGACAATTGCCCTTGGCCTGCCTTTTGATGTGATAATCACAGCTTCTTTTTCTGCTTTTCTCAGAATCTCAGACGTCTTATTCTTAAGTTCTCTTACATTTGCAAATTTCATCATGTCACCTCCACGTAGCTACATTTATAGCTACTATATCATAATTATTACAGTGAAGTCAATGAACGTTAAGCGTATACGTGCAGACCTCAAATTAACTCTATGCATTATATTAGCTTGCCCCCTGATAGCCATGAGGGATTTATGGAAAGCTTTGAAGATCCGGTTAAATAAGTATGGTGTCCCCGGAAATCTAATTTCATCCACGTCTGACAACGGATTGGGCGCCCGGTCAATTTGGTTCTAAAAGGCACTTTGTTGAGAAAGAATATATCAATCAGCAGAATAATGAGGGAAAGGGTGGCAATGCTAACAAAATAGACCTGACCCCATTCCTACACCTGTACCCGTGCCTTGATTTGAGGTAACAAATCTACGGGTATCAAAACTATGAGGATACCTGTCTTTTGCTTGATCTTCAGTGGAGACGCGGATGTAAATTGCAATTTTCATGCGTTATTTCATGTCTTTCAAAATTTTATTGAACCGCCCGAAAACTTTATTAAGATCGAAACTCTCTCCTAAGCGAATGACAGGCATTAAATCTGTTTCGACCTGACTATGCAGTAACTTAATCCCATTCTCATCTAAACCAAAATTATTTCTGTAATCACCTTTATATCCTTCGCCTTTAAGTTTCTTTTTAAATATTGAAAAGAATTTTTTATTATGGAAGTCAAATTTTGCTTTTGCTATATGCCATAAATCATAATAATCACGAATGGCTAAATCTCTTCTTGTGATTGCTGCCTTCAGTTTTTCAGCTACCGCCTCATTCAAGGAAAGAGATAATATTTTGTTTGAAGGGATTAAATCTTCTTCTGTAAATGGGTTTTTATAAAAATGTTCAACAACATTATGGACTGGTTTATCTATCGGGAGTTGTCTGAGTGCTATTTCAATTTTTACACCTTCGCTTTTTCCACTAATAAACGAAGGGTATGAGATATTAAAGATATATTGAGTGGAATTATTAAATCCCTCACCTTCTGGTTGGTTGCTATCTAAGCCTAAATATTTCAAAAACCCCGGCATATTTTTTCTAATAGGCGTAATTACCCTTGACCTTTTACCGCGCGTATCTATTTCCGCTTTACTAAAATAGACAAAATCGAGGTCTTCACTCAGCCTGTGATAATTTAGATGAATTTTATTTAAAAGTGTGCCGCCCTTAAAAACAAGCTTATCACTGAGACGCGATTCGATATTATTTAAAATAACTGTCAGATAGTAGTCTTTTTCGACGATCTCCAGCCTGAAATTGTGCTTCTGTGCCAAAACAGGTATTATTTTTTCGAGCTGACTTCTATTCATTAACTATCAGTCTCCATTTTTTGTTAACACTCCCTCTGTTTGAACGAGTATCGTATAGTGGAGAAAACCCTTTTTGGCCAACTTTTATCTTTTTCAGAAGCGTTTGGCTTACATTTAGCTGCTCTAAGAAATAACCTATGCGTCTTCGAATACTCTGGACCGGATATCGGCATACATATTCTATAAAGAGAGTAATATTAAGTTTTTTCATTTGGCTCATTAGAATGTTATAGGCACGATTGGTATCATAAAATTCAAAAACATCAATCATCGCGCGCTCTTTTTTGGGAAAAGAGACATCCTCGTTTTTTATCTTTCGCTTTTCTAAACCATACAAACGGTTTGGCAATACTTTCTTTAATTTATATGTAACTCCAAAGATGCTTTTATTAATGGAATATTTATCATTAACGACATAAATCATTTGTGCGACTTGATCGATAAAACCATAAGAATTAAATACCGCAGAGTAGCCAATATAATAATTAGCATCTCTAGCTAAAGCCTTTGAGATGAGATATTCATTCCCTTTCCATTGGCCTTGAGGAGCTTTCATTGGAATCAAGAAATATATATTTTTTATAATCATCTTTAAACGGTTCTTTTCTAATAGTTTTTTTATTAAATATGCAGCCTTTCTCTTATCCCTACAAAAAGACACTATTTCTCTCCTGCTATAGATTTCCTTCCCTTCAAACTCAAGACGAGTTAGTAGCTCGATTTCTTGCGCTGAAAGTGTTCTGGTAGTGTTTATTTTCATTTTTAGAATTAACCCCCTACAGGGTTTTTTGATAAACTAAAAATAATATATCATTGTGTCCTTGAAATGTCAAATATTATTATTTAACAGTTTTAGTCAATTAAAAAGGGGGGGAGCAGACTTGGAGCGTCCCGTAGAACGGGTCTTGTAGACCTGCATCGGGAGTAGCATCGACTTGCCGCAGGGAAGATCAATATGTGTGAATGGTTTCATGGTAGGATTCGCCAAAAAGAACATCAGCGCAGGCGTAAAAAAAGTCATAAAAGTCATGGGGTCAGACATGACTATTGATATTTGACTGCTTTCAAGCCAATCAACCAGAAAATAATTTAACAGTATTTTTGGAAAGTCAATACTCATGTCTGACCCGCAACCTGTTTTCCGGCTGATGTTGTTGTATCAAACGGCTCAGTTGCAGATTTAAAACCAATGCCATAAGAAGATAGCTCATCAACAAGGGTGAGAAGGTCTTTAAGATTCCGGCTAAAACGGTCTATTTTATGGACCAATACAAGATCAAATTTCTTCTGCTCTGCATCTTTCAGAAGTTCTTTTAAGGCCGGGCGTTCGGTAGAATAACCGCTTATCCCAGCATCCTGATAGATTTTAAATATCTAACACGTCCCCATATTTTATTTTGAGGTAGCAAAACCATGGGGGTGCCCTTCCATATCAGCAAAAGATTCAAGGTATTCTCTTTGCACTTCAAGCGAATACCTGCCCTCATGTTTCAGATTTGCTTGCCTTGTACCCATTCTTAGATTTGTACCCGTGCTTAAATTTGCATTAGCAAATTTACGGGCAACAAATCTTTGGGCAGCAAATCTATGAGGGGCCATCTATAGCTTGGTCTTCGGTGGAAACTCTTATGTAAACTGCTACCTTCATTTGCTATCCTTCATTTAATTGATTCTTCCACTCTTTAATTTTCTTAATATCCGCTTCCGTAAACACCGGATAATTTCGGTAATCTCATTTGGGCGTCACCCACTCTTTTTTAATCCAGCAATAAAGCGTCTGTCTTGCTATACCTATCTCTTTAGCTGCCTGGCTTATGTTATATCTTTTCATAGAGATTCAATATTACAGTTTATTAAGTTTTTAATACCCCACAGTCTCTGCTGTGGGGTTTCCTTGAACCCCCTTTTTTAAAGGGGGTTTGGGGGATTATAATGTGGATAGTATGGAATTAGGAAAGACACCACATACTGTCTAT
>BDTR01000032.1 GCA_002897775.1 bacterium BMS3Bbin08 | reverse complement strand
CCTTATTTGACGTTCTGTTACACCTATTATCGAGCCTGCTGTCTTTTGTGTGATTTGTCCGCCTATCGCCTCCTGGATTATCTTTAATCGCTTCAGCTCCTTTACGCTCATTCTGATAATGTCCTTTCCGGTCACAATTCCCTCCTTCCCAGGTTGAAATTATAACCCTGCTATAGGACATTTCTACTTTGTTATTTTAGGACATTATCATTTTGGCGTAACAGAGGGGCTGAAAAAATATGCTTTCAGACGGGAAAAACGCCAATAAATCAGCGGGAAAACCCGGCAAAGCCGCCCTGCCGCGGGACTGCTGAGGCATTAGTCATCTTGACACAGACATAACTTTATTGTATGTTATTAGCACTCTTCAAGCCAGAGTGCCAATCCAACGATCATGAGCAAATTAGACGACAGAAGCAGGGAAATTCTATGGGCTATTATAGAAAGCTATATAGCATCTAACGGGCCTGTCGGGTCGCGCGCGGTCACAAAAAAATATTCATTGGGTCTGTCGCCCGCTACCATCAGGAACACAATGGCAGACCTCGAAGAAATGGGTTATGTAACACAACCCCACACTTCAGCAGGAAGGATACCCACTGAAAAGGGTTACCGGTTATATGTCAATTCCATTTTGAAACAGTATTCAAGAACCGTGAATGACCTGTTGCTCAAACAGCTCTATTACAGGATGCGCAGTATTGAAAAGGACATGAGCAATCTTCTTAAAGAGACCTCAAAGACCCTGTCCGCTTTTTCCCACTACCTTGGCATAGCTACCTCGCCCAAGGCAGAGGAGATAACATTAAAAAGTATCAAGTTCCTGAAGTACGATAAGCACAGGGTCTTCAGTGTTCTTATATCAGAAGAAGGCATAGTAAAGGACAAGATCATTTTCCTCAAAGAGTCTTTCAGCCAGAAACTTCTTGATAAAGCTGCCAACTTCCTGAACAGCGAGCTGGCGGGCCTTACGCTCAGGGAGGCAAAGCTGAAGATACTGGCGCTTATTTCAGAGGAAGAGCTGACCTGCAACAACCTTATCCATAACGCGTTGGCGTTATGCAGGCAGGCGATCGCGCTGGAAACAGAAGACATGCTTTACGCGGGCGAAATTTCCGGGGCCAGCAACCTTCCGGATTTCGCGAACATGAAACAGATAAAAGAGCTCTTTAAGGCCATTGAAGAAAAACACCTGATGGTAACACTGCTGGATAAAATGATCGATTCTGAAGGCGTACAGGTCTTTATAGGTTCAGAGAACTCGTATTCTGAAATGAACGAACTGACAATGGTCGGCTCTACATATAATGACGGCAGCCGCGTGCTCGGCACGCTGGGGATCATAGGGCCCACAAGAATGAACTATGAGAAAATAATACCTATTGTCGACCTGACCGCAAAAACACTGACCCGGATATTATCTAAAAAGTAAGGAGAGATGCATACGTGAGCGAAGAGACCAAGGAAGAATTTTTCGAAGAAAACAACGAAGAAGAAACTGCCCGGCAGGTCCCGGTCCGGGATGAGGACGAGCAGGCACAGCCTGAACAAAAAGGTGAACTGGCCGAGCTGAACGATAAATACGTGAGGCTTTACGCCGAATTCGAGAATTACAAACGGTATGTCGCCAAAGAGCGGGAGGAATTAATAAAGTACTCCAATGAAGGATTTATGAGCGACCTGCTCTCTGTTATGGATCACCTGGAGATGGCGCTTCAGCATTCAGCCAATAACAAGGCTTCATCCGGACTGTCTGAAGGCGTTGAGCTGACATTAAAAGAGCTTAAGACCACACTTGAAAAGTACGGGCTAAAAGACATCGAAGCGCTTGGAAAACCTTTTGACCCGGAATTTCATCACGCCATGTCACAGGTGGAAACAGACGAGAGTGAAGAAAATACGGTTGTAACTGAGTTCAGAAAAGGATATATGCTGAAAGACAGAGTTTTAAGGGCATCCCTTGTGGGAGTATCAAAAAAACAATCTAACAATATAAAAACAGATCCAGAGGAGGAGTAACTTATCATGGGAAAAGTAATTGGAATTGATCTTGGGACCACTAACTCGGTAGTAGCTGTCATGCAGGCCGGCGAAGCCACGATCATCCCTAACCAGGAGGGCTCAAGGACCACGCCTTCAGTAGTTGCCTTTACTGATAAAGGCGAGAGACTGGTCGGCCAGGTCGCGAAAAGACAGGCAATAACAAACCCTGAAAACACCGTATTCTCCATAAAAAGGCTCATGGGCAGAAAGTTCACCTCAGACGAGGTCAAACACTCCATAGAAAGACTGCCCTACAAGATAGTTGCAGCTGACAACGGAGACGCCCATGTCGAGGCGCGTGGAAAAGTATATTCACCGCCTGAGATCTCGGCCATGATACTTCAGAAACTAAAGCAGGCCGCGGAAGACTATCTCGGCGAACCTGTTACAGACGCGGTTGTAACAACACCCGCGTATTTTGACGATAGCCAGCGCCAGGCAACAAAGGACGCGGGCAAGATCGCGGGCCTTAATGTTCTGAGGATCATCAATGAGCCCACAGCTGCCTCGCTTGCTTACGGCATGGACAAAAAGAAAGAAGAAAAGATCGCTGTGTATGACCTTGGAGGCGGGACGTTCGATATCTCCATCCTTGAACTCGGTGAAGGGGTCATAGAGGTCAGGTCCACTAATGGCGATACCTTTCTTGGAGGCGATGACTTTGACCTGAGAATAATGGACTGGCTTGTCGCGGAGTTCAAAAAAGAACAGGGCATTGACCTCAGCAAGGACAAGATGGCCCTCCAGAGACTTAAGGAAAACGCGGAAAAGGCAAAGATCGAACTATCCTCAGCCGCGGAGACAGACATAAACCTTCCGTTCATTACCGCGGACGCAAACGGGCCAAAACACCTGCTTATGAAATTGACAAGGTCAAAGTTCGAACAGCTTGTAGGAGACCTCATCCAGAAAACAGTAGGCCCGTGCAAAACAGCGCTTAAAGACGCTGGATTAAACTCAGGTGAAATCGATGAAGTACTGCTTGTAGGCGGACAGACCCGGACACCAAAAGTACAGAAAACAGTTCAGGATTTCTTTGACAAAGAGCCTAACAGGGGTGTGAACCCTGATGAGGTAGTTGCCGCTGGCGCTGCTATCCAGGGCGGTGTTTTAAAAGGCGATGTCAAGGAAGTGCTTCTGCTGGATGTGACACCGCTGTCTCTCGGCATAGAAACGCTGGGCGGTATCTTTACAAAACTGATCGAAAAAAACACAACCATACCTACCAAGAAAAGTCAGACATTCTCAACTGCTGCTGACAACCAGCCTGCTGTTACTGTAAAAGTCTGCCAGGGCGAAAGAGAGATGGCGTCTGACAACAAGCTCCTGGGCCTTTTCGAACTGGTCGGCATTCCGCCGGCGCCAAGGGGGATACCTCAGATAGAGGTGTCATTCGACATTGACGCCAATGGAATACTGCATGTCTCTGCAAAAGACCTGGGCACAGGCAAGGAGCAGTCCATAAGAATAACCGCCTCCAGCGGACTTACTGAAGAAGAGATCAAGAACATGACAAAGGATGCTGAATCGCACAGCGAAGATGACAGGATGAAGCGCCAGTTAGCTGAGAAACGAAACGAGGCTGATACCCTTTGTTATTCAGTGGAATCGTCCTTAAAAGACCACGGCGACAAGGTCTCGGCAGACGATAAAAAACTGATAGAAGAAGCCCTTGAAAACTGCAAGAAGGTCAAGGACTCGACAACTGACTTTACCGAGATCCAGAAAGCAGTTGAGCAGTTAAGCTCGGTCTCTCACAAGTTTGCAGAGCACATCTACAAAACAGCCGGAGCACAGCAACCGGATGCGGAGGCCCCTCCAGAAGAAGAGGGAAAAACCACTGCAGAAGATGTTAAAGAAGACGTTGTGGAAGCTGAGTTCGAGGAAGTTGATAAGGAGAAAAAGGACGAGTAGCTGAAAATATTGTTGATTGACAATTGACAATTGATGATGGACGAGGGACGAGTTTTTCTCTCTACCTGCCTGCCGGCAGGCAGGCCTGCTACTCTCTACTCTCTACTCTCTACTTTAATAAAAAATTATGATCGATTATTATCAGACCCTCGGGGTAGACAGGAACGCCTCAGATGCTGACCTGAAAAAGGCATACCGTAAGCTCGCGCTCAAATATCATCCGGACAGAAATCCCGACAATAAAGATGCCGAGGAAAAGTTCAAGAAGATCAATGAGGCATACGCCTGTTTGAGCGACCCTCAGAAAAAAGCCAACTACAACCAGTTTGGCACATCCGACGGAGCAGGAGCAGGGTTTAACGGCTTTGGCGGCGGCTTTGGAGATTTCAGCGACTTATTCGGAGATATTTTTGGTGATTTTTTCGGCGCTTCTGCAGGAAGAAGAAGACAGCGCCCTACCCGCGGCTCAGACCTTAGATACGACCTTGAGGTAAACCTTCTTGAGGCTGTAAACGGCATAGAAAAAATAATCAATATACCAAGGTGGGAGTCATGCGAAGCCTGCGGAGGCAACGGCTCAAAAGACGGAAAGAACATTGAGTCATGCAGTGTGTGCAACGGCACGGGCAGTATAAGGCATCAGCAGGGATTTTTCTCTATCTCAAGGACCTGCGGCAAATGCGGCGGCACAGGGCAGATGATCACCAAACCCTGCACAAAATGCAAAGGACAGGGGAAGGTCAAGGTATCCAGGTCCATATCTCTCAAGATCCCGCCTGGTGTTGACACAGGAACAAGGCTCAGGGTCATAGGCGAAGGAGAAGGCGGAGGCCTGGGCGGGCCAAGCGGAGACCTCTATGTCGTGCTGAGCGTTGAACCGCACCCGTTCTTTAAAAGAAAAGAATCAGACTTCATGTGCGAGGTCCCGATATCATTTACACAGGCTACGCTGGGCGGCGAGATAGAGGTACCCACAATAGACGGAAAAACAGTGACCATCAAGATCCCTTCGGGCACGCCGTCAGGAAAGACCTTTCATCTTAAAGGAAAAGGCGTTCCGCGGCTTGGTGGTTACGGCAGAGGAGACCAGTATGTGACTGTTTACGTGGATGTTCCCAAGAAACTATCAAAAAGACAGAAAGAACTGCTTAACGAGTTCGCGGATGTAAGCGGCGAAGATGTATCAAAAGGCTTTATGGACAAGATAAAAGACCTGTTTCATCACCAGGACCAGAAAAAGCAGGCGAAATAGCTGATAGTTTATAGCTCGTAGCTCATAGTTCATAGATAAAAAAAGTCATTTAGTCATTAGGTCATTAAAAAATAACTGAATAACTTAATTACTTAATATATGATCCGAATTTTTCTCCCTCCAGATGAACTCACCTCAGAACAGATAACCATCACAGGAGAACAGGCAAAGCACCTTTCAGTCCTCAGGGTCAAACCGGATGACCAGGTCTTTATATTTGACGGCGTCGGTAACCGCTATACGTGCGAGGTTTTGCAAAGCCATAAAAAAGAAGTTACCGCGCGGCTCATAAAAAAAGAGCCCTATTCTACCCAGTCACCGATCTCTATCGTGCTCGCACAAGGTATTCCCAAAGGCGACAAGATGGACCTTATTGTTCAAAAGGCAACTGAACTTGGAGTGAACAACATTGTCCCTTTGATCTCTGAACGCTCGCAAATAAGAAAAACCAGCAAAAAAGACCGCTGGGAAAAGATCGCTCTTTCAGCTTCCCAGCAGTCAGGAAGAGAAAAAGTGCCTAATATCTCAGAGCCCTTAAGCTATGATGAGTTCATATACTCATGTTCAGGAGAGACGCCTTCAAGCGCGGGCATACTTTTATATGAAGAAGAAAAAACCAGGAAGCTCAAAGAGGTTTTAGGAAATCTTAGACATTGTAAAAGAATAGTTTTACTTGTGGGTCCTGAAGGCGGGTTTTCAAAAAAAGAGGCTCAGATGGCAATTGAAAAAAACTTCATATCAGTATCCCTGGGCCCCAGAATACTCCGCACTGAAACCGCACCCATTACAGCGATCAGCATTATCCAGTATGAACTCGGGGATATGGGTTGAAGGCAAATCCGAAACCTGCCTGCCGGCAGGCAGGTCCGAACTAATGTTTTTCTTAATTAATTATAGAAAAAGAGATAAAATGAGAACCGCGAATCCCGCGCTAAATTCAAAAACATTCACAAGCATGCCCAGAGTAGCTGATCCATCGCAGGTAATGACGATTCAGGGCACAGTTAACAAGACGTTCTTAATGCTGATCCTTGTGCTCATACCAGCGGCATATACGTGGAATATGTTCTTAAGCACCGGAAACTCCGCGGCAGTCATGCCCTGGCTGTACGGAGGATTCATAGGCGGCTTTATTGTTGCCATCATTACTGTATTTAAGAAACAATGGTCCCCTTTTACAGCACCTCTGTATTCTGTTCTGGAGGGGCTGGCGCTTGGCGGTCTGTCTGCCCTTTTTGAAGCACGGTTCCCTGGCATTGTTATTCAGGCGGTTGCCCTGACATTTGGAACGCTGTTCTGCCTTTTGGCAGCT
Source organism: bacterium BMS3Bbin08 (assembly GCA_002897775.1). Lineage (GTDB taxonomy): Bacteria > Nitrospirota > Thermodesulfovibrionia > UBA6902 > BMS3Bbin08 > BMS3Bbin08. Next base: position 93,209 of record BDTR01000032.1, on the reverse strand, counting down.
TACAAATCAGGGATGATCAAAGCCACTGAGAATTTTAAACTTGGAGTTATGGCTGCAACAGGCGGGATTGGATTGATCTATGTTGCGACTATGCTTTTGGGTTTCTTTGGAATTCGGATACCGTACATTCACGAAAGCGGTCTTATCGGCATTGGTTTCAGTATGTTTGTAGTTGTCATAGCCGCGCTGAATCTGGTGCTTGATTTTGATTTTATTGAACATGGAGCTGAAGCAGGAGCGCCCAGGTTTATGGAGTGGTACGCCGCATTCGGCCTTATTGTAACACTTATATGGCTGTACCTTGAGATACTCAGATTGCTTTCAAAACTCAGAAGCCGCAGGTAAAAATTATGGAGGCCCGGCCTCCATAATTGGCCGCTTAGGTCATATTCAGGATGAGCTTTTATCCGATATAGGACCGGAGGTATGGGTAGTCCTGCCCCTCCTGCTATTATGATCTCCAGTGCCCTTTAATCCAGACACCATTGTTATTAAAGTGGCCGGGCACCCAGATAACTCCCTGTTTTTTTACAGGTCTCCAATAACCATCGTTCCATATAGTGCCATTCCAGTACCTGGGAACCCATGCTTGTCCCTCTCTTGCGCTCAAAGGTTTACAATAACCAAAAACCCATTCGCCTGTTTCATTCCAGAAACCGTCAACCCAGACGAATTTCACACTACACGGAGGTCTCCAGAATCCGCCTATATAAACTCCTGACGGATGTTTGTAGCGTTTTACCCATATATGCCTGGGGCCGGGTCGTACCGGCCTTTTTACAACCGGCACCAGAACAAACCTGCGCTTAACAAAAGGCCTTTTGTTATACGGTTTTGGTCTATACTTAGGACCCGCATACACTTCCGTAATAAAAATAAAAATGAAAAAGATAACACTCATGAAGATCAAAAGTTTCTGTGTCCTGTTTTTCATATTTCCTCCCTTTTCATTAATTTATAAGTCACATTGTTATATTTTTTTAGTATATAGCAAAACAGGGACAATGGCTATTCCTTCAGGAAATGATCTATCGAGGTTGAACCTCGATAGATATAACTCATTGTTTTTATTACCTAAACTGCAAAATTATGGAAGTCGGACTTCCATAATTTGCCTAGGCAGGCCTGGATTTTTTATCCCTTTGCTGTTATGTCCGTAAAAACGCGGTATAATTTATCATAGGGAGTAACGCATGAAGATTATCAGGTTTTTCAGCGATAAAAGAACGAACATTATGCGGCATATCAAGGTGATCTTCTGCGCTTTTCTGCTTGCCGTATTTCTCCCTGGATGCAACACAAACCATCAGCAACAGCAGTCCAAAGAACCTGCCTCCCCGTCTTATCTTTCAGAGCGAAAGCAGATGGTCCAGCAGCAGATAATGGACCGTGGGATCAGGGACAAAAAAATAATCGACGCCTTCCTTAAGGTCAAGCGTCATGAGTTTGTCCCAAAACGATACATCGATAACGCCTATGAAGACCGCCCTCTTCCTATTGGTGAGGGACAGACCATATCCCAGCCGTACATCGTTGCCTATATGACACAGGTACTGGACCTGTCAAGAACAGATAAAGTGCTTGAGATCGGGACAGGCTCAGGATATCAGGCGGCCATACTGGGCGAATTAAGTGACAATGTTTTCACGATCGAGATCAATGAGCCGTTAGGCAAAAAGGCAAAAAGATTGTTAAAGGACCTGGGCTACTCGAACGTTAAAGTAAAGATAGGAGACGGTTATAAAGGCTGGAAGGAGCATGCCCCGTTTGACGCGATAATCGTTACCTGCTCCCCTTCCCGCGTGCCTGAACCCCTTAAGGAGCAATTAAAAGAAGGCGGAAGGATGATCATCCCGGTGGGAGAGGCATATCACCAGAAACTGGTATATATGCTGAAAATCGATAATGAGTTGAAACAGCAAAGTGAGATCCCTGTAATGTTCGTGCCAATGGTCGATTCGACTGGAAAGCCATATTAAATTCACGGAAAATTATCCACACTATACACCCCCTGTTTTTAATTGATGTTTTTTTTCCTTTCTGCTATAACCATATAGTCGCTTTTTATCACAATCTATCCCGGTACCAAGAGTACCACGGCCTCAGCCGTAGGTGAATTTATCCTCTGGTACGGGATGTTCGCCCCGGCCAGGCATAAATATGATGCCGTGAGGCTCCATAATTTAAGAGAGGAGGCTTAAATGACCTCAGAAAATATCTCGTCTGAATTTCCGTTTAAGTCAAACTATATCGAGGTCCTTGGTTCAAAGATCCATTACATTGATGAAGGTCAAGGTAATCCAATATTGTTCCTGCACGGAAACCCGACCTCATCATACTTGTGGCGTAACATAATTCCCCATCTGACCCCTCACGCGCGCTGCATCGCCCCTGACCTTATAGGAATGGGCAAGTCTGATAAACCTGATATCAACTACAGGTTTGCAGACCATGTTGAATATATTGAAGGCTTTATCGAAAAAATGGGGCTTAAGAACATCACCCTTGTTATTCATGACTGGGGGTCTGCGCTTGGTTTCCATTACGCAATGCGCAATGAAGACAATATCAAAGGCATTGCTTTTATGGAGGCAATTTTAAAGCCGTTAAAATGGAGCGAGTTTACAAAGGAATTCAGGATAGGTTTTAAACTGTTCAGAACTCCCCTGATCGGCTGGCTTATAATCTCGGTTATGAACGTGTTCGTTGAAAAGATACTGCCCCAGGCAATAGTCCGGGACCTGACCGGGGATGAAATGAACCGCTACAGAGAACCCTTTAAGACCATCAAAGACCGCAAGCCTGTTTTACGGTGGCCGAATGAGATACCTATTGAGGGCAAGCCGTCTGATGTCACTGAAATTGTGCAAAACTATTATCAGAAACTCCAGGTGTCTGACATTCCTAAACTATTGTTTTATGGAAATCCCGGAGGTCTTATAAAAAAACCTATGGCTGAATGGTGCCGGGAGAACCTGTCGTATGTGAAAGTAATAGACATCGGAGACGGCATCCACTATCTTCAGGAAGATAATCCGCATCTTATCGGCGCTGAACTGGCTGAGTGGTACAAACATCTTTAACGTTATGGAACACTTAGCAGAAAAACAGCTTTGACGGAGAAGTGAGAATAGTAATTTACAAAAGATCAGCAGTGGCAAAATGAAAAAACTTATAGCTCTCTTTATTATTACGCTGACAATTGGAATGGTCATCTGGTGGAGGTCGCCCGCCACTGTTCAGGGGCCTTTGTCCGAGCAGGAGTTTGAGTATATTGTCAGGACCAGCGGTAACGCTGATCCATCTGAAGCACTGCCTATGATCATTGCGCTTCATGGTCATGGAGACACGCCGGATAATTTTTTCAATACATTGCTGAAAGGTTTTGACCATCCGGCCCGTTTTATTATGATAAAAGGTCCGGTAGACTATCCCGGTGTGGATATGAGCGGCAGCGCCTGGCCCACAGAGGCCGGTGAACTTTCTGAGTGCGGCAATGCCGTGGCTGACGCGGTATCAGTTTTACTTGAGCGCTACCCCACAGAAGGACTGCCCATTCTGCTTGGTTTTTCCAGTGGTGCTTATATGTCTTATTATATTGCCGCTTTTCACGCGAATAAGTTTTCCCACATATTTCCCCTGTCCGGCAGATTACTCAAAGATCTAATGTCTACAGAGATAGTGTCATATGAAAACGGAGCAAGGATAATAGCCTTTCACGGCAACAGCGACCAGATCGTTGGGCTTAACCAGGGGAAAGCCGCAGTGCGAAATTTAAGGCAAAGAGGTTTGACCGCTGAACTGGTCACCTTTAATGGCGGACATCTTGAGGTGTTCTATTCAGCAAAACATCTTCTCATGAACCATCTAAGCGACGCTGTAAGTGAGATTGCGAACTGACGTTATGGAACACCTGGAAGAAAAAAGCGAATGGACAGGCATTAAGGAATTAAAAGGACTTTTCAACGCAAACGGCCTGACGATCATTAAAGTATTTCGCGTAAAACACTGGGTCATCGGGATAGGCAGGAAGGTTAAAAAGGCCTGAAATTTCTGTATTGATATCTCCAATCCTTTGTGATATAACCTAAGAAAAGCTGGACAACCACTTGACCCCCTATCGGGTCAAAGAAAGGAGGTTTTCGCATGGCTCTGGAAATAAGTGATAAGACCAGAAGCCTGACAACAAAATGCCCCTCCAATTTCTACTGTCTGACAAGGGATAAAGACCTGATGTGTAATGAAACTATGCCTATGTGCGCCTGTGAACGGCAAATTGAGGGGGACGGAGTTTTTGTTAAACCGGCATCAGATTAATGACTGTCCTTACCAGATCCCTTTTGGATACGGGCACATCCGCAATTGTCCCGCACGAATTGAAATTTATGCCCGATACAATCAATAATGGCCTGTAACTGACCGCCTTACTCAGGAGCGCCTATTTCTGCCGCCTGAGGATCTCTTAAACCTGGCGGCCTTTGCCCTTTTTTTCGCGGCTTCTCTTCGTTTCCTTTTTTCTTTTACCGAAGGCTTTTCATAAAAACTTCGGTTCTTTATCTCCTTAAAAAGGCCTTCCTTCTGGAGATGGCGCTTTAAAACCTTAAGTGCCTTTTCGACGTCATTTCCGTAAACTTTGATATCCAAAATTTTATTTCCTTCCTGAACAATAAACCAAGTTTGAGCCTTGAATTATACATAAATGGCAGGCCGGGGTCAAATCGGGGAGAAAGTAAAGCGTTTACTCAAGTTTCACCGCGGGTCTGCCAGCTTCACATCCGCGACCTTGTCAATGGGCACAGATACCCATCCGGATTGGGTTTCCAGCTCTATACTGGCCTCTCCAATTTCAATTAAAACTCCAATGTAAACAACATCGCCTGTAGTTACCTCAACCTTCTTGCCTGTCAATTCCTGCACTATTACCCCCGTAAATGGCTCAATAGTTCATGGTCATACGTCAATAATCAGTAATCTATGTTCAATGTTTTCTGTGCTTTCAGTGGTTACAATTCTCTATTCACTTTTCTCGATTCTCGGTCTTTATATGCTTATAGCTCATAATAACAGTTATCGCGTCTTTTGCCGTATAAAAAGCCTGACAGGGACGCCCTTAAACCCGAACTTCTCTCTAAGCCGTCTCCCCAGAAACCTGATGTAAAACGGTTTTATGGCTTCCTTCTTATTGGTAAATATTACAAAACGCGGCGGCTTAATGCCAACCTGTGTCATATAGTTAAGCTTGACCTCCCTGCCCCTGTGCCTGTCCGGCTGTTTGATCGACACGCTCTCCCTAAGAAAACTGTTCAGTTCCTTTGTGCTGATCTTTTTCGACGACTCTTTAACAACTTCATCGATTAAAGGAAATATCTTTGTTACCCTCTGCCTTTGCAGGGCTGAAACCGTAAGGACCGGGGTATAGTTCATGAACCAGAGCTTGTTCTGAAATTCGTTTTCCAGTTTCTTTTGAAATGCCGGGGTCCTGTCCACAAGGTCCCATTTGTTAAAAAGCACAATGCCGGCCTTGCCTGCTTCATAGACAAGGCCGGCTATTTTCTGGTCCAGTTCGACAATCCCATCCTTTGCGTCAAAAAGGATCAGGGCAATATCACAGATCTCAATGTTCCTGAGAGTTCTTATGAATGAGTATCTCTCAAAGGATTTCGCCATCTTCCCTTTTCTGCGGATACCGGCCGTGTCAACAATGAGATACTTCTTCCTGTAATACGAGCATATGGAGTCAACGGAATCCCTGGTAGTACCCGGCACCGGACTAACTATCATCCTCTGTTTGCCAAGAAGGGAATTAGTAAAGGTGGACTTGCCGACATTGGGCCTTCCAATAATAGCGATCCTGGGATATTCGACCTGCTCTTCTTTTCCGCCTTCGGGCATAGCTTCAGCAATGCTGTCCATTAATTCTTCAAACCCGAAACCGCTGACCGCAGAAACAGGGAACAGGTCTTTGCCCAAAGAGTAAAAATCATAAACAGCCTTTTCCATTCTGGGGCCGTCGATCTTATTAACGGCGTATAAGATCTTTTTGTTGTATGTTCTGAGCATGCCGCTCAGTTCAACATCTGAAGGCATGAGGCCTTCTTTTGCGTCCATCATCATAAGAACTATGTCAGCTTCCTCAACCGCGGCAACAGCCTGTTTCTTCACCTCTTCGATTATATCGCCCTCAGGTTCAGGCTGAAACCCCCCGGTGTCAATTACGATAAACGGTCTGTCCGACCATTCGGCCTCTCCATAGATCCTGTCCCTTGTCAGGCCCGGGATATCCTCTACAATAGCAATCTTCTTGCCTATTATTTTGTTAAACAGGGTTGATTTGCCGACATTCGGCCTTCCAACTATAGCAACTATTGGTTTCATGGTGTTTTCAATAAATTAAACTTTTCAAATGAAATTTGTGAATTTCATTATATCACAATGACGCTGAATATCACTTTGCTCCAAACCGCCCGAAATACTCTGATTGACAGCTTGAACGTTTTGTGTTAAAAAAGTGATTGAATGATGTTTATGGAGGAACCTTTTTATGCAAACAACCAGGAAAAAAATTGGGGAACTACTTATTGAAGAAGGCCTTATAAACCAGATGCGCCTGTCCTCAGCCCTTGGCCAGCAGAGACAATGGGGTGGAAGAATTGCTTCCATATTGATCAACATGGGCATTATCGATGAAAAAACGATCGCGCATACCCTTGGAAAAAAGCTGAATACACATGTTGAGCCTCTGGAGAACATTGAAGTCCCTGATGAAGTATTAAACATGGTCAAGCATGATATGGCCACAAAATACTGTATACTGCCGATCAATTATAAGAACAAAGTGTTGACTGTAGCCATGTCAGACCCGACCGATCTGAAAACAATTGATGATCTGAGCTTTGCCATCGGTGTGAAAATAAAACCTCTGCTGGCCATCGAATCCAGCATAAATGATGCCATAGCCGAGCATTACAAGGGCATTCGCTATGGAGGCAGGGTGCATAAAGTTGATACAAAAGCCCTGCCCGATACAATGGAGATAACCAGGAACGAAATGCCTCATGCCGATAAATCTAATCCTCCCGAAACCATTGCCAGAGCCCTGTCAAAGCTCCTTATTGAAAAAGGCATTATTACAGAAGAAGAGCTGGAGAGGAAAATGAACGATTTTGGCCGGGACTGATCTTCCAAACAGAGTTATTAACCCGGTTCAGTGCTGACGCCGCCGATGACCGCCCCCCCCCTCATGCCAGTGAGTTTGACATGTAAAGACTCACATGTTATATTTTTGAAAGGAATGAAAAAAATACTTATTATAACGTTGGCCCTTGTCATGGCATATACTTATACATGCCCTGCAGGTGGAATTTATAAGTATACCGATCAAAACGGAGTTACCCATTTTACGAACGTACCGACCGGTAACGGATACAAAAAGATCATCTCTACAAAGGATAAAGAAACGCACCGAAGCGCGATCAAAAAAAACAGGTCCTCATCAGCAAGCGTGTCGTACTACAGTCATATAATTGACAGCAAGTCAAAAAAATATAATATTGAGCCGTCACTTATTAACGCGGTAATAAAAGTGGAATCCAACGGGAACTCCAGGGCAGTATCTCGCAAAGGGGCAAAAGGACTAATGCAGCTAATGCCTGCCACTGCCAGCGAGATGCACGTAAATAACCCTTTCAATCCTGAAGAGAATATCGACGGCGGCACAAGATATCTGCGCTATCTCCTGAACAGATTTGACGGCGATGTATCCCTTGCGCTTGCCGCCTACAACGCGGGGCCAAAAAAAATAGAGAAATTCGGGGGCATCCCCCCGATACTGGAAACACGTGAGTATGTAAAACGTGTCCTCTCCTTATACAGAGGCAGAGGCAATGCCCGCAAAGCTTCCATATATAAATTGACCTTTGACGACGGGACCATACTTTATACAAATACCCCCCTGGCCCACGAACATTCCAGGTTCACGAGTTTCTGAAGGAGCCCCCCTGAACTGAAATGACAGAAACTTCCTCTCTCCAGGAACAGGTATTACGCCTTAAAAAAGACAGGAACGCTATCATACTCGCGCACAATTACCAGCGGCCGGAAGTTCAGGATATTGCCGACTATACCGGAGATTCTCTCGAGCTGTCGCGCAAAGCGGCATCTGCCGACTGTGACGTCATTGTCTTCTGCGGGGTGAACTTCATGGCAGAAAGCGCGTCCATCCTTTCACCGGGGAAAACCGTGCTCCTGCCTGAGATGAGCGCGTGCTGTCCAATGGCCGATATGGTCACAGTAAACAGGGCAAGAGATACCATTACCAACTTTCCGGGCTACAAGTTCACAGACGGTTATACCTATCCGGACCAGTTCACATTAAGGGACATGAAAAAACTTCATCCCGGCGTCCCTGTTGTAACTTACGTGAATACCACAGCTGAGGTTAAGGCTGAAAGCGACATATGCTGTACTTCTGCCAATGCAGTAAAGATCGTTGAATCACTGGATACTGACAAGGTGATCTGTATCCCTGACCGGAACCTTTCCGCCTGGATCGCAAAAAACACAAAAAAAGAGGTAATAGCATGGGACGGTTTCTGCCATGTGCATGACAGGGTAAAAGCAGAAGACGTAAAACACGCCAGATCAGACCACCCCGGAGCGCTTGTGCTTGCCCACCCTGAATGCAGAATGGAAGTGCTTGAACTGGCTGACCACGTTACCAGCACATCGGGAATGCTCAGGTTCGCCAGGTCATCGGACGCAAAGGAATTTATAATAGGAACTGAAACAGGCCTTCTCTATAACCTGAGAAAAGAAAACCCTGACAAGGTCTTTCATCCCTTAAGAAAAGACATGGTATGCCCCAACATGAAAAAAACTTCTCTTAAGAGCGTGCTTAAAGTTCTTGAGACCATGAGGAACATAATAAAGGTCCCTGAGGAAATAAGGGTCCCAGCCAGGAAGGCCCTTGACAGGATGTTAGCGGTTAAGTAGACACCTCTAAATTCAAAAATTAAATATCAAAATTGCGGAATAATTATTTTGACGGCTTCAGGCTTTTCAGGTCAATGTCGGTCTTTCCCATTGAGACCAGCGCCTTAAGGGATTCATTGACAGGCATGGACAGTAGTTTGACAGAGTCCTTGTCCATCACAATAAGACGGCCGGACGTCGGGTTTGGAACACCGGGCACAAAAATGATCAGCTTTGCTTTGCCTGAGTCATCAGTGACCCTGTTGGTTACCAGGCCGATCTCTTCTGCCCGAAAGTCCCTGCTGGGTATTAACACCACCTCATAAAAAATTGCGTCCTCACCCTCGCCGTAACCAAGTATCTGCTTAAGCGTCTGGTACATCCGGCCAAGGGCAGGCAGTTTATCAAGTATTCTGTCCACTCTTGTCCAGAGCCATTTGCCAATGAACGTGGTTATCCCCAGGCCGACCAGGTATATAAAAAGAGCGGCAACCAGCAGGCCGAAACCAGGAAAGTAAAAAGGCAGTTTTGAAAGGCCGGAACCTGATATTGTGGATTCCATGTAACCAACGGTGATAATGAGTCCGCCCACAGGCAGCATCGCGACGATCCCTGCTATCAGACACTGCGCTATATGTTTTTGCAATTTTTTCATTGTTCAAGTAAAACCCGTTAAAAGACCTTTGCCCTTCTAACGGGGTAAATAAGGGCCAGTGAAAGAGTTAAAAGCCCAGTCTTTTTATCTGCTCTTCAACAGGAGTATAATACCCGCTGAAATTCCTCAGGATTTTATTATCAGAATCCAGCACAAACCAGTGCGGGACCCCCCTGCTTCCCAGCCCTTTTAGAACACTTCCGCTCCTGTCAAGAAACACCTCTCCCCCGACCTTGCGCGCCATTTTATCAAGTGCTTTCTGCTTATCAAGTCCAATAATAACCATCAGATCAACTGTCTCAGAATCCGCCCATTTTTCTCTGAGCTTACGTATAATGCCCACGGCACCTTTGCAATATGGTCACCATGGAGCCAGATATACGATCACACACTTCTCAGCCAGATCACATGAAAGGGTAATGGTCTCTTTGCTCTCAAAAGAGACAACCGTCATCTCAGGCGCGTGTTTAGGTTTAAGTACCATCCATAACAGGATAACCACGGCGATCGCAATACCTATTTTAAAATACGGGATATTTACAGAATTCCGCTTTGCTTCGGATTCAGGCGCACCGGCCCCGGGACTGAAAGGTTCAGCGGGCCTGTACTTTGCGATCACAATTCCGCAGGAAGAACATTCCAGAGTGTTGTCCTCAATTTCACTATTACATTTCGGGCAGAACATACTCTACTAGGGTACCACAATCACACCTATAAGTAGTCGCAAACCTGAACAAAAATCCAGCGAATATGGTTATACTTCTTTTTATATGGACCCGCTTGAACAGAAAATAATAGACAGGATCAAAGAACAGGGCCCTATTACCTTTGAGGCCTTCATGGATATGGCTCTCTATTACCCGGGGCTTGGCTATTACACATCCAAAAAGACATCAATAGGACGTGAAGGTGATTTCTATACAAGTTCTCACCTGCACCTGATGTTCGGCGCTATGCTCGGAAAACAGCTGGAAGAGATGTGGGACGCAATGGGAAGGCCTTCTGATTTTCACGCGGTTGAGATAGGCGCCGGGGCCGGCTGGCTGTGCAAGGATATTCAGGGCTACTTAAGAGGCAGGGATATATTCGATTCATTAAACTACACGATCGTGGAACTGGACCCGGTAATGGCAGATAAGCAGAAGGTCCTTCTTGCGGATCTCGCGGAAAAAGTAAAATGGATCTCATCTTTGTCAGAGCTTAAAGACATCAGGGGCTGTATTTTTTCAAACGAATTACTGGATGCCTTTCCAGTTCATATGGTTGAAATGGACAAACAGCTGAAAGAGATCTATGTCTCGCTTGAAGGCGGTAAATTAATTGAGCAATTGCAGGTAGTTACTAATAGCAACATGCCAGATTACTTTAAGCTGTTCTCCGTTAATATCCCGGATGGTTACAGGACAGAAATAAACCTGAGGATAAGGGACTGGCTCAGGCAGGCAGGGGCTGTTTTGTCAGAAGGTTTTATCCTGACGATCGACTACGGCTACACTGCCAAAGAGTACTATGACGAAGAGCGGTCAAAAGGCACCCTGCTCTGCTACCACAGGCACGAGGTGAACGAAGAGCCGTTCCAGAATATCGGCCAGCAGGATATTACAGCGCACGTGAATTTCTCATCTCTTAAGCTATGGGGCGAAGATACAGGGATGCAGACACTTGGCTACTGCCCTCAGGGAACATACCTTGTTGCCCTTGGGATAGACGAGGCAATAACCGAGTTATATGGTAATTCCCCTGATTATGAAGATGAGGTCCGGAAGATCAAAGGCCTTATATTCCCTCAGGGCATGGGTGAATCGCACCAGGTCATGATCCAGTACAAGGGAGACGGCAAGCCTGAACTAAGAGGTTTTTCAATGCGGAATCAGGCAGGTAACTTATAGCTGCCGTGATTGCACAGATGTTTCTTTATCGGTGTAATCTGTATTTATCTGAGTAATCAGAGCTTACTTATTAAGTAAGCTCTTCAGCCTCTCCATACCCTTTCTGGCATCTTCAACAGAATGGGCTTCAAGTGTGTATATGCAGTTCTTTCCTTCGAACTCTTTGAACAGCTCTTTGAAGTTAAAGTTTCCGTCTCCGATCGCAAGGTGCGAGTCAGCGTCACCCATGTTGTCATGCAGATGCAGTTCAATTACATACTGCTTTACCTGCTTAAGCCAGTCTGAAAGAGACAGTTTCGAAAAAAGGTTAAAGTGACCAGCGTCAAAACACAGGCCGAAATTATCAGAGCCCATTTCATCCGCCAGGAGCTTAAGATGCGAGGGTTCGTCCTCAAATATATTCTCTATCGCTATCCTGATGCCCGCGTCAGCAGCCTTTTTATTAATGACCCTCCACGTCTTAAGGCTCTCCTCAAGCCATATATCTACCCTGCTGTCGTATTTCCATTTATCATATCCTGAATGAAAAACAATTACCTTTGGCCTTAAGGTTTCCGACAGGTCAATGACATCAGAGAACCTTTTGATCGTGACATCTCTTACTTTCGGATCGACCGCTCCGGGAGAAAGGTCCATAAAAGGCGCGTGGATAGTAATAGCAGGGTCATGATCAAGCTTTTTCTTAAGAGAGGTTATATCTGCTTTGCTCAGCGAATCGAACAGCCTGGTGCCAAAGTAGATCTCAAGATCCAGTTTTTCCTGCCTTATAAACGAAAGGTGTTTGTCCAGAGAATCGTAAGGGACATGGATATGCAGTCTTATCACCTTGCTTTAGAAGCTGCTTTTTTACTGCCGGTATCGGTTTTTTTCGCGGGCTTGCTTTTTTCTTTAAACTGCGCGTCTACTTTTTTCCTGTCTTTTGGTTTTTTTGCTTCCATTGCCTTTTTCCTGGCTTCAGAAGGATAATCCGTTACATACCAGCCGCTTCCCTTAAGAACGAAAGAGGTGCTGGATATGAGCTTTTTTAACTTGCCGCCGCAGGAGCCGCATTCTGTAAGCGGATCTTCCGTTATCCTCTGTTTTACTTCAAACTGTTCGTTGCACTTTGTGCATTTGTATTCGTATATAGGCACAATTTACCTCAAATCCTAAATCCTAAACGCGAAATTCGAAACCTGCCAACAGTTCAAACAGCCTAACACCAAAAAAATCGGGACAACTAGAATTTATTTAGGATTTAGATATTAGAATTTAGAGATTGATTTTTAATATATCACACTATATCATTCCTTGACAACACTGCGGCACTGTGTTATCAAAATGATATGTGGGATTACACGGAAAAAGTCAAAGAACTTTTTCTCCATCCGAAAAACGCGGGCGAGATCAAAGACCCTGACGCGGTCGGTGAGATTGGCAATATCGTCTGCGGCGACGCCCTCAAGCTGACCCTGAAAATAGATAAGAAAACAGAAAAGATCCTGGACGCCAAATTTCAGACCTTTGGTTGTGCCAGCGCTATTGCGTCGTCTTCAGCATTAACAGAAATAATAAAGGGTAAGACCGTTGACGAGGCACTTAAGGTTACAAACGATGATATCGCGCAGTACCTGCACGGCCTGCCACGCGAAAAAATGCACTGCTCTGTAATGGGACAGGAGGCGCTTGCCGCGGCACTTGCCGGCTACAGGGGAGCGAAAATACCTGAGCCGGAAGAAGGGGAAATAGTATGTAAATGTTTCGGTGTGACAGATAGAAAGATCAGGCGCACCATCAAAGAAAACCGCCTTAAGAGCGTTGAAGATGTTACGAACTTTACAAAAGCAGGCGGCGGATGCGGGGAGTGCGCACCTGAGATCGAAAAGATCCTCAAGGAGGTTTGGGCGGGGAAAGCTGATGAGAAGGCGCTTAAACCGGGGAAAAAGCTCACTAATATCAGGAAGATCGCGTTGATACAGGACATTGTTGAAAAGGAGATAAGGCCAGGGCTTCAGGCGCACGGGGGCGGCGTGGAACTGATAGACGTTGACGCTGACAGGGTAATTGTATCGCTCAGGGGTATGTGCACAGACTGTCTCATGGCAGATGTTACAATAAAGGAGATCGAAAAAAAACTAAGGGAACTGGTCAGTGAGAAACTGACCGTAGAGGCTGAATGAAAGTAATTTACCTGGACAACAACGCGACAACAAAAGTAGCTGACGAAGCGGTGGAGGCAATGCTTCCGTACCATGGAAGCCTGTATGGAAACCCCTCAAGCATGCATACGTTCGGGGGCCAGGTCCACGCTAAAATAGAGCACGCGCGGGAAGCTGTCGCAAAACTGATCAATGCGGATCCCTCAGAGATGATATTCACAAGCTGCGGCACTGAGAGCGACAATACCGCCATTATGAGCGCGCTCCAGTCCGACCCCGAGAAAAAACATGTCATAACAACACGTGTAGAGCACCCGGCAGTTTTAAACTTCTGCAAAACACTGGCCAGAAGAGGATATGACGTAACATTCCTGCCGGTCGATAAATCGGGCCGGCTTGACCTTGATGAACTTTCATCAGCAATAACAGACAATACGGCTGTTGTGTCAATAATGTATGCCAATAACGAGACCGGGGTGATCTTTCCTGTAAAAGAGATCGCTGAAATAGTAAAGTCCAGGGGAATACTGCTTCACACCGACGCGGTCCAGGCCGTTTCAAAAATCCCGCTGGACGTCAAAAAGCTTCCTGTTGACATGATATCTGTTTCAGGGCACAAGATCCATGCTGCAAAAGGCGTTGGAGCGCTGTATGTAAGAAAGGGAACAAGGTTCTCTCCTTATCTGATCGGGGGGCACCAGGAAAAAAGCAGACGGGCAGGCACTGAGAATGTCGCGTCCATAGCAGGCTTTGGCAAAGCCTGCGAGCTTGCGGAACAGTACCTGCGTGAAGAACACGCAAAAACAAGACTGCTGAGAGACAGGCTTGAACAGGGGCTGCTCCAATCATGTCCTGACGCAAGGATCAACGGGGACAGAGAGAACAGGCTTCCGAACACCACAAACATAAGTTTTGAATATGTAGAGGGAGAGGCCATCCTGTTAAGGCTCAATGAGGACAACATATGCGCTTCCTCAGGCTCTGCGTGCACATCCGGCTCTCTGGAGCCTTCTCATGTATTGAGGGCAATGGGCGTTCCTTTCACAGCGATCCACGGCTCTATAAGGTTCTCTCTTAGCAGGTATAACACTGATGAGGATATTGACATTGTTCTTGACAGGGTGCCTAAAATAATAAAGGAGCTCAGGGAACTGAGTCCCTATGGACGATAAAAAAATAGCGGGCGATTTAAATCGCCCGCTATTTTTTAGCTGTTAGCTCTTAGTTGTTAGTTGATGGCCTGTCAGGCCTGGCCCTTCTGATTGGCCTGCACTTTAATATCTTTGACCGGATGCTCAAGGTTTACCACCTTCATTTCAGCAGGCTTCTTCGCCGTCCTGACCTCTTCCTGAAGCTGGCTGATCTGCGCGTCGATCTTTGCGCCTTTGGAAATCGAAATGCTCTCCCTGTAAAAGAGTTCTCCCTTGCCGCTGGCATTGGGCCCTATTTCAATATCACTGCTTTCCATCCTGCCGCTGAACTCGCCGTTTACATATATTTTTCCTTTTGCCTCTATCTTGCCGCCGTTGAACTTGCCGGTGATCTTTACGTCTCCTCCTGAAATAACATCACCGTCGCTTAAGGAACCCTCTATGTTAACGTTCCCTTCTTTTGTTCTCAGGTTCCCCCTGCAGCTGCCTTTGATAATAATGTTTGAATTTTTCTCGGACGTTATGTTCCCTTCAACCTCACCGCTTAACTCCATATCGCAGGTTATATTAATATCACCGGTTAATTTACTTCCTTTGAGGATCGTGTTTACCTTTTGTGTGCCTGCGAATTCTGTCGAAGGCCTTTCATAGCTGTTCATTTTTATCTCCCCCATTTCCGGCTCTCTCTTTTTAAACATACTCCACCTCCTGGAATTAAAGATTCATTGAAATGATCACCATGAACATTGGAAACACCACCCCTTTTGGAAAGTCCGTGTAAAGCCGTAATTATCCCGGCCTAAAACCGCTTTCCGCGAAGGATACTCAAATCTAACAGGATTCCGGAAAAATTGCAAATCCCTTCGATAGTGAGCCTGCCTGTCCGGCAGGCAGGCCTGTCGTACTACTCAGGGCTGTTCTGACGCAGGCAGGGTAACTGTAAACGTAGTACCCTCACCTTCCCTGCTGTCAACCCTTATACTGCCGCCATGAGAAACAATGACCTTTTGGGCGATCGCAAGCCCCAGTCCCACTCCTTCTGCCCTGGACGTATAAAAAGGCAGAAAAATCTTCTTTTTTATGTCATCGGGGATACCGTGTCCGGTGTCAGTAATAGTTATACCAGCCTTGTCCCGCATCATGTTCACTTCCACTGTAAGGTCGCCTCCTTCAGGCATTGCGTCGACCGAATTTATAAAAAGATTGGTAAATGCCTGTCTAAGCAGGACCTCGTCAGCCATAATGGACAGAGAGTCTTCTGATCTTATCGAAACCCTGATCTTTTCATTACCAGCCATTGCGGTGGAAACCGTATCCTCTATCATCTTCTTCAGGTCAAGACGCGTCCTGTTCAGGTCGGTGGGTTTTGCAAACGCAAGGAACTCTGAGATAAGCGTGTCTAAATGCTTTATCTCGGTCAGTATGGCGTTCACCGTAGCCTTATTAGACTCACCCACTTTTTTGTCCAGCAGCTTCGCGTAGCCGGCTATAACGGACATCGGGTTCCTCAACTCATGGGCAATGCCCGCGGACATCTCCCCAAGCTGTGTCAACCTCTTTTTGAGCTCGACCTGCGCCTGAAGCGCCTTTACCTCGGTCAGGTCGGTAAAAACAAGAATAAGACCTATGATCTCACCGGCCGCGTTCTTCAACTGCGAAGTCATTAATCCCAGCCAGACATGCCGTTTATCCCTGGTAAGATAAGAGTACTCCCCCCGGGCCAGGGTCTTGTGATCTTTCACAACCCCAATCAGAGGCTCATCAAAGATCTCCGCGCAGTCTTTATCACATGCATCATCAGCCTTTATGCCGAGTATTTTCTCTGCCGACTGATTGATGCTTTTTATTTTCATTGAATTATCAATGCTTATGACCCCGCTTGGAACACTCTGAAGTATGTTCTCGTTATAAGTCTCCAGACTGCCTGCCCTGTCCTCGGCAACAGTCCTGAGCCTTTCGAGTTCCTTTTCTTTTTCTTTAAGCTTGCCCACCAGTTCATGGAATGTATCCACCACAAAACCGACCTCGGATTTTTGCTCATTCTCCGCCGGCGCCTTAAGGGATCTGCTTTGACTTACTATGTAATACCTGATTGCCGAATACACTATGGCAACAGCGAGGAATATGACTATACCCGGTACGACCCGCATGGCAACGGCGCCTCGCAGATGAGGGGCAATGAAGATCCCTGCAAGAACCCCCAGAAGCGCGAATAAAAGCACTTTGAAGAATTTCATGGAAATATTATCCTAATATTCAGATACCATAACAAAAGTTCCTGTCCTGATAACAGGCTGAAAAAAGCGCCAAGCGCCAGGTAAGGACCAAAGGGTATCCTTGAACCCCATTCCCTGCCTTTCATTATGATAAGGGCCACTCCTATTATGGAACCGAAAAGACTTCCGAGAAATGTGGTAAGCGCAACACCCTTCCAGCCTAAAAGCCCCCCGACCATGGCCATCATTTTTATATCTCCGCCGCCCATGGCCTCTTTTTTAAATACAGCCTTTCCTATGATCGCCACGCTATAGAAAAATCCTCCTCCGAGCAGAAAGCCAATAATTGAGGCCTTGAAACCGAGCGGGTCAGAACGCATGAACGGGTCCGGCAATATGGTTGAACCAAAGACCAGGGCAAGCACAATGCCCGGAAGGGTTATGCGGTCAGGGATTATCTGGTACTCAAGATCAATAAAGGTGATCACTATCAGGGACGAGACAAATACAAAGTAGACCAGCAGGGACCAGGAAAGATCAGGGCCGAGCCTCCACAGTACCGCCACATAGAAAACCGCGTTAAGCAATTCCACGAACGGATATTGCAGCGATATTCCGGCCTTGCAGTACCTGCACCTGCCCCTTAACAGAATGTAACTTAATATCGGAACATTGTCCCAGGGCTTGATGGGGTTGTTGCACGAAGGACATCTCGATGAAGGAAAGACAATGGAAAAGCCCCTGGGGATCCTGTATATGCAGACATTCAGGAAAGAACCCACAATAGAGCCGAATAAAAAAACAAGGATATATAGTGTTATTCCGCCAGCCATAATATTTTCAGTTTTTATTCCTCCGGTTTTATATCCGGCGGCTTCCCAAGTTCCCGGGCCCTGTCCCTGCAGTCCTCTATTTCCTGCCGGATGTTCCGTATCTCACTTAGTGACTGAAGGACAAGAAAATCCTTGAACACAGGCTTATCCTCCTTATCCTTAAGCTCCAGCACGCGCTTGCCCACATCACGGTAAAGGCCGTCCAGTTTGCTCTCCAGTTTGCTGCTCTCATAAAGCAGTCTTGCCATTGAGGTCTCTGCCTTTGTTCTTTCGGATATGAATGCCGCGAACCATTTGACCCGCTTAACACCTTCATTAAAACTCTGTTTTATCCTGTTTAACATAACACCCCCGTTGGGATAATATTTATTATCCCTGATTACACCGATTTCAAAAAACGATCGCACAGATTGCTTACATAATATATAATTTTTCTTTTATCTGTGTAATCCGAGTCTCCCATCTGTGAAATCAGACATCCTTTAAAAAGGATGTCTTCAGCTCTTTATCAGTTCCAGCCTTCCCTGCCATTTTCTCTGAAGGGCGTTTCCAAGTAACGGATGGTCTTTAAGCGCAATGGCATCAACCAGAGCAAACGCATCTTTTCTTGCCGCTTCAAGGACCTTTACGTCCCTTATTATATTAGCAACTTTCAGGTCAGGAATGCCCGACTGGCGGGTGCCGAAAAATTCTCCGGGCCCCCTTATCTCAAGATCCTCTTCTGCTATCTTAAACCCGTCGCTCGTGGATTCTGTTGCCTTAAGCCTTCGCCTGGCCTCCTCGCTGAAAGGAGGATATGCCATAAGCATGCAGTATGATTCATAGCCTCCCCTCCCGATCCTTCCTCTTAACTGGTGAAGCTGGGCCAGGCCGAACCTCTCGGCATGCACAATAAGCATAACAGACGCGTTGGGCACATCTACACCGACCTCTATCACTGTGGTGGCCACCAGCAGATCAACGTCACCGGCTTTGAAAGAGTCCATAATGACCTCTCTTTCCTCCTGGCGGATCTTGCCGTGGACAAGGCTGATCCTTTTTGACGGAAAGATCTTTTTAAATGCCTCTGCGCCTTCCACCGCGTTTTTAAGGTCCAGTTTTTCAGAGCCTTCAATAAGCGGGTACACAATATATATCTGTCTTCCCTTTGACAACTCTTTATTCATCTGCTCGTACACCCTGTCTTTTTGCGAAGGAAAGAAGACCTTTGTTGTAACAGGTTTCCTTCCGGAAGGCAGTTCGTCTATAAGGGATATATCAAGGTCGCCGTACAGTGTCAGCGCGAGTGTCCGCGGTATGGGAGTTGCCGTCATAATGAGTATATCCGGATTAAACCCCTTTTTGCGCAGGTTCGCTCTTTGGACCACACCGAACTTATGCTGTTCATCAATTACAGCAAGGCCGAGCTTTTTGAACTTCAACTGTTCCTGAATAAGGGAATGAGTCCCTATAATAATATGCGCCCTTCCCCCGGATATTTCCTCGATCGGCTTTGCTTTGCTGCCTGAGGTCAGCAATACAACGTTTAAACCAATGGGCTCTACCATCCGGTGTATATTTATGTAATGCTGTTCCGCAAGAAGTTCGGTCGGCGCCATCATGCAAGACTGGTATCCGTTGTCAACCGCGACAAGCATGGACAGGAGCGCGACTATTGTCTTACCGCACCCGACATCACCGTGAACAAGCCTGTTCATCGGCGCGTCCCTTTTCATGTCATCTCTTATTTGATCAAAGACCCTCTTCTGCGCATTGGTAAGTTTGAACGGCAGTTCTTTTATAAACCTTTTGACCATCTGTCCATCATCCTGAAAACATATTCCCTTCTCCAGGACCTCTTTCTTTTTCATGAGAGCAAGCCCCAGTTCAAGGAGGAAGAACTCATCAAATACAAGGCGGCGGTGCGCAGGACTTTTCCCCCTGTTAAGGGCGCCGGCGTCATCAACCTCCTCAGGGAAATGGATCTCTTCGATCGCCCTGCTTAAAGACATCAGGCCGTTCCGCTCCAGGACCTCCGCGGGCATATATTCTTTAATTACAGAGGAATGTGCCTTTACCGTGTTGAACATAAGCGTGCGCAGCTGTTTTGGCGTAAAGCCTTCTGTGGCCCTGTATACCGGCACGATCCTTGAGGTATGGACAAATTTGTCCCCGTTCTCCAGGTGCTCGAAGTCAGGGTTTTCCATCTCAAACTCCGAAGACAGGCTCACAAGCTTTGCCCCGGCTCGCAAAGACGGCATACCTTTGACCGTCCCGCTCAGGATCACCTGCTGCCCTTTGCTGAAATATTTCTCCATATAGGGCTGGTTGAACCATTTGCACCTGAGGAAACCCGTATTGTCAGTGACAAGAAGCTCAAATATCTTCATACCTCTTCTACGCGTGGAGATGATCTTTGAAGAGACTACCTGCCCTGCTGTGGTTTCAAGACTTCCGTAGGTCAGGTCGCTTATCTTTTTGAGGTTTTTTCTGTCTTCATACCGCCAGGGAAAATAGTGGAGAATATCTTCGAGGGTTTTGATCCCGAGCCGTTCAAGGAGCTGCGCCCGCCTGGGGCCGACCCCTTTTACGTACTGCACAGGAGTATCACCTGACAGGGCCGGTCTGGCCCTGGATGTTTTTACAGAACCTGCATCATCAGGTTTGCTCATCTTTTTGGGTTTGAGCGTTAGCATCATCCCCTTCTTCAGCTATGGCTTCTCCCTCTATTTCCTCCGGGGCTGACTCTCCTGCTCTCATCTTCTCATACTCGGTCTCACTGATTATATCAATATCCCAACCAGTCAGCTTCATGGCCAGTCTTACGTTCTGCCCCTTCTTTCCAATAGCTATTGAAAGCTGCTGGTCTGCCACCACAACCATTGCTGATTTCTCTTCTTCGTTTATCCCGATCTTGTCCACATGAGCAGGACTGAGGGCCTTTACCAGGAGTGTCCTTGGGTCATCTGTCCAGGGTATTATATCGATCCTCTCTCCCTTGAGCTCCCGCACAATGGACTGGACACGCGTGCCTTTCATGCCCACGCAGGCGCCGACAGGGTCAATGGTCGTATTTTTCGAATAAACGGTCAGTTTTGTTCTGTCTCCGGCTTCTCTTACAATATCCTTTATGACAACTATCCCTTCATAAATCTCAGGCACCTCCATCTTAAACAGCTCAACCACAAAATTCGGATGCGCCCTGGAAAGAAGTATCACCGGCCCTTTTGAGCTAAGTCTTACATCCTCTATATACACCCTTATTGTCTCGCCCCGTCTAAGGCTTTCATTGGATAATGTCTCTTTTTGCGGGATCACCGCTTCAGCCCTTCCAAGAGCGACATAATAATTGTTCTTTTCCCTGCGAATTACTACACCGCTCGCGATCTGTCCGACCTTATCCTTGTATTCCTCGAATATAACTTCTCTCTCAGCCTCCCTGACCTTCTGGAAAAGCACCTGCTTGGCTGTCTGGGCCGCTATCCTTCCAAAATCAACCATGTCAAGATGGACTTCTACCTCATCACCGACCTTTACCTTTTTTTCAGGATCCAGTTTTTTGGCGTCACTCAGGGATATCTCTTCTTTGGAGTCAGTTACTTTCTTAACGACCTTCCTGAACCCGATTAAAGATATCTGGCCTGACTTGGGGTCGATTTTAACCTCCAGATTTGTCTCGATACCGTATTTCTTCCTGGCCGCGGACAGAAGCGCGGACTCCAGGGTCTTGAGAATGGTCTCCTCAGGTATTCCCCGTTCCCTGCGCATTTGCTCAACCAGTTGTATCAGTTCACGTCCCATGGCTAGATCTTCACCTCCAGTCTCGCACGAGAAATATGCTCATACGGGATCTTCACCTCTTTGTCTTTCGGCAAAAGCAGTACTATCCCATTATCTCCCGCGTCAATGATCTCCCCGATAAAAAAGGTCTGATTCTCTATAGGGCTTGTTGTAACTACCCTTGCCGTCTTGCCTGTAAATTTCCTGAAATCAGCGGGTTTTCTCAGGGCCCTGTCAAGGCCGGGAGATGAGACCTCGAGTGTATAGGAATAAGGCATAGGGTCTTCCACATCAAGCACGGCCGCTACTCCACGGCTGACGCGCTCACAGTCACCAACGGTAACTCCACCCTCTTTTTCAATAAACACTCTCAAGAGAAACTTCCTCCCCGCTTTTTTCAACTCCACATCATAAAGCTCGACCCCGACATCACCTGCCACAGGGCCTATAAGCTCTCTAACCTTTACTTCCAGGCTCTTTACATCCATTTTATGCATAAAACAAAAGAGTGGGAACGCCCACTCTTTATCAAAAAAGTCAAAAATTCTGGATACAACTACTCTAAAAAAATAACATATTTTAACCTGAAACGCAAGGGCTTGAATTTTCGTCAAAAAGCACCTCCTCAAACTTTGCAATAACCTAACTTTATGATATATAATTAAAAATTATGGATGAGACCAAATATTGCGTCTGCTGCGGTGAAGAGGTCAATGTAAACCGCGTGGAACGCAATGAGCGTATTGAATTGACCTGCGTCTACTGCGGCTTCCTGCTGGCGGTCCAGGATGAGCCGCTTTTAAGCATTGAAGAGGCAAGGGCCCACACAGAATCCGAGAGACTGCATTATGTCCTTATCACGGACGATTCAAGGTTCACGCGAAAGATAATCAAGGACCTGCTGGTCGAGAAAAAACTTGCCGATGAGATCATGGAATTTGAGAACGGCCTTGAACTTACATCTGCCTTTGCAAAACTGGTGGCAGAGAAAAAACAGGTGGATGTCGCGATCATAGACATTAACATGCCTGTAATGGACGGTCTTACAGCGGCAAAGATCATCAGGAGCATTGAGTCCCAGAACGGCATCCTTCATGTTCCCATAGCCTTTTTCTCATCGGTCAAAGCGGACGAGAACCTGAGAAACCAGATGGAATTGCTGGCCCCTGCCAACTACGTGAATAAAGGCTCAGACCCCGATCCCGACAGGCTTGCCGAGAGAGTGGAATACCTTCTCTCATATTTTATGCAGATGAAGCAGTAAACCCCGTCAGAAGAGTTTGGCTTTCTTTCTAACGGGGTAAAGCCCCTTACCCTTTTCAACACTGCCCTTCCCTCGCCTTTTATCATTTTCCTGTTGACAGTGAACAATCGTTCACCTATAATGTAACCATGACAGGGGATCTGAAAGAAGCAATACTAAAACGCAGGATCAGGGCAATATCGCTTTTCCATCAAAAAAACGGCAGGATGCCCAGTTTCTCCGAAGCGGGCCGGATATGGGGCCTGAGGTCAAAGAACGCTGTTTTTAAGCTAATAAAAAAACTTGAGGCCCTGAAGGTGCTGCAGAAAGACCACAAAGGAAAGCTCATACCAGACTCCATAGCCTCTCCGGCAAGGATACTCGGTACTGTGGAGGCGGGATTTCCAGGCCCGGCTGAGGAAGAGCTGGCAGACACCATGTCCCTTGACAACTTCCTTATACATAATCGTGACGCCACTTTTCTTCTTACGGTGTCCGGAGAATCCATGTCCGGCGCCGGCATACTCCCCGGAGACATGGTAATAGTGGACAAGGGACAATCTCCTAAAACAGGGGATATTGTCATTGCTGAGGTGGACGGTGAATGGACCATGAAGTATCTGAACAAAAGAGGAGAGAACGTCACCCTTATTCCTGCAAACCCTGACTATAAACCCATAAAACCTAAAAATGAACTTAAGATAGCAGGGGTCGTAACAGCTGTGGTCAGAAAATACCGGTAGAAATTAACGGTAGTTTAGAGACAGAAGTTTAGAAGATAAGAGGATGAGAAGTTGAGAAATGAGGAAAATGACCAGTCAGCCTTTAACCATACATTCCTGGCCAGGCGCCATCCTTCACGTGGATGCCGACGCCTTTTTTGCATCCTGTGAACAGGCAATCAACCCGAAGCTCAGGGGAAAACCTGTTATCACAGGCAGGGAGCGCGGAATAGTTACTGCCGCCAGTTACGAAGCAAAGGCCAGGGGGATCAAAAGAGGCATGAGACTTTTCGAGGCAAAGAAGGTCTGCCCTGACGTTATACTCATTCCTTCTGATTACGAGACCTACAGCCTGTTCTCTGTGCGGATGTTCGATATACTAAGGCGCTTCTCCCCTGATGTGGAGGAATACTCCATAGACGAGGCTTTTATCGACCTTACAGGCCTGAGAAGGAGCTTTCACGGACCTTACAGCAGGATCGCCGGTGAGATCCAGAAAACAATAAAAGGCGAGCTCGGGATCACTGTATCCGCGGGAATAAGCCTCACAAAGGTCCTCAGCAAGATAGGCTCAAATCATAACAAACCGCGCGGACTTACAGTGATACCCGGAAGAGATATACATCTTTACCTGGATAAACTGCCTCTGGAAAAGGTCTGGGGCATAGGGCCGAATACAGCGGCATTTCTAAGGAAACTGGGAATAACCACCGCGTTGGAGCTCGCAAGGAAAGATGAAGGGTTTATCAGGAAACACCTGTCCAAACCATATCAGGAGATCTGGAGCGAGCTGAACGGTAAAAGCGTTTACCCGGTTGTAACCGAATCAAAGAGCAGTTATCAGTCGATAAGCAAGACAAGAACATTCACCCCGCCCTCAACTGAGGAAGCATTCGTCTTTGCCCAGCTTTCCAAAAACCTGGAGAATGCCTGCATCAAGGCACGGCGGCATAAGCTTACGGCAACACGGCTTATTATATTTCTCAGGAAAAAAGATTTCAGGGATATCGGCATTGAGCTTAAATTAAACCGTTCCACTGCCTACCCCGCCGAACTGTTCGACCCGTTACGGCAAGGCTTTCGCCATGTCTATCAGCCCGGCATGCCCTATCGTCTGACCGGTGTTGTGCTCGGCGGCCTGATGCCTGACAGCCGAATCCAGTTCTCCCTGTTCGATGATACGGCAAGAATAGAGAAAATGTCTAAAATTTATCATACCGTAGATAAACTATCTGCACGCTTTGGCAAACATACTGTTCAGCACGCCGCCAGCCTGCTCGGTACGAGTCGATCCCGGCCCGCGAAACTACAGGCACGGCATAAAGGGGAAAGAGGCGATATACCAGGAAGAATGACCGACCTGTTCAAAGGCGAAAACAGCAGGCAGAGAATAGGACTGCCGACACTGAACCTGAAGGTTTAAACAAGCGGTTATTGACAGGCTCAGTCACCCTTTGACGCAAGGAAGGAAATAATCGAGAACTCAGGCCCGCATTTCGACCCGCAGGTGGTAAAGGTCTCTGATGCGATATTTCCCCTCTATTTAACATCAACCGTGATTGCTTATTATGATAGAATATATTAAGAAATTGATAGGCATCCGGGGTTAAGTATTCGCATTCCCTGTTCCATTTACAAAGAGGGATCACAGGATAATGGCTAAAAAACAGATCATGATCGTTGAAGATGAAAGTATCGTGGCTGAGGACATAAAAATGAGCCTCCAGGGCATGGGTTACAAGGTGCCGGCGGTTGTATCCAGAGGAGAAGAGGCCATTAAAAAGGCGACAAAGTTCAGGCCGGACCTGGTTCTTATGGATATTGTGCTGCAGGGAGAAATGAACGGTATCGATGTTGCCGGCCAGATACGCGCAAAATTGAACATACCAGTAATATATCTTACCGCGTACGCGGACGACGATACCCTCTCCCGCGCAAAGGTCACAGAGCCTTTTGGTTACCTTATCAAACCTTTCGAGGACAGGGAATTATACAGCGTCATAGAGACGGCTCTTTATAAACACGGGATGGAGAAAAAAGTTAAGGAAAGCCAGGAATGGCTTTCCACCGTACTTAAAAGCATTGGTGACGCAATGATCGCCACTGATATGGACGGCCGGATAATGTTCATAAATCCTGTTGCCGAAAAGCTGACCGGCTGGAAACAGGAAGAGGCCAAAGGAAAAACGATCGAAGAAGTGTTTAATATCATAAACGAAGAAACAGGGGAAAGAGCTGAAAGTCCGGTAAAAAAAGTGCTCCGGGAAAGAACGGTTGTCGGCCTGACTGATCAAACGATACTGATAGCCAGGGACGGCGCCAAAAGACCGATAGATGACAGCGGCGCGCCGATCAGGGATGAAAAGGGCAATATCACAGGTGTTGTCCTGGTTTTCCGGGATATAACCGAGCATAAAAAGCTGCAGGAGATGATCATTAATGCGAAAAAAGAATGGGAAGAGACTTTCGACATTATCAACGAAGCGATAACCGTCCATGACTCTGACTTTAATATCATACGCGCCAACAAGGCAGCTGAAACAATGCTCGGCAAGTCCTTTAAGACGCTCTTAAGCCAGAAATGCTACCTGTCCTACCACGGCACAACCTGCCCGCCTGAAGGCTGCCCCAGCTGCCAGACCTTAAAAACCGGCATACCATCCACCACTGAACTGTTCGAACCAAACCTGAACAAATACATTGAGATAAAGGCTCTGCCCCGGTTTGATAAAGACAACAACATAATCGGAGTCGTTCATATTGTAAGGGACTTCACCAAGCGTCATAAGCTGGAGGAGGAACTGCGCTCACTCAGCCTTACTGATGAACTGACCGGCCTTTACAACAGGCGGGGATTTCTTACCTTATCTTCCCAACAGTTAAAGATCGCCAACCGGCTTAACAAAGGCGTGCTAATGCTGTACGCCGACCTGGACGGGATGAAGTGGATCAATGATAAATTCGGACATAAGGAAGGTGACCGGGCTTTGATCGAGACCGCTAACATCCTCAAGCAGGTCTTCAGGGAGTCTGACATAATCGCCCGGATAGGCGGCGATGAATTCGTGGTCTTTCCGATCGAACTGACCGATAAAAATGCCCGGATGCTTAATGATCGTTTCATGCGGCAGCTTGAGACCTATAACGCCGGAAGACAAGACCGCGGCTACAAGCTGGTCATAAGTGTAGGTATAGTACATCATAAAGGCAGGTGCCCGTATACGATAGATGAACTGCTGATCCAGGCAGACAGGCTGATGTACGAACAGAAAATAAACAAGAAGATGGCGTAACCCTTATTTTTCAAACTTGCGCGTTAGGCACAAACTTCAGACACGCCCTGCCCTCCGGAATATAACCCTGCTGGTCAACAGGAATTCACGTCTGATATAATTGAATAAGAAACATGTCGGCAAATTGCTTCTCAACTGTTTTAAAAAGGAGGCTATATGTACGCTGAAGTACAGATCATAGAAGGCGGAAAGCTGGTAAGGACACAGAAGATGAAGTTAAAGATGGTAAAAGAATTCGGTAACGACGTTATTGTCTACGAAAATGAAGACGGAAGAGCTGTCATGTATTTTAAAAAGAAGGATGAATATATCCTGATCTCAGTCGAAATGGCATAGAAAAAATATTTGGGCCCATACCGGGTATTCCACAGGGCTTATTACACTGCAAAGAAAAACACCTGAAGAACTGCAACGTAAGCCTGTTATAATTAGAACCACATGAATAAACTTATATTAACCGTACTGATATTTACACTTGCCCTGCCCCCTGCTTTTGCGGGAAATGACGGCGGTCAAAACAAGGTCCGAAGTTTCGGAGACGGGGACCTTGAAAAATATACATACCCCTCTGGTTCGTCACACGCCGGTAACGATGGTTTAGACAGAAGCTCAGCCTACGACAGACAGGACGAACAGGAACTCAAACGTTACGTGATCCCATACAAGGCGTATGAAGGAACAGCCAGGAGGATCATTATCCCTGTGACGTTCAACCGCCGCTATACAGTGCCGATGCTCCTTGATACAGGAGCCCCCGGTATGCATATCTCCCGGAGCCTGGCGGAAAAACTCGGTATTTTTAAAAGGGGCGGGGATAAACTGTGGGTCACAGTCGGCGGCATAGGCGGTCTGATCCCCGCTGTCTACACTATTATAGATAGCGTGCAGGTAGGCGAAGCCAGAGATAATTTTGTTCCGACAGTTGTATCACCGGCGATCTCTGACGATTTCGAGGGACTGATCGGAATGGACTTTATGGCAAATTACTCCATAAGGATCGATACAGGGAAACACGTGGTTGTGCTTGAGGAGCTTCCGCCGGACCCCAGGATGCCTGGCGGACATGATGAGACATGGTGGAGGATGACATTTCAAAAGTTTAAATCGATGAGATCATCATGGAAGGAATACAGGAAGTATCTTGACACACAGAAAGATGATTCAAAAAAACTCAGACAGCTAAAGGATTTTGCTGACACGCAGTATAAAGAAGCCCAGGACCTTTATGACAGACTTTGGGTTTATGCCAGCAAGAACGCTGTTCCGAATGAATGGCGTTAAGATACCGCAAAAAGTTACAATTATGCAGTGAGAGATCCGCGGGGTACAACCTCCATTTATCTCTGGCCCTCAGTAACGGATTAAGTGTAGTTCACTATATTATGAACAGGAGAAGACTATGAAAAAGAACGAACGGTTAAAAAAGTTATTAAAGGTTCATTGCGCGCAATGCGGCACGTGCTGCTCAGATCCGATCGCCACGGTCACTCACCACGATCTGCGCAGGCTGGTCAAACACACCGGCAAACCGGCCCGCAACCTCGTAAAACTGTATACGTGCTCAGACTTCATCGACCAGGACGAGATAGAAGAAGACCTGATATATCTGTCATATGGAAAACGTATCATGGGATTAAGGAAACTTGACGAACGCTGCATATTCCTTTCAAAGGACCGGCAATGCACTGTTTACGAGGCCAGACCGATATTATGCCGTACATACCCTCTTGAACTGACGATCACTGAAGAGAACAAGCTGGACGAAATAAACATAAGGGACATCATCCTGGACAAGTCTGTCAGCTGTAAGTATACCTATGGCAAGCAAAAACCGCTTAAAAAGATCCTGAACTATGCGGTACAGGATGTTATTGAGACCGACTCTTTCGAGAGAAAACTCACGAAGTGGAACAAACGGGCTGAAAAAGGCGGAAAAAACGAGTTCCTCGCTTTCCTGGGTTTTAAAGAATAGCGGTAACGGCCTGATCCAGGACATTACCGGCTGATGAGAATGTGTTTCCTGCCTCTCATTGCGACTTAATGTTATCCTCATATGCGAATATAGGTGGAAAAGAACGTGGTCAGATTGACCTTTTATTATAAAGCCGGCTGCTGGTTGTGCGATACTGCCGAGGAAATGCTGAACGGTGTTACTGAAAAGTACGATGTCAAAGTGAACAAGGTCGCGATCGACTCTGATGACGAGCTTTATGAGCTCTACAGATTTGACATACCCGTGTTTGAGTTCAAAGACGGCTCAGCACTGCATGGCCGGATAAAGAAAAAAGTCCTTCTCAAAAAATTTGAAGAAAACAGGGAATAAAAACCGGACAGGCCCGGGCTATTGATCTTCCCTGTGGCAAGACCACAGGGAATCCTGAACGTTCAGTGAACGTGCACCCCGTAGTCTACAAGTCGCAGACTTGTTATGGGGTTAGTGAACGAATATTAATAATAGATAAATCCCTGCGTTGTGTTTCCAGGGGAAACACTAATGTCAGGAATGCCTTAATAATTCGAAGGCGCGATCTTTATCTCCACTCTCCTGTTCTGAAGGCGGCCTGCCTCGGTCTCATTCGTAGCCACAGGCATAGACTCTCCATAGCCTACTGCTTCAACTCTGTGGGGAGCAACGCCTCTTTGTAAAAGCAGATCTTTCACTGCGGTCGCCCGCCTCGTTGACAGGTCCACATTATAGGATTCCGATCCTATACTGTCGGTATGGCCTTCCACACTGCTTAAGGTCCGGGGGTACCTGTTAAGCGCATCCGCGATCTTGTATATCTCTGAATAAAGCCCTGGTTTTACGACGGCCGAGTCAAAATCAAATGTAACATTTCCCTTTAGGCTGACCGTAAGGAGATTTCCCTCCCTGCGGACAGCCGCCGCCTCTGAATCAGCAAGCGCCTGACGAAGATCTCTTTCCTGATTGTCCATCATTTTGCCGACCCCGGCACCCGCAAGACCGCCCACTGCCGCGCCTATCGCAGCGCCAATAAGTGCGCCTTCAGTGTCTTTCGCGATCAACGCTCCGGCGATCGCCCCTGCCACAGCGCCCCCCCCTGCTCCGTATGCAGCGCCTTTTTGTGTCTTGGTCTGTGGGGTAGCGCACGCCGTTGTTAATGCCAGCAGGCCCATAAGACATAATGAGATGAACCTGTTCATTTCTCTCTCCTTTTATGATAAAGATTTATAGTCCGTGAAAAAATCTTTTCTTTCTCATAAACATAGGACATTCATCCGCCAAAGTCAAGAGAAGTCATGGAGCAGGGGGAGAAAAAGAACCTGCCGATGGTCCATATCTCTCCCCCTGCTGCAGTCTCGCGTATCTGAGCGTTCAACCCAACTAGCGCCTGTGCTGACGGTCGTGCTTTTCCCTGAAAATATGCCTGCCTGAGCGGTCAAGGCTGCGTTGGAGGTTAATTCTTTCTCTTTTTGTAAGAGTGCCGTCGGATTTAAAAGCTCTCTCTTTCCCGGCTATATGCGCCTGTTCTTTTGAGAGCCTGAATGCCTCCCTGCGGTTCAGTTCCCCGCTTTTAACGCCGTCAACTATCCTGTGGCGCTGGACCCGCTGTCTTTTGTTAACGCCCGGGTCATAGGTGTTGCCTGCTATTGCGGGGGTCGTAAACAGGATCATTGCCAGTACTGCTATTAATGCCATGTTCTTTTTCATTGTCAACTCCTCCTTATATGGCTGGTTTCAGTTCTGACAAGGCCTTTATCAGCTTTTAGTTTATTAGATTCATGAAACAGAAAAAGGTTTAATCAGGAAAACAAATTTCAGTTAAATCCGGCAGCAGCGTTTGATATAATGGGAGAAACCGGTAAAAACGGAAGAAAGAGAAATTTCATTCGTGAGCATTAAGACAAAATACATTATAGGCCTGCTCCTGCTGGGTATAGTGGATGTGGTGATCCCTGTCCCGATCCTTGAGGTGGTCCTTATATATGTGATACTCGCAAAGCCGCCCTGGTTCAGGGATATAGTCCAGAAAATATATACCGAATAAGGAGGGACTTTTATCAAAAAGGTATTTGAAAAGAAAAATTTATTCTGTCTTCATACTGCAGCTGACAGAAAGATCCGGAATTCAAGACTGCGGTAAAAGGGAGGTAACAATGTCTATCAACGATGTTATAAGCTTTGCGAGAGAGAACCCGGTATGCGGTATTGCTACAATGGATGATGACCAGCCGCGTGTAAGGGCGTTCCTGACAGTTCTGTTTGACGATAACAGCATCTACTTCACAACCGCGTCGACCAAGAATGTCTTCCGGCAATTGATGAAAAATCCGAAGGTTGAACTCTGCTATTGCACTCAGGACTTCAGTAAAATGATGCGCATTGCAGGTAAGATCGAGGTCATAGATGACCCCGCAAAAAAACAGCAACTCATCAACGAAAGAGACTATCTTAAAGGGTTTACGGCTGATGACCCGAAATTCAAGCTCCTAAGGCTCTCACACGGACACGCCCGTTTCTGGACACTGGAAAACAATACAAGAGAAGACGGCATCGAAGTCATAAAGTTCTAACTGTCAAACAACTACGGATGCAGGTCAATTTTATACTGCAGAGGTCAAGATCGGGGAAAAAGCGCAACTCAGCTTTTACCGATAAGAACAGAACAGGCGGAGCTGTTCAGGATGTGCCTTGATACGCTGCCCAGAACACCCCTTATGCCTCTCCTTCCGCTGCTGCCGACAGCGATGATATTGGTTTTCAGTGCCTCTGCTGTTTTCAGTATCTCTGCAGAGGGGTCGCCGATCTTTGCCATATCTTCTATCCTGGAGTATTTATTACTGAGAAGTTGACAGGTTTTTTCAATTATCTCTCCTGACTCTTTAAATTCCCTGGTCCTTGCGTCAGCCACAGCTCTCTTGATCCTGTCATTGATCTCCATGGCAAATCTTTCCGGTATGTCCTCAAACGGAGAAGGTATAACATTAAGGACCGTTATTTCCGTATCATCAGGAAAAGGCATTGAAGCAATCAACTTTGCCATTGCATCAGAATGTTCAGACCCGTCTGTAGCAAAAAGTATCTTTATGCTGCCGGAGATTCCCCACTGCAAAGGCCTTATCACAAGAACAGGCTTGCGCGAATTGATCGTAACCAGCCTGGTCACACTCCCTACAATATAAGAGCCGACACCTCTTTTCCCCCTTGCCCCCATGACAACAAGGTCAACACCCGTGTCTTCAGCAGTATCAATTATGGATTTGTCAGGATAGCCTTCCATAAAAGAACTGCTTACTTTTGCTTTAGCTGTCTTTAAAATATTTTCACAAGATTCAAGGACTTTGGGAGCGACATCCTTACGCATCACCTGGAAGTCAGGGAACAGAGCTTCCCATTCGCTTAAAATCGGAACCCAGCCTATAACATAGAAAATGGAAATCTCATCATCAGCAGTAAACTGGAGTTTGTTCAAAAACTTCGCTGCTCCGTCCGAGTTCTCCGAACCGTCTGTCGTAAGTAATATCTTCATCATGCCCCCCTTTTATTAAATCATGGAACCCTACGGGCAAGCCCGCCTACCGGCAGGCAGGCCCGTGGTACCTTCCTGAATACCCTCCTGCGCCAAGGCTTCGGATGGTTATCCGCCAATAGCGAAATCCGCCGAAGCCTCTATACTTTGATCTGTGCGTAGGCGGATAACCTGTTTTAATCCTATCATATTTTATCCATATTTCAAAACTAAGGGCAACCCTTTTAAAAAAATCTGAATTACGCGCAGATCAGTGGTACAGCATTTGGGGAAGATAGAAAATATCATACTTGGTTATCAGTCCTTTGATATTTATGGTCTTAAGCTGCCTGGCCTTTTTCTCGTCAAAACCCAGCTTTTCGTAATCCATTATACCGTCTAAAGAATGACATTCACTGCACGCGATGCTGATCTCTTTCTTTGCTATGTCCTTATGGAAATATTCCAGTTCTTTATCCTTTTCTCCAGCCTTACAAGGCCAGGGTATTGATGACAGATCAGACACCCTCACAAAAAGGATGATATAGCCCCCTCCAGGGAATTGAGCCGTTAGCAGGGAATAGAGCGGGCCAAGCCTCTATTTGCATGTTTTCGCTATATATATATAATAGTAGAGTAGCTCCTCACTCTGAGGCGGCTGAATCCTTAAGGAAACGACGCATCGGATATATTAAATGCTCGACCCCCAGAATAAAAAACTCCAGCAGCTGAACACGCTTGTGGAAATGACGGCGCTTATAAATTCGACTCTTGATCCATACACGATAAAAACAAAAGTCATCGAGGCAGCGACCAGACTCCTGGACACAGAGTCAGGCAGTCTTATTCTCATTGATCCAGAGACTCAGGACCTCTACTTTGAAGTTGCTGTCGGAGAAAAATCTTATGAAGTACAATCCAATGAACTACCCCGCAGCAAGCTTCGAGGAATTCTTTTGATTAAAATTAAAGTGTTATAGTTAATGTTCAATGATTTACTTTAGATATAAAAGGCGGTGATAAGTAACAGACGGAAGGTTAAAAATAGAAGTTCAATGCAGTGTAATACACATCCGGATAAAGTCCGAACTCGTTCTCAGGACGGGTGGGATCATCAGACTCCTGCCCCAGCCCGACATACGCTCCCAGATTCACGTAAACATCCTCTGCCGCGTTATACTCAAACCCTGTTGAGCCAAGCGCGGACCAGTCCTCTACATTCACAAGGGCTTGAGCACTAAAAACAAGAAGCGGGGTGATCTCATAAGTAAGCCCGGGCGCTATATAATGCCTGCCGAGAAGGTACACCGCGCCGTCAGTAAAGGCGGTTTCAGCAATAGCGTTAAAATAGTTCTCAGGACTGCCGGTGCCGGCGCCGCTGTAATGATACTCAATATAAGTATAAAGTCCGTCTGTAAAACTGTAGTCAGCGCCAACTGACAGCCTCAGGTAGTTTTCCCCTGATGCCCCCTGTGCAAATACCTGCGCTGCTTCAAACCACGCGCCCGCACCTCCTATTGAGCGTGCCAGGTCAATACCAACAAGAATGTTTTTCCTGAACACCATTACCATGAAAGCGATGTCAGTTTGAACCTGGTATGTTTTTAAGCGAATAAAACCAGCACTCTTGTCAGGCTCAAAATCATCTCCAAACACTATTCCCATGTCCAGCTCTCCCATCTCGGATAGCGGTGTTTTTACTCTTAAGGCATCAGCACCGACAAGTTCTTCTTTCGCAATAGTGTTATAGACAAAAGGAGCGATTATGTCCGTGGGGTTAATAACACGAGCAGAGCCGAACGCAATGGACTGACGGCCTATGGATATATCAAGGGCAGAGGTGCTCAGAGTCAGTAACAGCCTGTCAAGATTCTGGGCAAGCACAAAGTCACTGCCTGAGTTTTTGTCAGGGGGATATATGTTCTCATCCAGGTCAACGGCCCGGTAAGAAAAAAGCGCCGGGCCCGGGACATACGCAGAGCTGATGTCCCCATCCCTGAACCCTGGAACTAATTCGTACGCGACCTCAAAATAAGAAGATTCAGACGGTTTGACATTAAGCCTGAGCCTTAACCGGGACAGGGCGTCAAATGCCATATCATCGCCCAGGTTTGTCAGTATAAAAAAATTCCGGGCATAACCGGTCGCTTTGACACCGGTCTCATCAGCAAAAGCTGAAGCCCGGAATAACAGAAGAGTGGAAGTAAGAATTAAAAAAAACAGGAGAAAAGTTCTCAACATGCTCGTCAGTCGTCTATAGTCCTTCATCCTTCATTCCTTACGTAAGTAGCGAGATTTTACATTTCAAATTTTACATTTTAGATTTTACATTTTACATTTTACATTTTTTCTCTCTACTCTCTACTTCTTTTAACTTCATCCTCTCACTTCGTCCCTGTCTATTTCGCCGTCTTTTAAAAGCACCAGTCTCCTTGCCCTCTGCATGATCATGTTGTCATGAGTGGAAAACACAAAGGTCATGCCGCTTTTTTCATTAAGCTCGCGCATCATATCCAGAAGTGACGCGCCGGTATGCGAGTCAAGGTTGGCTGTAGGCTCGTCAGCAAGTATTATGTCAGGCCTTGATACCATTGCCCTTGCAACAGCGACCCTCTGCTGCTGTCCGCCTGAGAGCTGTTTGGGCAGTCTGCCCTCCATTCCCTCAAGCCCGACCCGCTTTAATATGGATGCAACACGGTCGCGTCTTTCATCTTCACCAATACCCTGAAGCAGCATTATGTATTCGATGTTCTCCTTTACCGTAAGAACCGGTATGAGGTTATATGACTGAAATATAAAACCTATATGGTCTCGCCTGAAATCAGAAAGCTCACTGCCTTTCATTTCACTTATGTATTTACCGGCCAGGAGCACACGGCCGGCGGTCGGTGTGTCAAGACCGCTCATTACATTAAGCAATGTTGTTTTACCCGAACCTGACGGTCCGGCAATCGCAGTGAACTCACCCGCATTAATTGTCAGATTTAACGACCTGACCGCGTGCACTTCTACTTCATCTGCCCGGTAGATCTTTGACACGCCCTGTATTTCTATTACCGCTTCAGACATTATTCCTCCTTTAGTCAAATAAGTAGAGAGTAGCAAGATTGTTTTACTGTACATCTTTATTATTAGATTTTATTTTTTTCCCGCTACTCGTTACTCTCTACTTCTTTTAATTACATGCTTCTCCGCATCGCCCTTGCCGGGGTCATCTTAGCCGCGAAAACAGCCGGATAGATCGCCGCGACCAGGGAAAATATAAATATTAAAAAAGGATAGAGCGTGAACTGCTTCACGGTCATCACCGGGTACATCAACTCGGTTATTGTAACACCCGCGAACTCAATACCTTTATAATTGATGCCGTACACTGAAAAAACCTGCATAAAAACAAAGGCCAGGCCCAGGCCCATAACAATGCTTATTAATGAAAGCGCCGCTGATTCAAAAAAAATGATGAGAGCCATGTTCACCGGCCTTGTCCCCAATGCCCTGAGAATGCCGAACTCGAACATCCTTTCATACAGGGACATAAAAAGAGCGTGCATTATTATCACGGCTACAATACAAAACACCAGAAAAGACGTTATAACAGTTGATATTTTTGTCATATCAATAATACCGTCCAGCTGAGGGATCAGGTCCCTCCATCCGATCGCTTCATTGCCGTCTGTGGAGTATTTTCTCCAGAAGGCGAGCGAACGGTCACCCGAGTCGTCAATATTCTTAAACTTTAGCGCTATCTCATGGATACCCTGTCCAAGGGCAAGCAGGTCACGTGAACGATCGATATTTATAAATGCCATTCCGCTGTCCATCTTCCTTATGTCCATATGAAAAATACCTGTTACCCTGAACAGATCCTGAGAAAGTTCGCCTGTACCGGCCTGCGCGGTCGTAAGCACCAGTCTGTCCCCTGTTCCGACCTCAAGTATTTCAGCTATTTTCGAGCCTATGAGTATCTGCCCGGCATTATCAGAAGCAATGTAGTCTCCTTTTTTTATTGCCTCGTCTATCATGGATATGCGCCTTTCCCTTTCAGGATTTATTCCATAAAGCACAACAGAGTTCACTCCGGCCGCGGAACTCAGCATGGCGATCGAAACAGTGCGCTCTGAAAAGCCGGCCAGAATCTCTTCTGAATCAAGAGACTTCATAAGTTCTTCTGGATTGTGAATGGTCTTCTCCACCTCAAGCGTATCGCGGAAACCTTCCGCGTGTATCTGCCCCTGCCCGAGGAATGTGTCTGTTGCTGTTCTTATCATGCTCTCCAGCATGCCGATATAAAGGCCGTCTATAAATATCATGGAAGCCAATGCAATGCCAACCGCCAGCCCGGCCAGCACCGTTCTTCTTTTGTTCCTGAGCACGTTCCTCCATGCAAGCTTTAAGAGCAGTTTCATAGGTTAATTTGACCTCATTGCCTTTACAGGTATTATTCGTGCAGCCCTTATGGCAGGCCATATGCTTACGATCAAAGCAGTGCCAAAAATAATCATGGCCGGCAGGACCAGGGACCGGAGCGTTATCTTTGCTGTTATTGTGTCAAAAAAGTAGCCGCCGTATTCAATAGGGTTTGCAAGGGTTATCCCGTATTCATGGAACCACCAGTTGGCGGACATTCCAACTGCAGTACCGATAATTATACTCAGTACCGCAAGAAAGACCGTCTCATACACAATAAGCATAAATATCTGAAGCGGTCTCGTACCGAGCGCCTTTAAGACCCCGAACTCCCGGGTCCTTTCAAGTATTATCATAAGTACTGTGTTCAGCACTCCTACGGCAATGATTATCGTAAAGATCACTATGGTATACCAGCTACCCTTGATGTCCGCCTTCATTGCCCTGTAAAACTGGCTCTCAACCACCTGCCACGGATCAACTTCAAGGGACGGATCCTGAAGAGCGCTTTTTATCAACCCTACCGTCTTCATTGTAAGCGCCTGATCTGTAAGCACAACCGCTATCTCATGTACCCCGCCTCCAAGCGAAAGAAAGTCCTGAGCGGTTTTTATATGCATGTAACATGTTGAGGTTCCCGACGTTTCCCCGGACTTACCTGTAATACCGACAACAGTGAACAGTTCGTTTGCTATGGAACCGTCCGCGCCCTGAGTGATCAGGGCTATTTCTCCATTGAGATCGATTTTAAGGAGCCGCGCGAGCCTGTCACTTATTACCGCCTCATTTAAAGGCGCTTCGGAGATGAACCGCCCTATGTCAACTTTGTATTTTATCCGTGTTGTTCTTGCCTCTCTGATCGGATCTATGCCGACGACCCGGACATTGGTTGTTTTTTTGCCCGCAAAAGCAAGCGCAGGAGTATAAACCCTGGGCGCCCATGACTGGACATGAGCGACCGACTGTATCTTTTTGCCGACGGAATCAGGGTTATCGATGGTACTATATATCGAAGGCTTATCAAGATACCCTTTTTTATGCACCTGAATATGCCCGGTGTGGTCACGCGTGAACATGTCGATGAGATTGCCGTATCCTCCGTCAACCATTCCTATGGAAAGCGCGAACAATGCACACCCTCCGGCCATCATCAGACCCGTAAGAGCGGAACGCTTTTTATGGCGGAATATATTTCTGAACGCTATCTTTAGAATGATCACTTCAACCAAATAGTCATTAAGTCATTCTGTCAGCGAGTCATTAAGTAAAATGACTTAATAACTTAATTACTCAATAACTTCACCGTTTTTTTTGCAGATTCCGCAACGTAAATACGTCCGGTTTCAGTTTTACATCAAATCCCAGATCCTTATAACGTATAACCGTCTTTTTTTTGGGCTTGTTCAAAGGTCTCATCTCCAATACGGAAGGCAGGCTTCTGCTGCCGAATTTCTTTATTTCACTAAAAGTCATTATTCTCATTTTCCGCCCCTTTTCGTCAAAATAGGACTGCTCAATGGGTATGTAGTCTTTCTTCCGCACTATAAGAATAATCTTTGTCCAAACAATTGGAATATCTTTTTTGGGTATCAGCTCAATATAATAGTTATCAGTCTCTGCGTCAGCCGGTGTTATAAATCTTAAGTTATAGTCCTTGATCATTGAGCTTTCTTTTACAAGGTCGTCGTTTGTAAAGTCCGAACCCATCCATGAACTCATCATCATTGACGGAGGCACCTTCATCACCTTGTTGATCTTTGGCAAATAATTCCACATCTCGCTTCCAATGCGGAGAGTCGAAATGCCGGCGTCCTTCCTGGGGCCTGTAATATAGATGAATGTCCTGTCCATGCCTTCTGTCCAGATATTCATGGT
Organism: bacterium BMS3Bbin08; assembly: GCA_002897775.1. Classification (GTDB taxonomy): domain Bacteria; phylum Nitrospirota; class Thermodesulfovibrionia; order UBA6902; family BMS3Bbin08; genus BMS3Bbin08. The sequence goes on along the minus strand of BDTR01000032.1, from coordinate 54,587 downwards.
AAACGTCCGCTCCCAGTGCTCCGATACAACTGTCATCTCCACTTCACTCCGGCTTGTATCGCTCCGGTAGAGTTTGTCGACCTTGTCAACTATCTCCCGCACATCAAGCCCTTTCTGGGCGAACGCGGAAAAAGACGACATTAAGACCGCGCACAGAACAATTATCACAACTCTAAACCCGTTCATCATGACTACCATTATATCAAAGTTGACTATCCTAAGTTTTTGGTTCAAATTGCATAAACCCCCGTAAACCACTAAAGGGTACCAGCTGCTTCGCCGCGAGGCGAGCGGGGCAGGCTGCTCAAACCGTTCAAACTGCGTATTGTTATTCGTCAATCGTCAATAAAAAAACACTTGACACCACCTCTTTTATGAGCTACCGTAAAATCAGAATATTCAGTAAATACTGAAAAAATTAAATAATCTGAAGGGGTAGACATGGCTAAGAAGAGCAAGGGCGGCTGTCATCCGTCGAATAAGGCAGTGAGTTGCTGCAATGTGGAATCAGTAATAAGCATAGACGAGAGGGGGCAGATGATACTCCCGAAGGAATTAAGGGAAAAAGCGAATATTAAGCCCGGTGACAAACTGATCGTTATAACGTGGGGAAAGGACGACAAGGTCGGCTGTATCTCATTAATAAGAGCAGATGATTTTACCGACATGGTAAAGGACATGCTCGGACCGATGATGGCTGACATGGTCACCAAATGATTTGTACTTGAATCATCCGGAGAAAACGTTATCCACCCGCTAAGGCAGAACTTTCTTATTATTTTTAAAACAACCATGGAACACGAGCGTGACAGAAAAAAAACCATATCCTGGGCGTTTTACGATTGGGCCAATTCAGCGTTCGCCACAACAGTAATGGCGGGCTTTTTTCCTGTTTTTTTCAAGCAATACTGGGGTCCTGACGCTAACGCGACTTTAAGTACGTTCAGACTGGGCGCCGCGAACTCTTTCGCGAGCCTGGTAATTGTAGCGCTGGCGCCTATACTCGGCGCGATCGCGGACAGAGGAGGCTCAAAGAAAAAGTTCCTTTTGTTCTTCACATCAATGGGGATAGTGATGACAGGCGCGCTCTACTTTGTCTCAAAAGGAGACTGGCCCCTTGCGGTACTTTTATATGTATTCGGTATAATCGGTTTTTCCGGCGGGAATATCTTCTATGACTCATTGCTCATTAATGTTTCCGGCCGCAACAAGGTGGACTTTGTATCTGCTTTGGGGTTCGCCTTTGGTTATCTCGGCGGTGGTCTGCTCTTTGCCCTGAACGTGGCCATGACGCTTAACCCCGGATTTTTTGGATTATCCGGTCAGAGCGAGGCAGTGCGGCTATCATTTATCCTGGTGGCAATATGGTGGGCAGTATTCTCTGTTCCATTATTTCTCTTTGTGAAAGAACCCGCGGTCAGGGATAGATCAAGAGGGTGGCACGCCGTTGCCGGAGGTTTCCGGCAGTTTCGCGCAACATTCGCTGAGGTCCGGCGTTTGCGCGTTGTGTTTCTGTTCCTGCTTGGATACTGGCTTTATATTGATGGTGTTGATACCATCGTCCGCATGGCTGTAGACTATGGTCTGTCACTCGGTTTTGACGCAAACGCGTTAATAGTCGCTCTGCTGATCACACAGTTCGTAGGTTTCCCGTCTGCCATAGCCTTTGGGAAAATTGGAGAGAAGTTTGGGCCAAAGACAGGGATCTTTATTGGAATCTTTGTCTATATTGCTGTAACTATATGGGCATTTTTTATGACTAATGTTACAGAGTTCTATGCACTTGCTGTATCAATAGGGCTTGTGCAGGGAGGTGTGCAGTCGCTTAGCCGTTCGTTCTTTACACGTATCATACCTCAAAACAAATCAGCAGAATTCTTCGGTTTTTACAACATGCTCGGAAAATTCGCGGCGGTAATAGGACCGATATTAATGGGCTGGATTGGCGTGGTCTTTGGTGATCCCCGCGTTGGCATACTGTCCATTATAGTGCTATTCATTTCCGGAGCTGTTTTACTTTTTTTTGTAAATGAAGAGGAAGGAAGCAGGATGGCAAACGCTCTGGAAGAGATATAAGCCGGGGACATTATGTTTTTAATTTGAATATGCGGGACTGAAACTATAAAATAAAACAGCATGAAACAGAGACGTTTCCAGAGAACGGTTATAAGCTCAGAGGCCGAGCTTGTCATGGATAATGGGAATTATACCGGAATAATAGCAAACGTCTCAGAAGAGGGTATATTTATAATTCTGCACGCGACCCCTGGAATCGATCCGGGCATTGCCCGTGAAAAACCTGTCAAGCTTAAATTCCGTCTTCCTTCAGGAGAGAAGCTCATTCTAAACTGCAAGGTCAAGTGGTTTTATAAAGCCACAACGCATTCAACATTGAGCATTGGAATGCAGATAACAGAACCGCCTTTGGAATACAGGGAGTTCCTGAAAACCCTGTTGTAAATCCCGGATTCGCCGCAAGTACCTGTAAACCGCTTCCGCAATTTTATTTACTGTAACAATTTCGAACTTGTTTTTGACTTCCGGAGGAAAATAGAAAAGCCCGAAATGCCCACGGGTATCGTCTTACGGGTCAAAAGCTTCCCGTATAGTAAAGGTAATTTGTCTCTTTTCAGTCCTTACTTAATGCGCGTTTGATGGAGGCTTTCAATTCCTTTATTTTGACGGGTTTCGGAAAAAAGTCATGGACATCCGAGCGCAGTGCTTCTATCGCGGCATCCAGGTTGGCAAATGCCGTGATCATTATTACTACCGTTTCCGGATATAGCTCCTTTACAATCCTGAGGACCTCCATACCGTCAATGCCTTTCATCTTATAGTCTGTGACGACTACGTTGAATTTCTCTTCCTTTAATCTCTCCAGCGCGGGTTCCGCGCTTAAAAAGGTCTCTACCGTATAACCTTCCTGTTCAAGAGTCATCCTCGCCATATCTCCGACAACCTTTTCATCGTCAATAACCATAATCCTATAGCTTTCCATGATTGATTCCTTCTCCTTTATATACGGGCAGTTCAATGGTAAAAACAGTACCCTCTCCGACCGTACTTTCTACAGTGATGTTCCCTTTATGGGTTTTTATTATACCATAACTTACCGATAGTCCGAGACCTGTCCCTTCAACTCCCTTTGTGCTGAAAAAAGGATCAAAAATGTGACCCAAATACTCGGGGGGAATGCCCTTCCCCGTATCTTTCACCTTGATCTCGATAAAATTCTCTTTTCCAGGCCCTGTTGAGAGGGTCAATAACCCGCCGGGAGGCATTGCATGAACAGCATTTGTTATAAGGTTTATCAACACCTGAATTATCTGGGATTCATCGATGAGAATGTGGGGAAGATTATCCCCAAGGTTTAATTTGGTATCTATATTGGAAACGTGGATCATGTTTTGCATGAAATCCAGGGCGTTCAATATTATGACATTGACATAAGCTTCCTTCAGGTTGGCTTTCTTCGGTTTGGAGAAACTCAAAAGATTATTGACGATCTTTCTTGTCCTCTCGGTCTCTTTTTCCACCGTTTCCATAAAGCCGATCCGTTTGTCCCTGGGAAGATTGTCATAGAGCTCGATATATGTCTGGGCAACCATGGATATATTATTGAGCGGGTTTGTCAACTCGTGCGCCACTCCGGCGGTAAGAACCCCGAGGGACGCGAGTTTTCCAGCTTCCACAAGCTGGGCCTGCTTTTCACGCAGTAGCTCCAGGCTTCTCCCAAGAGACTCGTGAGTAAGCTGAAGATGGTCAAGCATTGTATTGAAAGACACGGCCAGTGAGTAGGTTTCGTCGTGTTCCTTGAGGGGCGCTCTAAGAGATAAGTCTCCCTCGGCTATTTTTTGCGTGATCGCGGCAAGCCTGTTAATCGGGGCGACTATTATTTTCGCGGTCTTATATATAAATAAAGGGCCTAATATACTCAGCAGGGCAAATGCTATTAGAATAAGACGCTGGGTATGCGCAAGAAAAGACTTTATCATCAACCTTTCACGGTCAGCTATTTTCCCTGTCGTTTCTTCAAGTTTGTTTCCCATGACCTGCAAATCGCTTACTATCGAATTGCTTTTTTTATAAGTATCCATAAGGGTCTGTATTGCCGTTGTGTAAGGGAAGCACTCTTCACAGAAAGGGATAAAATTCCCTAATTCCCCGAGCTTGAGTTCTAACTCATCGTAGGATTTATTATCACGAAAAAGCATATAATTTTTTTCCATGAGCCTTAAATTAAAAACGAAGTTTGTCGTAAGATCAGATGCATGTTCCCCCTTTGCCACAAAATCTTCCAGTTTTCTGCCCTCTGCTCTCACCTTTTCGGTGACCTCGGATTCCCGTCGATAACTTTTGTACAGGTCATTCATGAGATCCCGGTATGTTTGGATCGTCTCATTAAGTACCGAGAAATCTTCTTTCCCTATTTCTTCAATGGCCACCGATGAAATATCCCTGATCGACGCGGTGAAAGCCGAGACCGCGATATCGAGATTCTTCAGACTCTCGGCATTCTTGTAATGGAGAAAGTTTTTTTCGTTTCGTCTGATTTCTAAAGCGCTTTCTTTCAGGTCGTCCGCGATCTCGACAAAACGCTGCCTGTTAGTAACATTATTTATGTATATGTAGGTCAGAAATCCACCCAGAACGGCAATTAAGGAAGGGATGGCTATGCCGATAATCATTTTATGCCAGATTTTTAATTGCATTTTCTCACTTCACGTTCCAGGGATAAGATTTTATATTGTACATCAAAAACATCACATTCTTGAAGTTCACAATAATTAAAAAACACATCCACACTATCAACAAGATCTGCAAACGTGAGCCTTGTCAAAATAAGACCCGGCTAAGAAAGCAGAAAAACCTCTGCTATTGACGGCTCATTGTCAAAAGCATTAGAAGCAATAATTTTGTACACGGTTCTTGAACAAACGGTTGTTTTATGTAGGCACAGGACATCTCGGGGTCTCAGCCTGTTCCTTTCTCACCGGCAGATACCACAGTGCACCATCCACCACAAACAATACCCCCCCGACTATGAGCATCAAATCGAATATGGTCAGTAAACTGAAGCCGAAATAGCTGATAAGACCAAGGGCGAGGCCCAAGAATGAAACGCCGGTCCTTATAAATGCAAGTCCTGTCCTCGCCCGGGCATAGATGGTCCGATAGCAAGCGGCCACTGTCCGCTGGCCCGCAAGGACATTCCTTTCGCGGGCCAACTGTGTGCGTTCCCTGCTGGCCGGCAAAGGATAGAGAATCGTACAGTGACCGGCAAGGAAATCGCCGAGTCGCGCGAGCATTGTTTGCTTTGTGTGCACTACTGTGCCGGTGTTTTCGATAAAATGATAATTCTCGAGGAAATTCAGTACGGCTGATGTTACCTCAACAAGGGTCTGCTGTCCCGGAGGAGACATTCTTGCCCTCCTGATTTTCGTATACCCGAACAGGCCGAATATTACCAGGGAAAATCCGGTGAGCATCATGCCCCAGTAAAGATAGACCGGCACATGGAATTTCTGTGCGCGCATAAGCGCATCAGAGAGAGCTACAGTTCCCAGCCCCCATCTCAGGAACGCAAGATTGGTTCTGGCCCTGGCGAGATCATTCCTGTAACAGGCGAGCCTCGTTCTCCAATGGGCCATTGTATTACGCCAAAAGGCAAGACCTGTCCTCTCTGTCCCGATGAGATATCCAGGTTTTGTATGCAGAAAATCCCGGATAAACCATTGAATATCGTCTTCAAGCGCCACCCGGATCTCGTACTTTTTAGCTCCGATGAATTCCTTTATCTCGCTTAAAACAGCCCGGTCACAGGGATCATTCACCGCTATTACAGCCGTGTCTCCATCTTTGATGATCGGAAACCATCTGCTGAGAGAGAGCCTGTCTCCGTCAAGTCCGGATATGAGTTCCGGGGGAATCGGCAGCCTCTCGTCATATTCGACATAAGGACAGCGGTACAACTCCGAGAGCGCCTTTAAAAGGGCATGACGGGGAACATGATAATCTCTTGTGAGCACCGTTTCCAGCGCCAACCCTCTGGCAACAGCTGAATCATTGGCTTCACGGAGTTTATCCTCAGCTATAACACCCCAGTCTGCCAACAGACGATATCTCCCCACGCCAGTTGCCGGACGGTCCCCGTCCATTGAAATGTCAGAACTATTTTCAGCGCGATCGTATTCAGTCATGATTGAAAACCACTTTTTTCCAGTAACGGGCAGGCCTGCCGTAATCAGGCAAGGTAATTTCCATATCACCGAAACAGTACGGAAACTGCCTCCTTATTTTGTCCGCCGGGATATGCCAGTAAAGACCGTCCACAACCAGCGCCAGCCCGCTTAAAATAAGAACGGAATCAAATATCGTCCATGTAAGAAGTCCGACGCCGAAATATACCAGAAGACCGGCGCCCACGGCAGAGATACTCATCCCTGTCCGTACAAAAGCCAGCCCCGTCCTTGAGCGGGCCATTACAGTACGCAGCCGCGCCATTACATTGCGCCTTTCCGCAAGGAGAGTACGTTCAAGGGCAAGGCCTGTAGTGCCCCATATCCCGGGGGACTGAGATCGTGTCACCGGAATGTGAGGATAACTGTCATCCTCAGAGCCGGGATCTCTGTGAACAGGGGGAAAGACAATTTCCCAGATGCTGCGTTTGCGATAGACATTCCTGACCGACGCAAAACCTTTACCGCCTGCCCTACGGCCCGGGAAATACCAGTAAAAACCCTCCGTCACCATAGCAAAGCCCATAATAATAAGCAGGGCATCAAACATAGTCCACACACCCGCATGAAACTGTCTCAGCAAAGCGATGCCTATACCTATGAAGGCGATTCCCGTTCGTGTGAATGCGAGCCCTGTACGCGCACGTGCCATCATTGTCCTGTAACAGGCGAGAGACGTCCTTTCTTCGGCAAGGTCCGTTCTGTCACAGGCAAGGAACCTCCGCCTCATAACAGGAGAAAGACCCCTCCAATCTTTTCGAAGCTTTGTTGCCCCCTCCACAATACCGGAACGCTCAAAAGAAGGGCTCTCCAATATGTTTGAAATAGTAAGCACACTCGTTCCCCATGTCAGTTCCGTGCAATTGCAATCAAATATTCTTTTCCCTCTTTGCCTGGCCGGGATATACCATAGAAATCCGTCAACCGCCATGAAGAGACCCGCCAGCAAAAGCACCGCTTCAAGAATTGTCAAATATCCGATGCCGAAAAGCCGGAACAGGACAAGGGCAACGGTAATAAAGGCAATGCCGGTGCGGATAAAGGCAAGGCCCGTCCTTGCCTTGGCCAGAGACGTCCTGATGCAGGCCAGAAGTGAACGCCTCTCCGCGAGAAATGTCCTGACCATGGCAAGGGGGGTCCTCCCTGCCTCGGCGGAAAAACCTGGATTCACGTCCTGGTTGTTCTCGATTATTCTGACTATGTCGGAAGGGAGAGCGAGAAAAAATTTGATTCTATCAACATTAAGGCCCTTTTTAACATCATCGGCAACGGCGCGGTTTTCCGGATCAGAAACTATCACCTCAGCCCGGCCATTTCTGGCGGAAAGGGGGAACCAGAGGTCACTTTTCAGCTTTTGCATATCAAGGCCCATTGTGATATTTCGTGACACCATAATATCTTCTTCGTATTCCACGAAAGGGCACCCGTAATATTCTGACAGGCATATTAATATTTCATGTTTCGGTATGCCCTTGCGCATCAGAGTTTCTTCGATATGGCTACCCGAACGCTCCGACTCTTTTATCGCGTCATCCAGCGCCTGATCGGTTATGACCGCGTTTTTAATCAACCTGTCAAACTTTGCTTTAAGCATATGTGTTTAATCCGGGGTTTCCGGATCCACAGGAATCTTCTAACGTCGACCGCTGGAAACACTTTTATGTTTATTTGTGTTCAAATGAATAATTGCCTTCTAAAAATGCCCTGACATACCAGTCCTTTGCCTCCATACTGTTTATCGCCATATCAAGCTGTCTTGAACAGCCGAGCAATCGCCCCAGCACATCCAGCCTTTCCTCTGTCTCCTGCCTGGACGCCCCTTTCATATCAGCAATGACCATGTCATCCTTGACTTCCACCCTGAAGTCCAGAGATTCAAGTACCTCTCTGAGGAACATGGCGCGCCGCATTCTTCCGTCCGCGCTGGCGCCTCCTCCCTGAAAACGGAAATTTATATAATTATTGATATAGCTCTCCCCGCAGAAGACGTCAAACACGCTAAAGTGATATGCAAGTTTTACGCTCAGGTTCAGATACTGATCAGTGACAATAACATAGGCCTTTCCCCCTTTTTCAGTGACACCTGTACGCACAAAAGACCTGGCCATAACCGAAGCAAGGCCTCCCATGTCAATATCAACAGGGCCCGACCACCTGACCCCTTCATGGGTCATGCCTTTCCACAGCGCCTTTAACGGGATCGACGTAATATGTTCAGGGCCTATTTTTTTCAGGAATTTGGCTTCATCCACAACGCCGCCGTCAAGATCAATAATATAGAAATACATGGGAATCAGGTCTGAAACAAGCTGCTGGGTGGAACCCTCCCCCTCGGTAAGCTCTCCTATGCGAAACATCTCCTTGACGGAGACCTCGTGCACGTATCTTATTATATCGTGCACGGTCTTGAATTCCTCCGGAGTTATCTCGCTTTCATCGAGAGTGACAAGGTTCAAGGGCGTTATGTATTTCATCACCGTCCTTATAATGCCTTCGTCGGCAGAGACGTTTTCCGCAACGCGGGTATCCGGCACGGGACGGGCGACACCCTCGATCATCCCCCTGTAAATCCGCCCGGAGTTTGCGTCTACGGTAACCGACCTTTCGTTTCTCAATATCTGCCGGACATTCCTGACGTTGACTACCGTCGGAACATTAAACTCTCTTGCCACTGTAGCAAGATGACTTGTAATACTGCCCGTCTCTATAACTACGGCTGAGGCTGAACGCATCAGCTTTACAAATTCATTTGACGAGTTCCTCGCTATCAATACGGCACCCGGGGGGAAATCATTTATCTGGCTGAATTTGTCAACGATAAAAACCGGCCCCGAGGCGATTCCACGGCTTGCCGTTTCCCCCTGTGAAAGCATGACCTTCCTCTTGGCGAATGTGTCAGGAGCCGAGGGCTGTATGACCCTCCTGATATGAAGGGGCCGTGTCTGGAGTATCTGAATGAGTCCCTTTTTATCGACCGTCCACTCTATGTCCTGCGGTTCGCCGAAATGCCTTTCAATTACTCGGCTAAAATGATAAAGTTCTTTTATATTGCTTTCTGAAATACTCGCCGTATTACGGTCTCGTTCCGGGACCGGCAACTCTTCCATTCCCCCGTCCGGTTTCATGGCAAGCTGTACACTCTTCCCGGGCACAACACTGCTTATGATTTTACCATTGTCTCGCCGGTCAAGTATGAACATGTCCGGGGATATCTTTCCGCCGACCGCGTATTGTCCCTGTCCCCATACCGAGCTGATTATGGTCTCGTCTCTTTCAGGATATCCTGGGTTCAAAGTATAAAGAACCCCTGACGACTTCGAATCTATCATCTCAAGAACAAGCACAGCCATCGGAATATCTTTATCTTTTATTCCCTTTGCCTGCCGGTAGAATACCGCCCTTCTTCCGTATTTACTCGTTATCACTTCTTTGTAAGCGCTTGTAATATCTCCCGCGCCCACATTCAGAACGCTTGTGAATTGTCCTGCGAAAGATATCTTGCCGTCTTCACCGACTGCGCTTGACCTCACAGAGAAGCTTTTCTCTTTTCCAAACCTTCCCACTTCTTCATCAATTGCTTCCTCTATCACGGGCGGCACCCGGGATCCCATGATCAACTTCCGGACCGCCTCGGAGACATTTTCGAGCCCGGCAGTGTCGTTCATGTCCACCGAGCCGGAGAGCCTGTTAATCTCCTGCTCAAGGTTATTGTAAGACATGAATTCCCTGTACGCCCGTACAGTAATTGAAAACCCCCCGGGTGATGGCAGCCTTAACATATTTCTTATCTCTCCGAGGTTTCCCGCCTTACCACCGACGTCCTTGAAATGTTCAGCCGTTATTTTATCTATGGGGATAACAAGGTCCGAAGCTTTCCCCCCGGTTTCTTTCTTAAAGTGGCTCTGGGCTGTTTCTCTGATTCGCTCCAGCACTTCATAAAGATACTGGTAACGATTGTCAGCCATGTCGTTCAGGCTCTGAATAAAACCGAATGCCGTATCGAAAATGCGCGCCACATGCGCCCTGAAGTTCTGAATAGTCAGGGTCTTTGATTCGAGACCTTCTTCAACTTCGGACAGGGAATCCAGAAGCTCGTTATTTTTTAAAAGAAGGCTCTTGTAGCTGTAATACCTGCTCCTCAGCCTGAAATAATTCTCACCGGGGATCAAAAGGTCCAGTTCAGATGTCTTGCTCTTTCCATGCAGAATACCGTCGAATTTTTTTAAAAAATTTCCGGTTTTTTTAATAATTGAATCAATGCCCATGTTATCTCCGGCTCAAAAATATCAGACCGTAACTTTTACGGTGTCGACCTATCGATCCTCTAATCCAATGTATAGTTCTCTTCAAGGAATTGCCTGGCGTACCTGTTAACGGTCTCATCATCATCGAGAAGGGCATCAAGCTGGCGGGTATAGGCTATTAGCCTGCCGAGTTTGTCGAGAATCTCCTCCATTTCCGCCCGGCTCACATTTCCGGTGCGGCCTATAATCAGGTCGCCCTTTAGATTCACTATCAGGTTGAATTCCTTGAGAATGATCGCCAGAAGTTCTGCGCGCCTTGACCTTTTGGAAATGTCTGTAGCTCCCCCGACAAACCGGAAGTAGATATGGTTGTCCCTGACATTTTCACTGCAATAGCAGTCAAGCATGTTAAAGTGATAGCCGAACCTAAGGCTCATATTGACATATTCACGGGAAATTACCGCGATGTTATCGCCGAGGTAACGCATTGATGATATGTCAGGCATCTTCATCATGCTCGACATAAAATCATTGACCCTCATTGAGACGGAATCAGAGTGCCAAACTCCCGGATGCATCATTCCACTCATGATTGACTTAAAAGGGATAGAAGTGATCTCATCAAAAGACGCCATGCTGCTCCCGCTCACGAGGTCCAGCCCCCCGCCGATATCTATGATGAATATGCCTGTCGGTATGCTCACATCGAGTTTAATAGCTACGTTATCCTTTAACATATTTCCCTCGTAACGCTTTACATTGACAAGCTCGGCGATGGCTTTTTCATGAATAAACCTGATTATATCGTGAAAGGTTTTGCAGCCCTCCGGTGTGAAATTTTCCAGTAACGGGTCGATCAGGTTTAAAGGTGTTATATATCTGAGCATTTTCTTGAGAAGCCTGAACTCCTTTGTACCCTTCAGATCGATGTCCGATGATATCCTGTACTTCATCAGTTCCTGGATTATCCCTTTATATATCCTGTTGTCATCGGCGTCTACCGTGATTTCCTCCCCGTGATTCAGGACCGTGGTCCCGTCGCCGGTATTTACTATTGTCGGAACCTGGAACTCCCTGGCAATATTAGCCATGTGGCTCGTAGGTGTCCCCATGTCGGTAATAATCGCGGACGCCTTGGGCATGACTCTGATAAAATGTGACGAATCATGCCTGGCCACAAGTATGGAACCGGCTACGAAGTCTTTCAGGTCATCCAGACTTTTAAGCACAAATACCTTCCCAGAGCCGATGCCGCGCTGGGCTATGACGCCCTTGCCTTCCATAATTACATCGTATTTATCGAGCTTGCAAGATATGTTCCTGGACCCTGCCCGTATCTTGGACGAAACCCTTAACGGCCTTGACTGAACAATAAATATATCGCCCTTCCTGTCAATAGCCCATTCTATATCCTGTGGCTTTTTAAAATAATGCTCTATTGTAACTGCATAATGTGCGAGCTTTTTTAGCTGTTCTTCGTTGAGACACTGTTTTTCCCCTTCTTCCGGGGATATCACCATTTCGCTGACCCCCCCTTTTGGGTCCGCTGATATCATGACGTTCTTTTTCCCTGTCCTGCTGTCAATGACCCTGTAAGTCTCATCTTTCGAGATAATAAAGTGGTCAGCGTCAACAGAACCATCAACCACCGTCTTACCCAGCCCCCAGTTGGCATTTATTATGATTACGTCATTATTCAGATTAGTGGGGTCGATAGTGTTCATTACGCCGCTTGCAGAGGCGTTTACCATTTTCATACACCCGACACTCATATTAATCAAATTGTCTTCGGGCATAATATGTTCTTTATAGGCCATGGCTTTCCGCGAATAAAGACTCGCAAGGACTTTCCGATATGCCTCCTCAACAGGTTTCCTTTCAGCCGGCACATTGAGTTCAGTTTCAAACTGGCCAGCAAAGGAAAATTCGGTATCCTCCTCTTCGGCGCTGCTTCTTACCGCTAAAAATAAAGGTCCTTCATGATTTATCTTCATCGTCTCGAGGGTAGCTTCTATAATTTCCGATATATCAGCAGGGATGTCTCCCTTCAGGAACAGTTCCCGGATGTCCTGTAAAAAAGACTCGTTCATGTAATCGACACCGCTCACGATTTCTTTTGCGGTCTCATGTTCACCGGCCTCCGCAAATGTTGCGGTTGTCATTATGTCATCTTTCCGGGACCGCTGCGACGCCTTTTTGTATTTCTGCTTCAGGTCCTCGATCTTCTCTTCTATACCGTTATATTCGACAAACCTTTTGAACGCGCCTGTCGTGATGGCGAAACCTTCTGGCACATTAATTTTAAGATTGTTGTACATTGTGGCTATAGCGGAGTTTTTCCCGCCTACTGCGTCGGCGAATTCCCATGAAATGTCCTTGTAGAAAAGCACAGGCTCAAGCGCTTCGGCGACCGGTTTGCCCTGCAATATCCTGTTTATCTGGGAATTGATCTTCTCATAAGTCCCATGCAGATATAAGTACCTGTTCTGCGCAAGCGCATTCAGGTTGTAGATGGATTTAAAGACAGCGTCGGCAAATTTCGCGTACGCGCTCTTTATGTAGTTTATGTCAAATATATAATCACCGCCCATCTTGTCTCCCATATCCGCCATGATCTGAAGGGCGAGATTATTGCTGTCAAGCACTTGGCGGAAGCGGCTGAAAACCTCCCTGAAAGGCAATTTCCTATCTACCCTTTGCGGTTTCTTTTTAAAAAAATTCCTTATCTTCCCGAACATGGCTTTTATTCCTAATTCATTATAAACTTCATAGTATTCTTTTTCAAAGCTTCGGAAAATTTAAGATATCAGAAGCGGGCCGTATCATGACACCACAACTCCTTTTAAGCGGGTCACCCTGTGGTAAGGAACGGTAGTCGAAAAAACAGCTTTCATATACATTATAATTAATAACTGCGGGAGGGGACAAGACAGGTAGAAGATCCTTTTATTCCCTGGACTTGGCAAGTTCTTTTTCCGCCCTTGCTATTACCTGCTTGAGTTCGTCTATTTTAAAAGGCTTGGCGATAAAATCAAAGGCCCCTTTTTTAAAGGCCTCTTTGGCAGTTTCCATCTCCGCGTACGCGGTAATAATTATTACTTTAATGTCCGGGTTTTTCTCTCTTGCCTCCTCAAGTATCTTTATGCCGTCCACATCGTCCATTCTCAGGTCTGTAACAACGATGTCGTATTTTTTTTTCTTCAGATCCTCAAGGGCTGAGCGGCCCCCTGTAAATACTTCCGTATTATAGCCGGCTTTCTCGAAGATCTGTTTCAGACGTTTTCCCACTATGGGTTCGTCATCCACCACCATCATTAGATATTTTCCTTTTTCCATGACCGATCCGCTGACAAAAACACCTGTATCAATACCTCAACTCTGGTATTATAACATCTCCAGTTCCCCGATTATAAGTATCCTGTTTATAGTCTACCCTGAGCGTTAGTGTCCGCCTCCGCCTCCTTTAAAGACCATGCTTACAATGAACCCGGCAAATATGGCTATAAATATTGAGACAACTCCATAAACCGCGGCCTTATTGAAAGCCATTTCCGATAGAAACCTGAGTGCGCCCGTTTTCTCAACAATAAGCGTGGCGTTTGATTCGCCTGATATCAAACCGTTTTTCACCGTGTACGCGCTGACCTTGTATTCCTGAGGCGGGGCCTGATAAGGCCAGTCCACATCGATCTTGAATTTTTTCTCTTCACCGGATGAAATAACATCTATGGTTCCGGGGAACACGCCGTATATATTGTCATTCTCTTTGAATTTAATAAATTCATCAAACCATTTTTCTTTTTCAGCTTCATCCGATACAGGGACTAAACTCACTATTTTCTTCAGGGAGCCGTATCCTATTACATAACTGTTCTGCTGTTCCGGATTCAATATTTCATTGATATCACGCGTTGAAAACAAAAGATAAACATCGGATACAGGCTCTATTTCCAACTCTCCCACATTCATCCACAACAGGCCCATCTTTTTACCCTTTTTGCGCAGATCGACCTTATGTTCCTCTGAGGTCACCTTTACAATAACCTCTTCGTCCGCCCCGACTTCACCGGTTATCGACACCCTGCTCCCGTGGTAAAGAGAATCGACGGCAATGTGTTCAGGAGAAACTTTGAAAGTAACAGAAAACGCGTCAGGAACCGGAATCAACATTAAACAGCCTGCCAGAAGCAGTGCCTTAATATTAAACCCTTTTATAATTCTCATTCTAATGCCCTCCTTTAAGCGAAAGAAGCACAGAGGGTTCAATTAACAGGTCAAGCATTATTTTTGCGGTAACCACAAGAACGATCATGGCAAGCAGTATCTTCAACTGGTCGCCATGGAGCTTTTTCCCGAGTTTAGTGCCTATCTGAGCCCCGAAGGTAGACCCCGCCAGAAGCAGTATTGCCAGTATAAAATCAACTGTATGGTTTATATATGACTGCAGAAAAGATACCTCAATACAGGTGAAAAGTATCTGGAACAGGCTGGTTCCCACAACTACATGCATCGGCATTCTCAAAAGGTATATCATGACCGGGACCATCAGAAACCCGCCACCCACGCCCATAATAGCGGCAAGAACACCGACAAACATGCCAAGAAACACTACCAGCAGGGCTGAATGGGTTACACCTGATTTGTTAAACCTGGTCTGAAACGGGAGGCCCTTCATGAATTTTATAAATCCGGATTCCTTCCTGCTCTTTGTACTGGTCTTGACAGTCGTCTGTGACTGTTTCGCGCGTCTCGCCCTCTTAAGGGCGTTCAAACTTTCAACAAACATATAGCTGCCTACAATTCCCAGCATAAGGACATACGTTATTTTTATTACAAAATCCGCGTTACCCATTAATCTGAGAACCTTGATGAGTTGTACTCCGGCAAGGCCGCCGACGAACCCCCCTATCAGCAGGTACATGCCCATTTTAAAATCAACATTGCCGAGTCTCCAGTGAGCAAATGTACCGGATGTGGAAGCCCCAACGATCTGGAGCGAGTCCGTAGCAGCGGCAACTGTCGGGGGAATACCTATCATAATCAAAAGCGGGGTCATTAAAAACCCCCCCCCGACGCCAAAAAGACCTGAAAGCAGCCCAACCACAAGTCCAAGCCCCAACACAAGAGGCAGGCTGATACTAGTTAAAGCAATCGGCAGATAAAAATGCATCCCAGTTAATCCTCCTTTTAAACCGCTTTTATATTAATTTCCTTTTCCTCAACTATAGATACCCATTTTGTATATCTTGGGAAATAGATCGTCCCGTAAATAACCGTCAATGCGAATAAAAGGTAGAAATCTACATGGTCGCCGGCCAGTAGAAAAAGTACAAGACCGTAAATACAGGGCAGTCCTGAGAGCAGCATAGCCGCAATATCAGCCCTGTATAAACGCCTGACAACTGCTTTAAAGTCATCGGGTCCGGGTCCGGGTGCGATATAGATCCTCATTACAGCATATCTTATCACAAGAATATTGAACATCGTCATCAGGTAAAGAAATGTATTTAACCGGGGGACCCATTCGTAATTTGCAAAACCCTGAAAAGGGGCATGTGAACTTTTTATCCACTCAACCAGGACAGCGCTTAAGAAAAAACCTGCTATAACTGTGGCTGTTACCAGTGAAACCTTTTTAAAGGCATCTTTCAGAAAGGACTCATCGCCTCTTTTAAGCATCTCTTTTTTTCAATGTTTATTTCACCACAAGCACAGGACAGCTGGTTCTGCTGATGACTCTTTCTGTAACACTTCCGATAAGCACTTTCCCGATCCCGCTACGGCCATGGCTTCCCATGACTATAAGGTCTGCATCGGACTTATCCGCGACCTCGCATATTTTTTCAAAAGGAACTCCTTCCTCCACACTGGCCTGGACCGTAATTCCGCTCTTGCCGGCAAGTTCCCTGACCTCTGAGAGTATTTTTTCACCTTCCTGCATCATCCCTTTGCGAAGGCTCTCAGGTTTAAAGGTCTCTATGTCCAGGGTTTCGATCTGCGGGACGATATGAATAACAGTAAGTGTTCCGTTATTCTGCCTCGTCAGTTCAACAGCGTGTCTGAAAGCGTTCTTGCTCACCTCAGAGCCGTCCACTGCCACTACTATTTTCTTATACATGTCCATTAATTATTCCTCCTTAAACGATTTGCGGGTATCTTCATAGACCCGCTGGAAAAACCGGCTTTTAAGCCTTTTTCTCTTTTGCTTTTGCTTTGAATGTCCAGTATAAAACCAAAAATGTCGCTATAATTCCGCTTCCAAAAAGGAAAATCTTACTGCCAATCTCAAACATCGAGGCAGAGCCTTCTCCCATTTTGAGCAGATTTAATTGCTGTAAGTATTCAGGGATTGCCAGTGCGCGTGAGACAACACATAAGAGAATAAGTACTGCTGTTACCATGCGGATATAAAGCTCTTTTACCAGGTGAGTACCGACTGCACCAAAATATATACCTACCAGAGACCCCGCATAAAGAAGCAGGACCAGCCTTAGGTCAACATAACCCTGCATACCGTAGTTGAAAGCGCCCCATGCCCCCATGAACATAGCAAGAAACAACTCGGTTCCCGCGGCCACAACAGTCGGGACACCAAAGACGTAGATCATAGCCGGAACCCCGATAAAACCTCCGACCCCGATTGTTCCCGCCATATAACCTATAGCCAATCCTACAAACAGAAGGACAACAAAAGAAACCTCCACATCGGCTATCTTGAAATGTATCAAAGGTTTAAACTGGAATTTTCTGGATAAATTAAGAAGCTTGTCAGAAGGCCCTGCACCCGGCTCTCTTTGTGACCTTAAGGCGTCCTTAAGCAATGAATAACCTATGATACTTAGAGTAATAACAAAAAAAGCGCTTACATAAAGGCCTGAACCAGCCGAGCCCAGTTTCTCAAAAAAGTACCCGTTTACCACCACCGCGGCCCTTATGCCGATACAGGCCGTTATAAGCAGATAAATACCTAATTTCCTGTCCACATGCCCGAGCTCCCCGTGCTTTTTTGAGCCCATCATAGCCTTGCCGAACTTATGGGTAATATTGGCGGCAACCGCCATAACTCCTGGTACACCAAGGTTCATCATTCCGGGAGTCATCAGAAAAGCTCCTCCCGAACCGATAAAACCGGACAATGTTCCTCCCATGAAACCGAGCAATATGACTCCGAGCATGATCCAGGGGCTTGTACCGAATATCTGGCTTACAACAGTCAGTTTGTCTATTGCCTGGGCAGCTACATCATGCATTTCATATTAATCCTCCATAGTTATTATTTTTCAAGCTTGAATAATTTAGGTAAGATAGTGGTTGTATTGCCCCATATCCACGCGTGTACAGCAACAACAACCATGATAGCAAGCCCGCCAAGAACAGTCTCCGCCATGAATATCTTCTTGTTCAGCGCTTCTATTTTAGGGAAAAACACAGCGTACATTAATACAGAACCTATCGCATATATTATCCACCTGCCCCAGTTTATGCCCTCTGCGGTCCTTTTCTCTTCCTGAGACAGAGTTATCGCATCGACAGTGGCAACCGGACACTGAAATTTTGACTTGATGGCATCAATATTCGCTCCGCCCCTGATCATTTCATCTGAAAACGTTATATCTCCCAGAATAACAAGGCTGGCGGGCATCAGACTGTCTATCCTTTTCATAAATGCATCCGGGTCAGGGCCTATTATGTATGAACTAAAATCAATACCTTCAGAAGCAAATTTCTGCTTAACGCCGCTTAACACCGCCTGGGCCCTGCTTGTTTCATCCCCGGCATCACCAGTAAGACAGACACCGACTATCTCAGTATCAGAGCCTTTTGCCATTTTTAACGCATACCGGGAGATTGGAGAATTAAAATCCCATTTTTCGTCTATCAAAATTATTTTGCTCAACTCGCTCCTCCTTTATCAGACATCAACAGAACAGACTGTATTCAGGCTAATCACAATATTAGAAAAATCACAAGCCCTATGTCAATCAGATAACGTTTTGTTTTTTTTATAAGGATGTAAGATAAAATTATAATAACTCAAAACTCTGACAAAACAGTTTCAAAATGCATCATTTTGATTAAATTTCCGCAAATATTGTATCTTAGTACGTGACATGTTTTATCTATCCCGCATTATTAATTTATAATCGCCTAGTTAAAAGCATCGATGAAACTGAAAATCTGGCATAAAATGATTATCGGCATTGCAATACCTTCCTGCATTGCGATTTTAGGCAACGTCCTTACTTACAAATATATAACTGACGTCGAAAACAGGCAGGGCTATGTTCAAATAGGCGATGACCTTAAAGAACTTGTACTTGAAGTCCGGCGAAACGAAAGAAATTTTCTTTATTATAAAAATGAAGAATCTCTCAAAAACCTTCACAATGCAATTTCCAACCTGTCTGATTCAGCAACATCCATAAGTCCGAAAACCACTAAAGAAATAGGCAAAACAGATTTCCTGGAGTTCCAGAATTCTATCGGCAAATATTCGGATCTTATTGACAGTCTTTATGACAAGTACCTTGTGGCAAGAGAGTTTACTGAAAAAGTAAGGGCTGAGGGAAGAAAACTGGAAACATTTGTGTCAAAAGGCGGTCATGCCAAAGAACTCACAACAAGCTTTATTCTGCATCTCAGGCTTCTGGAAAAAAATTATATGCTGTTTCATGACAAAAAATCCTTCCTTGAACTCAACAGCGGGCTCTCTCAATTAACATCCATAATCCCCTTCTGTAACGAATGCTCTCCTTACATTCAGACCATGAAGGACCTTTTTAAGATTTACAGTCAAAACAGCTCGATGGAAGACGATATACAGATCATAGGCGATAAATTTGAAAAGAACACAAAAGAAATAGCTATCCGTGAAAGAGAAAAGATCAGTTCATTTGTAAAGCTTACAAAACGGCATCTTCTCATAGCACTCGCCCTGCTTTGCACATTAGGTCCACTGTTTGTCTATAAAACCGCCACCTATATTGTCACTCCTATAAAAAGGCTCTCTGAGATCACAAAGAGAATCTCAGAGGGTGATATAACTCTCAGGGCGCCTCTCAAAGAACATGATGAAACCTTCTCCCTTGCCGTCTCTTTCAATACAATGCTGGATCATCTTCAACTGACCCATGAGTCGCTGGAAAAAAGCCTGGAACTTCTGCGTGAAAAACAGGCTCAACTTGTTGAGTCGGAAAAACGCGCCTCAATAGGACTCCTTGTATCCGGGGTTGCTCATGAATTAAACAATCCTTTAAATAATATTTCTTTAACCGCCGAGACAATGCTGGAAGACCTGGAGGAACTTGACCCTGATGAGCTAAAAGGCTATGTACAGGATATATTCTCCCAGAGTGAGCGTGCCCACCACATTGTGGAAGACCTGCTTGACTTTGCCAGGGCAAGGCGTTCTACGGTCATGGAGAAACAGGACATAGCAGGTATTGTAAAAGGATCGGTAAATCTTATAGCCAACCAGCTAAGGGTCAACAATATAAATCTGCACCTTGATGTCCCTGAAAAGGAAATTTTTGTAAGGGGTAATCTCAGCAAGCTGGAACAGGTCTTTGTTAACATATTTATTAACGCCATACAGGCAATGAAAGACAGAGGCACTCTGACCGTAAGCATCGAGGCAGACGAGGAAAATAAAAATGTGCATATAAACATCTGCGACACAGGGCCAGGTATCTCTCCTGACAAACTGAAGGACATATTTGAACCCTTTTTTACCACAAAGCCTGTTGGCCAGGGCACTGGCCTCGGATTGTCGGTCAGCCAGAGCCTCATAAAGGAGCATGGTGGGGAAATAGAAGTCGAAAGCGAGGAAGGAATTGGCACAACCTTCACGGTAAAATTTCCGCTTTACGGCGAGAGAGGCCGGACCGCAGCGTCAGGTGAAGTACCTAACATGGAACAGGGAAAAACAGGATAGTGGAAAATAAATTAAACCTTATGGTCGTGGATGACGAGCCGATCGTCGGGAAAAGACTTAAACGGCTGTTTAAAAAAGAGGGATACGAGGTCGAGGCCTTTACCAGAAGCGCGTCCGCGATCATGGAGCTTGATAAAAAAACTTTTGACATTATCATTACTGACCTGAAGATGGAAGGTGTTGACGGGCTGAAGCTGTTAAAGATCGCCAGGGGGAAAAACCCGAGTGTCAAGGTGATCATTATTACCGGATACGGAAGAAAGTCAATAGCAAAAGAGGCCATTAATAAGGGCGCTTTTGATTTTATCACAAAACCATTTAAGGTCAATGACCTTAAACAGTCCGTCAGAAAGGCGGAGAGGGAGCTAAGGCACAAGTAAGGTAGGCAGCTCGGACAGCTTTGCTACCTGATAAGAAAGACTTCTATCTAACATATTTTTTAAAAACCGCTCTTCTGACGTGTTCCCGATCATTATCATACTTGCTTTTCTCTCACGTGAAACACGAATCATTTCATCGAGCATTCCTCCGGAGCCAAGGTGCGCTTCCGCCTCAATACCTGACGACCTGAGTTTTTCACAGTACTTCTCAAGCCTGGCGGAACTTTCCGCCTTAACGCGTGCAACCTCTGTCTTATCTTTTGAACTGTCAACAGTAAAATTGTAAAAGATAAAAGCCTTTCGCACGATCCCCTTCAATGACATAAGAAACCCCAGCAACCTCTGCGTCCTCTCTGTCCAGTCAACAGTCACCAAAGGAACCTCGAAAAGTCTGTCATTTGTTTTTGTCAGCATTGCATCGTCCCACTGGAACTGAACCATATATTTACTTACGAGCGTGGGGACCTTGCTGCGGGTTATAATCTTATGCGTATAAGAACCCACAAAAGCCCCCCCCTCTATTCTTTTCTTCCTGCCCACAACTATCAGATCAACCCTTTCATTTTCTGCGTTTTTCAGGATCTCATAAACAGGTTCTCCGACAACTATTTTAATATGTGCGTCTATACCATTTTCTGAAAGAGTTTTCTGCCAGTCTTCAAACCTTATCGTTGCCTCCTGTCTTCTCTTTTCCTCTTCCTTCTTTAAATAGCCGCCGAAAGGCACAAAACCGACCTCTTCTCTTGATATAACATGCAACAGGATAACTTCCCTGAGACCCGCTTTTTTAAGCACTAATAGTGTCTCAAGAGAATCAAAAGAAAGCTCTCTGAATTTTGTTGGGAAAAGTATTTTTTCTACTGGCATAATATTCTCCGTTTAAATTTATGTTTTATTTTTTTTATCCGCATACCTGACATTTCTTATTATAAATAGAATAGCCAGGCAATTAGTGCGAAAACAGGAATTAGTATAGGTAAAGAATATTTCAATTGATAACCGAAAAAACTCGGCATCTCGGTGCCTGTCTCCTCAGCAATGGAGCGAACCATAAAGTTCGGGGCATTACCTATATACGTACTTGCTCCGAAGAACACCGCTGAAACTGATATTGCCTTAAGGTAAATTCCATTCTCCCTGATCAGAAGCAGCACTGCCTCCTGTCCCTCAACTCCGGGATAAAATTTCCCAAGGAGTGTACTTAAAAATGTAAGGTACGTGGGGGCATTATCAAGAAAAGCGGATAATGATCCGGTAATCCAGAAATAATGGACAGGCTCCTGCATGTTTTCAACCAGGAAAGAAAGTTCGCCTTTTGTGCCTGCCTGCAGCATCTTCAGGCAGGGAACCATGGTCAAAAATATACCGGCAAAAAGTATTGCCACCTCTTTCATTGGAAACCATGTAAACCCGTTGTCTTCACGCACTTCTCTCCTTGTTGTAGCCATGGATAAGATCACTATAAAAATAAGCACAGCGTCTCTTAACATATCCTGAAACGTCAGGTGAACACCCAAAATACTTACTTCACCCATTTTAACCATGCCGCTCATCAAAACAGCACCCATTATCGCCAGCAAAAAAAAGATATTATGCCCGCCCTCTATTTTCAGCGGTTCCCTGCTCTCCTCATTGTTTTGTTTTTTAACTCCCTCTTTCCTGTAAAAATACAGGTCAAAAACAAAATATAGCGCCAGCAGGATTATTGCAGCCATAGCCATTTGTGGAAAAAGGTTAAAGGTCCAGAAAAACGGAACCCCGCGGAGGAAACCAAGAAAAAGAGGGGGATCTCCCAATGGAGTAAGTGAGCCCCCGACATTTGCGATCAGGAAAATAAAAAAAACAACCATGAACGTCCTTTTCTCTCTATGTCTGTTTGCCCTGAGGAATGGACGTATAAGCAGCATTGAGGCACCCGTGGTCCCCATCCAGGAAGCAATAACAGTCCCTATTGCAAGCATGCATGTATTGACCAAAGGCGTGCCAAGCGGCGTGCCCTTGAGCAGAATCCCGCCTGAGACCGTATAGAGGGAAGCCAGAAGTATGATAAAAGGGATATAGTCAGCAAGAACTACATAAAGAAACTCATGGACAGCAAGCCATTTATACACAAATAAAAACGGAACGATTATGACAAGCGCCCAAAAGACCGAGACCTTGTCAAAATGATCATGCCAGAACTTTGGAGCAAAAAGAGGAAACAGGGCAATGGAAAGCAGCATGCCGATAAAAGGCAGCAAGCTCCATATTGGAAGTACAGCGCCTAGATCTATGTTATGAACTTCCTGCATTGAAATTTCTTAAAACGATTTTAATTATATATTTTTCGCCAGTTCAATAATGAAGTGCAACACCTGGGAGAGCAGAAAGGGAGATGCTATCCTGAGTGTTTATGGAAAAACGATATAATCATATTAACATGAACGAACGGGAAGTAATAGCAAAAATGCACTGGGAGGGCGAAGGGGGTTGTAGAGATCGCCAGGGCGCCAGGTCGAAACATAAGGAACGATATCAAGAGAACTGAAGCGGAACTCTTCGGCACAATACAAATGTTACACTTTGCGATAATAACGGGTTTTTGGTTTGTCGACAGAGGATTTCATATGGTCAGAAAAGTGAGGAATATTTGCCCCGTTAGAAAGCCCCGCTTCCTGTCTGCCGCCTGCCTGCTGGTTTACCCGCCTTGTTGTATGGCGGGTTTACATGGTGTAGATATGCAAACAGGTCAGGCAAGTTTAGAAGGGCGAAGTTCTTCTAACTGTGTTTATCTTTTATTAATAAATGGTTAGGCTAGATTTCCTAACATTACACATTAAATAATATTATAGAAATGCAGTGAATAATGACAGGGGAAAAGAGGGGTTAATGATCCTGGATCTTTGACAAAATTGCATCAGCGATCTTATAACCGTTTACGATACAATCGCTCATACTCACACCCCTGTACGCGTTGCCTGTAATATATAAACCCTGATGAGATCTGAGACGCTCATCCATAAGTTTCAATTTCTCGTCGTGACCGATCAGATACTGAGGGATCGCCCTCTCCCACCTGTAGATCCTCACCATATCAGGTTCTGCCTTTAAAGAAACTATCGGCCTCAGCTCATCAAATACAGTGCTTACCAGTTTATTATCATCCAGCATTGCAGAGTCAGGTGACTGCGCTCCGCCCACCATACTTCTTAAGAGCACATGTCCTTCCGGGGCCCTGTTAGGAAATATACTTGAATCCCAGAGTGTACCAAGCACCTTCAGTCCTTCCCTGCGCGGGACCAGGAACCCGAACCCCTTCAAAGAATGCTGGACTTTTTCTTTTTTATATCCAAAACAAACGATCGATACCGGCGGATACGGGATCTCAAGCAGGGCTTTGGAAAGCCGTGCATCAAAATCTTTCAGTATACCGGATGTCGCGTAAGCCGGTAACGCGAGTACCACTATGTCCGCATCGACTATACCTTCAGAGGTGTGAAGCTGATACGAATTCCCCTTTTCCCCGCCGAGACGGGCAATACCCTGTACAGAGACACCGAGTTTGAGCCGTTCTCCCAGTCTTTCCGCCAGCGCGTTCGTAATAGCGTCAGCTCCGTTGTAAAAAGAGGTAAGATTGCCGCCCATAGCCGGACCCGCTTTTGGTCCGCCTGTTTTTTTTCTTGTTCTCTGTATCTTGATCAGTGCCTTTATAAGACTGCCGTACTGCTGCTCAAGCTCCTTTATCCTGGGGAAACAGCTCTTAATACTCATCCTGTAGGGATCCCCGGCGTACACGCCCGAACACATAGGGTCAATAAGCTTATCAAGCCCCTCTTTTCCAAGACGGCGTATTACAAAATCAGCTACTGTCTCATCCTCCGGCCCCTGCGGGGCAAAAAGCTCGTATAACATTCTTAGTTTTCCGCGCCACGAGAGAAGTCCTGATCTTAAAAATGCCATTGGAGAGCCGGACATTTCATTAAGTCTTTTATTGGAATAAATAAACCGTTTCCTGGCGTTCTCATTGCTCCGGACGGGCTCCAGGCTCAGACTTTTACATAATTCAAGGGTTCCCGGCTTATTATCAAGAAAGCCGTTAGTACCCTTTTCACAAAGGAATCCTTCTGTTCTGTCACTCCAGATCTTGCCGCCGGGCCTTGAGTCTGACTCCAGAACTGAAATTTCAAGATCCCCGCGGCCAAGAAGCGCGTAAGCAACGGTCAGACCGGATATGCCGCCGCCAACAACTACAACCTTCTTCATGTTTTCCTCTTTCCGCCTGCCCCGTTGTCCAGATGCTTTTTGTTACACCCGCGTCCAGTTTTTGTTGCAACAAAACTGCGGGTGCAGAATCTAACGGGGATCATTCCGACTCCTTTAGTTTTTCCAGTACCAACTCTTTAAGAGCGTTTATGAATTTTTCGGATAAATTTAATGATTCACATCTCTTTAAATTTATACCATAACTCTTTGCGATCTTTTTATAGTAAATATCTATTTCATAGAGGGTTTCTATATGGTCAGATACAAAACTTATCGGCACTACCAGTAAATTCTTGACGCCGCCCTTTGCAAGCCTGATTATAGTCTCTTCCGTGTCAGGCTGTAACCATTTGACCGGCCCGCTCCTGCTCTGGAAAGAAAGATGCCACTTGCCGATTGACGGGTTAACTGCCTTTATGGTTGATTTGATATGATCGAGGTACGGGTCTCCCTGTTTGATGAAGCTTTCAGGAAGACTGTGCGCGCTGTATAGAATATCAAAAGTCTTTCCTTTGAATTTTGACATCCCCTCTGCAATACGATCTGAAAGCGCGTCAATATACAGGGGAAAATCATACCACTGATCAATATATTTGACCGTGAATCGTGAATCGTGCCTGCCCGCCGGCTGTTTGGAGGGAATCGTGAATCGTGAAATCACGCGTTTAAACTCGGCAACTGAAGAACCTGTCGTTGCCTTTGAATAGTGGGGGTAAAGGCTTAACACAACCACTTGTTCAATACCATCACTACGAATCTTATCAACTGTGTCGCTTATATATGGATACCAGTAGCGCATACCCACATACACCTTGAAAGAGGAAGTTAAGAAATTGAGAGGCTGAGATGTTGAGGATATCTTATCTTCCAAACTTCCTATCTTCTCAACTTCTGTATTTAGTGCTTTCTCAAGCGCTTCAGCCTGGGCCGTTGTAATCTCAAATATTGGAGATTTGCCTCCTATCAGGCTGTACATTTCTTCTGATTTTTTCGAACGGTACCCTGATATCAGCCATGCAATGGATTTCTGCAGAAAGGAAGGACCGAGCCTGATAATGCCCCTGTCAGAAAACAGATTATACAGGAAGGGACGCACGGAACTTAAAGAATCCGGTCCGCCGAGGTTCAGTAAAACAACACCTATGCTTTTCCCGTTATTCTCCCTCAAAGTAGTATCCGGGCCACTCTACCCGCACAATTCAGGAAGGCCGCCAATTAATGATTCAACTTACACATCAGCTTATTTTTTTGTTTTTCTTAAGTTCTTCTTTTAATGCTTCTACATTTTCCTTAAGCTGTTTCATTTTCAGTTCTCTGCCGACAGCCATATCATAGAACTCCTCCAGCTCTCTAACCCTTTCCTTTAGTTCTTCGTCCATCTGGATATTTCTTGTAACATCTCTTCTTATCTCTACAACAGATGTAACTTCTCCAGCGGAGTTCTTCAACGGATATACCGTCATTTCCATAAATCGCTCGCCTTTTCGCCGGATGTCTCTGCTGCTTATTCCGCTGTCAAACACATTTTTTACAGTGCCCTCCCGACCTTTAAGATAACAGGGCTCATTCCGATCATAAGATACCTCATAACAATATCTGCCTTTTACTTCTTTGGACGAACAGACGGATTGCTCTATATAAGCTTTGTTTGTAAAAAGTATCTTAAACTCTCTGTCCAAAACAACCACTCCGTCTTTAATGCCCTCAAGGATCGAAGCGAGAAATACCTCTGATTCCTTGACAGCTGTCTCAGCCTGTCTGAGTTCTGTAACATCCATCATCATTCCTGATATGATCTCTCCACGAAGTGTTGAAGTCTTAAGTATTCTTTTTACTTTGCCAGTCTTTGTAAGCATCTCGGTTTCAAAGTTTTCAACTTTGCCGTCTGCCTTAAGCTTTGCAACAAAATTTTCTCTGTCTTTTGGGTTTCTGTATAATCTCAGTTGACCCGAAGATATTATCTCCTCAAGTGATTCAAACTCACTCATCTTTAAGAGCGCATCATTTACATAAAGAATATCACCCTTGAGATTACTTTTATATATTCCTACAAGGGCATTGTCCGCGAGGTCTCGGTACTTCTTTTCGGATTCTCTCAACTCCTGATCAGCCCGCTTACTCTGGATAGTGACTGCGAGAAGATCAGCGACTTCACTGGCAATTGTAACGTCTTCTGAGGTAAAGGCAGAAGGAGCATCTTTGCATACATTAATAGTACCTATTAGTTCATCAAGGTGAATAATAGGTACATTTATGCATGAGCGCACCCCTTCCTTGATCAGTTGCCGGTCAACACGCGATGGATTAGAAAGGGTCTTTAAGTCCTCAATAACATGAACTTCCCCGAAGTGAAGACTTTCATCGACGCCGAACTCTTTCATCTGGATAATTTCACCCTCTTTAATCTGGGTCTCGCCTTTAGAATAGAGAACAAGCAGTTCCGCCTGATCGGTCTGGAAATCAAACAAAACAATACTTGCCCGAATGCATGGCACCAGCTCCTTGATATGGTTTAGGGCCACTCGAACGATCTTATCAGTTGTCTGAGCAGTAATTATGGCATGGTCGATCTCTCGTAAGAGTCTCAGGCGCTCTCCATAATGAAGAACATCCTCTTCAGTCTTCTTGCGGTCGGTAATGTCCCTGACAACTTCAACACCCCCTATGATTTTCCCTTCTGAATCTATCATAGGTGATGCCGTGATCTCCAGGAACATTGTCCCGGCGTCAGTATACCTGGTTCTTTCTACTCTCTGGATCTTGTTCTCTTTCATGGCCTTGAATACAGGGCATCCTTCGCAGACTTGGTCTTTTCCCTGATATGCCTCATAACAGTATTGGCCAAAAAAATCACCAAACATTTTCTTGCTTACCAGGTTCTGATATACAATTTTAAAGTTGGTATCAACAATACCCAGAGCATCACCGACACTGGCAATAATTGCCTCTGATTTCAGCTTTTCTTCTTCAGCTGTTGTAATAGCTATTCTTAGCTTCCCCTCAGCAAGCTTGCGGTCGGTTACATCTGTTACTATCCCGAGAATTGCTTTCTCCCCTTCGAAGTTAATTAGCTTTGCATTATGTATAGCATTTAATACACTGCCGCCTTTTGTTACAAGATTATACCCATAGGAAGTAATTTCTTCGCCTCTCATATGCCTGCTGAAGTTCTCTTTTACAATGTCCTTAGACTCCGGCGCGATCAGGCACATAAAATCAAACTGGTCCGAATAAAATTCCTCTTTTGTATAACCCATTATTTCTTCACAGATTCTATTTACGTAGACAATTCGTCCTTTTTTGTTTATATAGATCATGTTCGGCGATTCTTCTGAGAGTGATTTGAATTTTTCTTCGCTTTGACGAAGCGCTTCCTCAGACTTTTTCTCTGACGTTACATCCCTTATGATCTCGAGCACCTGGATAGTTTCCCCGTTCTCATTAATAACCGGCGAGGCGGTTATCTGGAGAATTTTTTCCGCGGCCCCAGGTGTGAAAAGGCGGTACAAAGTGGAAATGGCATTCCCGGTCTTCAGAACCTCGCTGCAGGGACATTGAAAGGAAGGAGTGGTTTGATCAGGCCGTGAAGATTCAAGGAATATAGCGGCACAGTTCTGTCCTACAATATCCTGCTCTTTTTTGCCGAACAGCTTTGCCGCGGCCTTATTAATAAAAACTACCGAGAACTCCCTGTCTATAAACAGGATACCGTCTTTTACGAGGTCCAGTGTTTCTTTAATGGCAGTTCCGAGCTCTATCATGCATTACCTTATTGAGATAATTCCCAAAAGCCCTTCACAGGTCTCATAATTTTTTATTCTAACATTTTTAGGTATATTACCTGCTGAAGCTGTGCACCATCTCCACCATTGAGGCTACATTCTCTGCTGAAGTTTCAGGCAAAACACCATGACCCAAATTAAAAATATGTCCTCGCGCGCTGGAGGCTCTTTTCAGGATGTCCTTTACGCGGTACTGAATCTTTTCTTTCGGCATGAACAAAGCGCACGGATCAAGATTCCCCTGCACTGAAAGATCACTATCAAGCCGTTTTATCGCGTCATCAATATTAATTCTCCAGTCAATTCCTATCACGTCAGCCCCGCATGTTCTCATCTCTTCAAGCAGACCACTGCATGAGCCCACAAAATAAATAACCGGCACACGAATGTTTTCAGCCGCCTGCCAGCTTTTCAGGGACTTAATAACCTCCCTGACATAAGGAAACACATACTCCCTGTAGTCCAAAGGTGAGAATATCCCCGCCCACGTATCAAAAAGCTGTACAGCCTGAGCGCCGGCCTTTATCTGGGCTTTAAGATATTCAAGAACAGTCGTGGTTACTTTACTCATCAGAGACGCGTACAAAGCCGGAGATTCGAAGATCATTCTCTTAGTGTGAAGGAAGTTCTTTGACGTGCCGCCCTCAATCATATAAGTGGCTGTGGTAAAAGGTGCGCCTGAAAATCCTATCAAAGGAACTCTGGTCGCAAGTTCCTTCCGTAAAATTTTTATGGTCTCCATTACAAAGCCCATATCAGTCTCAGGCTGTGGTACTGACAGTTTTTTAAGCGCAGTTTCGTTCCGTACAGGTGGCGTAAGCACCGGACCCTTCTTTTCCAGGAATTTAAGTTTCATGCCCATTGCTTCAACAGGGATGAGTATATCCGAGAACAGGATCGCTGCGTCAACGCCAAGTGCGTCGATCGGCTGGATAGTTACCTCTGCCGCAAGCTCAGGGGTCTTGCAAAGAGTAAGGAAATCAACCTTCTTTCTGATTTTCTGATACTGTTTCAAATATCTTCCTGCCTGCCTCATGATCCACACAGGAGTGTATGGAACAGCCTCGCCCCTGCATGCTTTCAGAAATGTATCGTTCATTTTACCTCCGTAAGACAAGGAGTTCCTATCTCAGATAGTTCTATTGCAAGGGCTTTATGATAAATACTTTCTTTGTGTACATTCCCCAACTCTTGGTGAACGTTATAAATTGCACCTATTATTTTATAAGTCAAATCTTCATAAATATAATTTTTGTTTTTATCTGTGTTTTTTTCTGTGATCATCTGCGTTATTTTTTAGTCTGCGCTAATCTGCGTGGTACATACGTGCAGAACGGCTCCTCTTCAAGATAGTCGCCGTACACAGAGTATGATCTTGCCCTGCAGCCGCCGCAGACATTTATATATTCACATGAACCGCACTTCCCCTTATACTTTTTGAAATCCCTTAATTCCTTAAAAAGCTCTGAGTTTTCCCATATATCCTTAAAAGATTTTTCCTTTACATTGCCTGCTGATTTGGGGAAGTAACTGCACGGCAGAACATTCCCGTCAACATCGATCAAAGCGATAAGCTGGCCCGCGATACACCCTTTGGCGCCCCCGGTGGAGAACTTCAAAGACCTGCGTTCAAACTTTTCTCCCTGTTCCTTTGATTTCTGAAGGATGATCCTGTAATAATGCGGCGCGCAGGTGGGCCTAACAAGAATATCGTCTTCTTTTTTCTCCATCTCGTAATGCCACTCAAGTATGTCCTCGTAGTCCTCTTTGGAAATAAGCTCGCTCATTATCTCTTCACCCCTGCCGGTCGGAACGATCATGAACATGTACCACGCGGTCGCGCCAAGCTCTTTGGCCAGTTTGTAAACCTTTGGAATTTCCTTCTGATTACGTTTTGTGAAAGACGAATTAATGAGAAATTCTATATTATGTTTTTTGAATAATTCCGCCGCTTTTATCGTGCTTGCGAATGCTCCCTTCTGGCTTCTGAAATCATCGTGAACTTCTGCCACAGACCCGTCAAGGCTGAGGGACACCATCCTGATACCGGACTCTTTTATCTTCTCGCAAACATCATCATTAACCAGGGTCCCGTTCGTGGCAAGACACATTCTCAGACCCTTTTGTGTTCCGTACTGCGCGATATCAAAAAAATCTTTTCTTAACAGAGGCTCTCCTCCGGAAAGAACAATAACAGGCTTTGCGTAGCCTGCAATGTCATCAATAATTCTAAAGGCCTCCTGCAGGGAAAAGTCAGGATGCTGCGCCACCACAGCCTCAGAAGAAGAACGGCAGTGGATACATTTAAGATTGCACCTGCGGGTTATTTCCCAGGCGATCCATTTTGGTTCGAATTTAGAGGGCATCAGTAATTTTCACATATAAAGGTTAAAAAAACAAGAAAAACAATTGGTTATACGCCTGGAAGCGAACAGATATTTGATATATCTTATGCTGAATGCGCGATCACATAAATCTGATAAAAACCTCATTTGAAAGAAGGATCCCCTGCCTTGTCAGCCTCATGCGATTATTTCCTGAACTGGTTACACGGCTTGTCCCGAAACCTCGGGATGAACTATATGTTTCTATCAATCCAGCCCGCTGAAGCTCTCTTATCTGTTTCTCATAGACCTTTTGTATGTCCTCACCATAAGACGCGGACAGTTTTTCCAGGTTTATCCCTTCTGTTTTCCTTAAACCAAGAAAAAAAGTCTCTAACAGCGCCTTATCCGCGGTTATGACTTCTGAACCTTCTACAGGCAGCTCATTTTTTGAAAGTGACTGTATGTAATGCTCAAGATCACCTGTATTGTATGACCTTTTGCCGTTAATAAAAGAGTGGGCTCCCAGGCCGGCTCCGTAATACTCACCCCTGTCCCAGTAATTAAGATTATGCCTGCAGAAATACCCCGGCATGGAAAAATTGGATATCTCATAATGAACAAACCCTTTTGCGGTTAAAAAGTCAATTGTATGGTTATACATCTCAATGATCTTTTCCTCTTCAGGCCCCTGCAGCCTGCCTTTTTCTATATGATCATAAAGCAGTGTGCCGCTCTCTACGGTCAGCTCATATGTGGAAATGTGGTCTGGCTCAAGCTGTACTGCTTTCTCAAGCGTCTTTATCCATGAGTTAACACTCTGACCCGGAATACCGTAAATAAGATCAATGCCTATGTTTTTAAACCCCGCTTCTTTTGCAAGAGAACCCGCCTTTTCTGCCTCTTCAGCCGTGTGCAGTCTGCCAAGAGTTTTAAGCTCATCGTCATTAAAAGACTGGACACCTATGCTTATCCTGTTCGCCCCGCTCGCCTCGCGGCGAAGCCGCTGGTACCCCTGTGGTAGTTCGGGGTTTACCCCTGAAGAGAGGATCGCTTTTAACTTCCTGATATCAACAGTTCCGGGGTTGGCCTCTATTGTTGCCTCATGATCTATAGTGAACTTACACTGTTCAAAAATATGCGCGATCAGGTCATTCAAAGAACCTGTTGAAAGCGCGGTAGGCGTGCCGCCGCCTATATACAGCGTTTCAAAAGAGACATTATCAGGAATGTTCACTATTTCCTGTTTCAGGGCTTTAATATAAGCGGTTTCTTTTTGAGGGTCATAAATCCCGGATACAAAGTCGCAGTAGACACATCTTTTCAGACAGAAAGGGATATGGACGTATAATGAATTGTGCATAATAAAAGTCATTAAGTCAGTAAGTCATTTAGTCATTGTGTATTTAATGACATAGTAACTTAATAACTCAATTACCTGGTTAGAGGGGCGGCGCCACTATTTATCCAATAATCTTACTCGCCCGCAGGAACAACTCTTCCTGCTTTTTGGTTTCTGCCGCGATTTGTTCCAGGATATCGGCCAGTTCCTTCTCACCTAAGGATTCGGCCTTTGACGCCCATTCGCTGTAAGTCTTCACATGAGCCTCATTATGCTCCATCCAGTGCTGAAGAAGGTGTTTTAGTTTTTCCAGTTCAGTCATCGTTTTTAAATATAGTAGAGAGCGCCAACTTATCTACTTCCCTTCTTATTATAATCTAAAAAATTCATCTGTACTCCTTTGTTTGCGCTCATCTGCCTTTTAAAGAAAGCGGGAGCTCAAGGCTGTTCTCAATAAGTAATTTCTCATCCATAAGCAGTTCTTCAGTAAGCCCGTCAGCGCGCACCTTCCCATCAGCAATTACAATACATCTCTTGCAAACTTCCAATATAAGATCAAGATCATGAGAAGCGATAATTTTTGTATGTTTGAACTCCTTAAGGAGTTCTATAAGCTGCCGGCGTGATCTGGGGTCCAGGCTTGCCGCAGGTTCATCCATTACAAGAATATCAGGCTGCATCGCTATAACAGTTGCTATGGAAACAGCGCGTTTCTGCCCCGAGGAAAGATGGTGGGGCGGGCGGTCCTTTAATTCATAACAACCTACCGTGTTTAAGGCCTCAGTAACCCTTTCTATAACTCTATTTTTGGTCAATCCCATGTTCAAAGGACCAAAGGAAACATCATCAAAAACAGTCGGCATAAAAAGCTGATCATCAGGATCCTGGAAAACCACTCCAACTTTTTTCCTGATTTCATTTCGTGTAGTTTTACCCAACTGGACATCGCCGATTATTATTGCCCCTTTTGTAGGTAGAAGATAACCATTCATATGGAAAATCAGAGTTGACTTGCCGGCACCATTGGCACCTACAATGCCGACTGACTCTCCATGTGTAATCCTGAAGGTAACGCCTTTTAACGCCTCAGTGCCGTCAGGATAATTAAAATGGACATTTTTAAAATCTATAATGTGATGACTCATAATTAATAATTACAGATTTATTTTTAAGTTTTAGTTATTAATTCCCCGAGGGTTTTTGTTACATCATATCCTCTGAATATAATAAAAACAGTAATTGCTGTGATAGCAAATGAAATATCAACAAACCCGATTTTATAACTCGTTAAAAGTCTGATTTCACCGTCAAACCCCCTTGAACACATCGCCTGGTATATTCTTTCGGAACGCTCTACCGTCCTCACAAAAAGCACTCCAATAATACTGATAAGCGTCTTCATACCCCGCCCCTTCTTTCCGAATGACCTCATGTTCCTGGCTCGGATTATTCGCATAGTCTCTGCTGTAAGAACAAACATGTATCTGTATAGAAAAAGGAGCTGAACAACAAATACATTTGGAACTTTTAGTTTTTTAAGAGCTAAGCAGACGCCAGGAAACGACGTTGTGGCAACCAGGAGTAACGCGGCAGTAACGGTCAAAATGAATTTTATTATAATAGAAAGATATGACACCCATCCACCAGAGATCGGGATCCCGTAAAAATTATACATTGCCGCCGTATCAAAGAACGGATTAAAAATTCCCACAAATAGAGCAAATGGCGAAGCAATAAGGAGTTTCTTTAAGATAAATTTCAGCGGGATCTCACCGACTGACAGGATAAAAACAGGAAAAAAAAAGAACGGCAACATTTTAAGGATCTCATATTTTGGAAACGAAACTACAAACAAAATAAAGATAAAGGTTGTAACCAGTTTTATTCTCGGGTCCAGCCTATGAACAAACGTATCCTTATATGACAACGTGTCAAGATAACCCAGATTGAAATATTCTTTATCAAAAGAAGGCATAAAATTAAGACAGTTATCAGCTATAAGTTAATACGAATAACGATTACCTTATAGCGGATCACAAAATTCATTTCATATTACCATGTTTCGCCGTTTACTCTTCACTGCATTTATACCAAATCCAAGGATAAAAACCAATCCAAGAACCATCAGGCTGCCAATTATACCGGAAAATGAAGTTCCAGCGTTAACCGCTGGCCAGGAGTCAGCAGCTCCCTCAGATTTTTCCTCCTTACCAGCGGGAAAATTATAATCAGGTAAAATTGCTGTCTTTTCCTGAATATCTCTCAAATCCGGAATAATCCCTGTCTCGTACCCTGGAAGCACTGCTTTCCCATACACCCTCTCTATGGACCATTCAAGTCCGTCAGGATGTGTCGAAGCGAACCACGACAGCATCCCACCTGTAATAATTGCAACTATCCCAATACTGACAAGAACTTTCTTAACAGAAAATGCCCTGGAACCTTCAACTACATCAAGAACCTCAGGCTTTATAACCCTGATATAATTTACAAAACCACCCGTTATAAAACCCTCCCCGATGGCAATCGCGAAATGAATTGGAAGCATCAAAACTAAAAAAGTAGTAAAGGGAAGTTCTGTCTTGCCTGAAAACATCGTTTGAAGAACTACGGAAAGCGCGCCAAACTCCAACGCGACCACAACACTCAATATTGACGCGATCATGATCCTACCCGGGGTTTTATTTCCTTTGGTGAGAGGCGCATAAATTAATGGGTAAGCAATAAAACAGGGATATACGGCCATGTTCCATATGTTACATCCAAGCGCCAGTATGCCCCCGTCAGCAAAAAAAAGACATTGGACAGTCAACACAGAAGCAACGGCAATAAACGCGGCATAGGGCCCCAGGATGATGACAAGAATCATACCACCCCCGATGTGGCCGCTTGAGCCGGTACCGGGAATTGTAAAATTGATCATTTGGGCTGCAAATATAAATGCCGCCAGGATCCCCATCAAAGGAATCATTTTTTCATTTATATTTTCTCTCAGTTTTTTCGCACAGTAACCAATTACCCCTAACGAACCTGCCCAGAACGTTGTTCCAACGCCGGGCGAAAGTAATGCATCTGCCATATGCATAGCAGACCTCCTTCATTTGGATTTAAATGCTGTCCCCGCAGGGATTGAATAATCCCTCTTGCGTCTTCCTCTTCCGGAAAAGTGTTACTATTATTATATTTGTGCTACCAAGCAATAAAAAATTATCCCCCTTGTCCTGATTCGTTAGAATCTAACGGGGGCTATTTCAGATCTTTCCCTGTTGTTGTTAAAGAAAGCTTTCCGTGCTTTACGCCTCTTGTGCCTATCAGCCTGTCAGCTATTTTCTTGATCTCCCTGCCCTTTCCCCTGACTATAATTACCTCAAGGCAATTATGATGGTCAAGGTGAACGTGCAAAGAGGAAACCACTGAAGAATGGAAA
Source organism: bacterium BMS3Bbin08 (assembly GCA_002897775.1). Taxonomy (GTDB): domain Bacteria; phylum Nitrospirota; class Thermodesulfovibrionia; order UBA6902; family BMS3Bbin08; genus BMS3Bbin08. The sequence continues at coordinate 18,673 of BDTR01000032.1, read as the reverse complement.
TTGTGCTGGATATCGGTCAGTGTATCGCTAAGTTCCCTTGTGCCGTGCGAATAAACAATTGAAATAGCCCCGACCGTGTCCTTATTGCCATGCTCCCATTCTTCTTTTACAAGGCTGTCCCTTATCAGATCCCTGATCGCTTCACTCCTGCTCGCGTAGCCCTTCTTCTTTATAAGGCTGTCAAACCCTTTAAGCAGGGAATTCTCAAGTGATATGCCGAATCTTACAGTGGACATGGTGTTACTTTTTCAATTAAAGTAGCACTACAATATCATTAGTATTGATGTATTGTCAAGTTTCAACATTGAAAATGCTTATCTATAGTCATTGCCGTCAAAATATGATATCGGCACTCTCGTGCTAATATAGGCATTCTCTATAAATGATACTCATTCTGTAAAATATATCTATTTGACATTCCTATAGTTATTATTTACTATTTCGATAAATTATTAAATGTGAGGTTATATGACTTTTTTTAAGAAAAAAACCTTACCAGGTCTCGCAAGAACCTGCGGGTGAGCTGCAAAAATTGGCCCGACAGTTCTGTCGGCTGCGCTCGGATCGATTCAAACCCCGGATGATCCTGACCTGTTAGTAGGTTTCGAAACCAGCGATGATGCGGCTGTATACCGCCTTTCACCTGATATTGCCGTAATATCTACTGTCGACTATATTACTCCGCCGGTGGATGATCCGTACTGGTTTGGGCAGATTTCTGCAGCTAATTCTCTTTCCGACGTTTACGCAATGGGCGGCAAACCCCTTACAGCCCTGAATGTTGTGATGTTCCCTTCAAAGCAGCTTGACATCGGAATATTAAAAGAGATACTCCGCGGAGGAAGTGATAAAGTAATCGAAGCCGGCGCTTCCATGGCCGGAGGCCATTCGGTTGACGACAATGAGCCGAAGTACGGCCTTGCGGTTACAGGGATAGTTCACCCTGAGCGGATACTCACCAACTGCGACGCTCGCGAGGGAGATGCACTGATTCTTACTAAACCGCTGGGGACCGGCGTGCTCTTCAACGCCTGCCGCTCCAAAAAGCTGCCCTTTAAAAAACTGGAGCCCCTGCTCCCCTGGATAGCTTTTCTTAATGGTAAAGCCATTGAGACAGCCTTGAAATTCGACATTCACTCATGTACTGATGTAACGGGTTTTGGTATTGTCGGACATGCACTGGAGATTGCGAAGGGCAGTAAAATGCAGATAAACCTGTTTTATAGAAATCTGCCTATTTTCCCGAATGCCATAGAAATGTATCGCAAGGGAGTGACCACGGGCAGCAATAAACCGAACAGAGAATTGTCCGAGGGATTTTTAGAGATAAAGATAAAACTCTCTTCAGAGGAAGAAGAATTGCTTTTTGATCCTCAGACCTCAGGAGGGCTTCTCCTCTCAGTCAAAAACTCTCATGCATCAATTCTAATAGAAAAATTGAAGAATGAAGGAATTGAGTCTGCTGTTTTAATTGGTGAAGTAGCAGGCGGTAATCAACCATGTGTACAGATCAGTTAAAAGAGCCTGGGGAGAGATATGGGGTGAGGGGCAAAGCTATCGCTTTGAATCTTTCAGATAGTTGTAAAATGCATTGTAAGGATTCGGTAAAGCACGTTTTTTATGAGTAATCAGATAAAAGCTCCTTTTCATTTTCAGCCCTCTTATCCTTATCTCCTTCAATGCCCCGCAAGTCAACTCGTCCTTAATAGCAATCCTCGATAATATTGACGCACCAAGTCCTGACTTTATTGCCTGTTTCACTGAGTCGGTAGAGCCAAGCACTGCAACAACATTTAATTCCCCGATATCTATCCCCTTTTTATTTAGAAAACGCTCCATTGTTTTAAGCGTTCCGGATCCTTCTTCCCTCAAGATAAACGGGACATCTTTTAATCCCTTCACACTTATGGTATTTTTTGGAATAACTTTTTCACCGGCTGCAAGTATCAGCTCATCCTCTATAAAAGGCAGATAGTTAATTTTCCCCGGTTCCATTTCAGCCCCTACTGCACCGAGTATCAGATCATAATTTAAGACCATATCAGTAATCTTTCTTGAATCCTCTATTATTATTTCAAATGAGACCTCGGGGTACAGCTTCTTAAACTCCGATGCCATGACCGGCAGGATGTATGTACCGGGGATGGTGCTTGCTCCCAGAATCAGTTGCCCTTTTATATTACTTCCGGCATGAGACAGTTCTTCCCTTAGTTTTTCAAGGTCTTCTATTATTTGTAATGCCTTTGGATATATGATACCCGCCTCTCTAGTCGGAATAATAGTGCGCCCAACTCTGTCAAAGAGTTTACAGCCAAGCTCAAACTCCAGATTTTTTATATGTTCACTGATAGTCGGTTGGCTTAGGTGGAGTTCTACAGCCGCCTTTGAGAAACCCCTGTTTTTATAAACTGAGATAAATATCTTTAAATGTTGTATATCCATAACTTAGCTCCAAATATGGCGATTGATTTTCTCTGAATTGCGCCGACTTATTTTAACCCGGATTAAATCCGACCTGCAAACTATCGGTTGTATCTATCAATAAACTAATGTTAATAAAATAAATCTATTTGACATGCCTATAGAATATATTATATATTCCGATTCTTCAAGGCTGTTCCAGGGATAGCCTAAAGCCATTCAAAAACAAAAAGGAGATGGACCGTATTGTTTACAGTCACAGAGGTCAGCGTGTGCAAGACGGATTTTCGCTGAAGTAGCGCCAAAAAACCTGTTAGTCATTAATTGTATGAGGGGTATGGAACTGGTGTTCCTCCTGGTCTGCAAAACCAGTGACAGGATATTCAGAAAATGTCCTGGTGGGTTCAATTCCCACTTCCCCTCTCCAGATTATAAACACAAAGGAGAATTATGAAATGGAAAAGGTCAGGACTACATGCACATATTGCGGGACAGGCTGCAATTTCTATCTGAACGTAAAAAGCAATAAGGTTAGCAGATTCCCACGGGCAAGCCCGTGGCACTCTGCTATGATGTTAGAGTGACCTCTGATTATGACGCGCCTTTGAATTCGGGGCAAAAGCGAGAACCAGGAAGATAGGAGCAAGGGTTGAACTACCCTACCCATACTACTTTTTTGAAATCATTAAGCGCCTCGACCACCTGGGTAGAAGCGCCCCTGTTGCCGACATTTATCTTGTCTTCAAGGTCATAATGTTTCAGACATGTGCCGCATGAGTACATTTCTGTTCCCAGTTCTGCAATGTCCTTGAGAATGGCTATTGTCTCCTCGTTTACAGTCGTAAGCTTTACCCCGGCATTTACAAAAAAGATAGTATGGGGTATTTCTTTTGTAGCCTTTACAGTCTCAAAAAAATTCTTTATTACCGCCCTGCCTATATCCTCATCCTTTCCCATCACATCACTGCTGATAACAAGAAAAACATTCTGTTCCATAATCATACCTCCTGTTTTATTTTGCACCTGCGATTGAGCATACAGGCCGGTACACACTTCTACCTAAAATAGTAGCACAAAACAGAACATACAGAAAGTAATTTCTCTTCTCGCGCCGGAAATTCAGTCAAGCCTTTTAAGCCCCGCGCGCTGTGCCGCCTTTACTGCCTTTATGTATTCTTCGCCTGTTGTTCTCCTGTCAAGAGGCGGAAGCCCGGCGGCCTGATAACAGGGGTAATACTGCGCCATTATGTTCGTATACGTATCAGGCGATATCTCTTCAGCAAGAAATTTGACTATTTCCTCTGTGCCGGCAAGACCCTCCGGCAGCACAAGATGCCTTACAAGCAGTCCCCTTAAGGCAATGCCCCGTTCATCCATGACAAGGTCCCCAACCTGCCTGTGCATCTCTTTTACAGCCGCCTTTGCTACCTGAGGGTAATCCTTTGCTTTTGAATATTTCAGGGCAACATCAGGGTCTGAATACTTGATATCCGGCATATATATATCAACAACTCCATCGAGTATTTTCAGGGTATCGATAGATTCATATCCCCCGCAGTTATACACTATAGGAGCCTTCAAACCCATATCTTTTGCAATCTCCAAAGATCTCAGTATCATGGGGACCTGATGGGTCGGTGTGACAAGGTTTATATTGTGACAGCCGGAATTCTGCAGGGACAGCATCATGCCGGCTAACGCATCAAAAGATATTATACTGCCTTCGCCGTTATGGCTTATCGTCCAGTTCTGACAGAAAAGACAGCCAAGGTTGCATCGGCTGAAAAAAATGGTTCCTGAGCCGCGCTCTCCCACAAGCGGGCGTTCCTCGCCAAAGTGGGGATTAAAGCTTGAGACAAGTGGTTTGCTGCCGGTCTTGCAAAAACCTTTTTCCCCGGCTGTCCGGTCGACTTTGCAGCTGCGCGGACACAGGGTACAGCTTGTAAGTATTTCTTCGGCTCTTTGTATCTTTACCCTGAGAGCTTCTTTGGAAAGTTTCAGATAGGCGGCTATAAAATCATAAGAGTCAGGCATCATACAGAACCAGCCGTTTGGATAAAATAATAGGTGAATCGTTAAGTAGTACAGTAGTTAAGTGGTTAAGTAGTTCCCAACAACTCGACTTCTCAACAACTCAACGTCTTGCTTAACAGTTCTCAGCCTCTTAACTTCTCAACCTCTCAATTTCTTGTTTTTTGATCTTGGCCTTTGTCCATTCGATCAAACCGCCTACTGAGATCAATTCCTGCATGAACGGAGGAATAGGTTTTGCGGTGTATTCTTCGCCTTTAGTGATGTTTTTGATAACACCCCTGTCCGCGTCTATTTCTATCTCATCTCCAGCGCTGATCTTCTCAGCCGCTTCTTCAGACTCAAAGATGGGAAGCCCTATATTAAACGAGTTTCTGTAGAATATCCTGGCAAAGCTCTTTGCAATAACAGCCTGAAGACCAGCTGCCTTTATCGCGATAGGGGCATGCTCTCTTGAAGAACCGCACCCGAAATTGTTTCCCGCAACTATTATATCTCCGGAGCTTACCTTGTCCGGGAATTCCTTGTCAGCATCCTCCATTATATGCCTGGCAAGTTCTTTGGGATCTGATGTATTAAGATAGCGCGCCGGGATTATCGCGTCAGTGTCTACATTATCTCCAAACTGCCAGACCTTACCTTTAAGGATCATTTTATCTCCTCCCAAATAGCTCATAGCTGATAGCTCATAACTAACAGCTAACAACTAATGGCTCACCAGCTTTCCATGTCTTGTTATACTACATCCACCGGTGTTCCAATTCTGCCAGTTTACCTTCTGTCAAATCAGCAACAACATCACAGCAAAAAAGTTTATTTATCAATTTGTTGCGTAGCCATACTTCATGTAATCACTCATGTTTTATTGAAGCAATTTCCGTCAGATCACTTCCTCAGGCGTCGCTATCCTTCCCTTTATCGCGGAAGCCGCCGCAACCGCGGGATTTGAAAGGTACACTTCACTTTCAGGGTGCCCCATTCTGCCCACAAAATTCCTGTTTGTTGTCGCGATCGCCCGCTCGCCTTTCGCAAGGACTCCCATATGCCCGCCGAGGCACGGACCGCATGTAGGGGTTGAAAAAACAGCCTCCGCGTTCACAAATATCTCGGCAAGTCCTTCTGTTACAGCCTGAAGGTACACCTTCTGTGTCGCGGGAATTACTATCATCCTTACGTTCGGGTTTACCTTTCTGCCTTTTATAACCTCTGCCGCCTCTCTCATGTCCTCTATTCTGCCGTTCGTGCAGGAGCCTACAACAACCTGGTCGATCGCGACATTGGAAAGCTCTGCGGCAGGCTTTGTATTTGACGGGAGGTGCGGGCATGATACAGTAAGAGGGATACTTGAACAATCGTACTCTTTAACCTCCGCGTATTTCGCATCCTCGTCAGAAGTATAAAATGTATATTCCCTCCTGGCTCTGCCTTTGGCATATTGCTCTGTTATTTCATCGGGCACAATGATCCCGTTCTTCCCCCCGGCTTCTATTGCCATGTTGCACATTGTGAGCCTCGAATGCATGGGAAGCGACCTGATCACTTCTCCCTCAAATTCCATTGCCCTGTAAAGCGCGCCGTCCACTCCGATATCCCCGATAGTATGAAGTATCAGGTCCTTGCCGCTGACCCATTTATTGAGCTTTCCGTAATATATAAATTTCATTGATTCAGGGACCTTAAACCAGCACTCTCCCGTTGCCATAGCCGCTGCCACATCTGTTGAGCCGACGCCCGTTGAAAAAGCCCCGAGCGCGCCGTAGGTGCAGGTATGGCTGTCAGCCCCCACGACCAGGTCTCCGGGCACGACAATGCCCTCTTCAGGAAGAAGCGCGTGCTCAACTCCCATTCTTCCAACCTCAAAGTAAAGCCCAAGACCGTACTCCCTGGAAAACTCCCTGAGCATCTTGCACTGTTCCGCAGCTTTTATGTCTTTCTGAGGCGCAAAGTGATCAGGTATAAAAGCAATCCTGTTCTTATCAAATACATCCTTTGCTCCGGTTTTCTTAAACTCGGTAATTGAGATAGGCGCGGTAATATCATTGGCAAGAACAAGGTCAACCCTGGCGTTGATCAGCTCTCCGGCTGATACCTCTTTTTTGCCTGAGCCCGCCTGCCGGTCAGACAGGTGTGCGGCAAGAATTTTTTCCGTGATGTTCATGGTTTCTCCAAATTAAAAAACCGGGTTTTTCTCTCAAAAAAAGATGTACTGGACATATTACAGGATGCTGTTGAGATTAGTCAATTCACCCCGTGAGATAGCAAAACTGATTATCTCACGGGGTGAACCAATGAGACAAAATCGCGGTCTTTTCACAGGATAAAAACGGCTCTTGCTTAAGCGCTATTTTTTTGCGGCAAGCTTGTTCAGAGCGTTTATATACGCCTGGGCAGAGGCAACAATAATGTCGGTATCAGCGCCGTGCCCTCTTACCGACCTGCCGTCCTCTTCAAGAGATACCATCACCTCTCCAAGGGCGTCAGTCCCGCCGGTTATGCTCTTGACCTCATATTTGATGAGGCTGCTCTCTGTTTCCGTAATTAAAGCAATGGCTTTATAAACAGCATCGACCGGGCCGTCACCATGTTCTGTTTTTTCCACAACTTCTTTATCAACCTTGAGCTTTATTTCAGCCGCGGGTTTTTGATCGAGGCCTGAAGACACTTTTAATCCCAGGAGCCTGTATATCTCAGGGGTTTTCCCGACCTCTTCAGAAACAAGGGCCTCTATGTCCTCATCAAAGATATCCTTTTTCTGGTCCGCGATCTTTTTAAACCTCTCAAACGCGCTGTTGATCTCATCGTCAGCCAATTTATAGCCGAGCTCATCAAGCCTGGTTCTGAAGGCATGCCTTCCGGAATGCTTGCCAAGAACAAACTTTGTCTTGTGAAGGCCTATTGTCTCGGGTTTGATGATCTCATAGGTCGACTTGTCCTTTAACAGGCCGTCCTGATGGATACCTGACTCGTGAGCAAAGGCATTGGCGCCGACGATAGCCTTGTTCGGCTGAACCGAGATGCCTGTGACCTTTGTAACAAGCCTGCTGCTGCGCATTATCTCCTCAGAGTTTACGTGAGTATCAGCGTTGAAGAGGTCCCGCCTTGTCCTCATCGCCATTACGACTTCTTCCATAGAACAGTTTCCGGCACGCTCCCCGATCCCGTTGATAGTGCATTCGATCTGGCCTGCTCCGTTAAGCACCGCGGCAAGAGAGTTTGACGTCGCGAGTCCGAGGTCATTATGGCAGTGAACCGAGATCACGGCCTTATCAATGTTTTTCACCCTGCCATGGATATCCTTTATTAAAGCGCCGAATTCATTCGGAATGCTATAGCCGACCGTATCAGGTATATTGACCGTTGACGCGCCAGCGTCAATCACCGCCTCTATAACCTCACAGAGGTAACTGATATCTGTCCTTGCCGCGTCCATGGGTGAAAATTCCACATCTTCAACAAGGCTCCGCGCGAACCTGACCATTTCCACAGACCTCTTTAAGGCCTCTTCACGGCTTATGCGGAACTGGTGCTTAAGATGGATATCAGAGGTCGAATGAAATGTGTGGATCCTTTTCTTCGGAACATCCCTGAGCGCTTCCCAGGCTCTTTTTATATCATCTTCTTTTGCCCGGGCAAGACTGCAGATCACAGGACCCTCCACCTCCGCGCCAATGGTCTTTATGGCTTCAAAATCACCCGGAGAGCTGAATGCAAAACCAGCCTCAATAATATCCACGCCAAGGCGGGCAAGCTGTTTTGCAACCTGCACCTTTTCATCCACGTTCATGGACGCTCCAGGCGACTGTTCCCCGTCCCTGAGAGTTGTATCGAATATCTTAACTGTTCTCATTTTGTCTGGTCCCTAAGCGTTCCTTCTTTTTTACGATCTTTACGTGCTCTATAATTCCGGATAACATGTACATTATGCCAAAAACAAAGAGCACGATCTCAGGATTAATAAAAACCAGAACAAAGGCCGCCACAATAGCGACCAGAAGCCAGAATGGTTTTCTCCTCTTAAAATCGATCTCCTTTAAACCGTGATAGCGGAATGTGCTGACCATAAGAGCCGCCAGTAAAAAAGGCAGTAAAAGCACAACATAGTTCCTGCCTGTCAGACTGCCCCAGATCTCTGTGTAAAATAAAACCATACAGGCTGTTATCCCGGCAGCTCCGGGAATGGGCATGCCTGTAAATGCCTTGCTCTCCGCGGTGTCCATCTGCACATTAAAACGGGCAAGCCTTAAGGCCCCGCATATTACGTAGAAAAACGCGGCGCCCCAGCCGATACGGCCAAAAGAATTCAGCCCCCAGCTGTAAATAAGCACGGCAGGCGCGATTCCAAACGCGACAAGGTCGGAAAGAGAGTCAAGCTCTATCCCGAATTTTGTTGTGCTGTGGGTCAGCCTCGCGACCCAGCCGTCAAGTCCATCAAAGATGATCGCGATCAATATTGCCCACGCGCCGTGCACAAAATTGCCGTCAAGTGCCGAGAGAATAGCGTAAAACCCGCAAAACATCCCGCACAGTGTCAGTGTATTGGGTAATAAGTAAATTCCTTTTCTCATCGCACGCCAAGTTATTAAGTTATTGCGTTATTAAGTCATTATTAATCACTCAATGACTAAGTGACTGAATAACTTATTACTTTATTCGATTATTCCCAGAATGCTTTCCCCTGCTTTTACTTTATCGTTTAATTTTACCTTAATCCTGGTATTTAATGGCAGGAACACGTCAAGCCTTGAGCTGAATTTTATGATGCCGTATCTTTGCCCCTGCTTAAGGGACGCCCCTGGTTTTACCCTGCATACAGCGCGTCTGGCAAGGAGGCCGGCAACCTGCCTTACAACAACATCTCCATGTTCGGTCTCCATCAGCATGGTTATATGCTCATTCACCATTGAAGCATCATGTTTGAAAGCGGCTATGAACCTGCCGGGATAGCGCTCAACCTCTTTAACTGTTCCCGCGCACGGAGCCCTGTTGACATGGACATTAAACACATCCATGAAAATGCTCACTTCAAGCGCTCGTTTATTCAATAGTTCGTTCTCTTCGGTTTCCTGTATAAGGATGACCTTGCCGTCTGCAGGCGCATAAAACAGGTCTCTGCTTTCGGTTGTCACCCTGTCTGGGTCCCGGAAGAAATAGATCATGAACGCCGTTAACACTAATGGGACAGCGACCATCCAGGGTGGTCCGATAACAGCGGTGATCACAGACAATACCGCGAAGATTGTGATAAAGGGATAACCTTCAGGAGCAAGTTTAAACATTGGCTCCAGAGCACAGAACCCAGAGCACAGAACCCAGACTGAAAAAGATACATCCCTGAGCAGTAGTTCTGCCTTTGTTATGTTTTTTTATCTGAATGCCGAAGTCTGTAATCTGTGCCCGCCCCCGCGTCCAGATTCGCTTCGAATCTGTGGGGGTGCTCTGATTGTTCATGCTTTTGACTTATCTACGAGCTTGCCTTTTTTGAGCCATGGCATCATGGCCCTGAGTTTTGATCCGACCTTTTCTATCGGATGCTCCGCGCCTTTTCTCGTAAGGGCATTGAATACAGGCTTGTTCGCCTTGCATTCAAGGATCCACTCTCTGGTAAATTCTCCTGACTGTATCTCCTCAAGGATCTTTGCCATTTCTTTTTTAACTTCCGCGTTTATAACACGCGGCCCGCGGGTCAGGTCGCCGAACTGAGCAGTATTGCTTATTGAATACCGCATATTGGATATTCCACCCTCATAAAGGAGGTCAACTATCAACTTGACTTCATGAAGGCATTCGAAATAAGCCATCTCAGGCGCGTACCCTGCCTCAACCAGGGTCTCAAAGCCGGCTGTTATTAAAGAGGTAAGGCCGCCGCACAGAACAACCTGTTCGCCGAAAAGGTCTGTCTCTGTCTCCTCCCTGAAAGTCGTTTCAATAATGCCCGCCCTGCCCCCTCCGATCGCGGAAGCATAGGCAAGAGCAAGCGCTTTTGTGTTGCGCGACGGGTCCTGGTAAACCGCGGCAAGACACGGAACACCGCTGCCCTTTGTGTATTCAGACCTGACAAGATGACCCGGTCCTTTGGGGGCCACCATAAATACATTTGTGTCCGGAGAAGGAACGATCTGGTTGTAGTGAATGTTAAGGCCGTGCGCGAACCCGAGGTAAACTCCCTTTTTAATGTTCGGAGCTATTTCATTCTTATATATATCAGCCTGGTTCTCATCAGGAAGGAGCATCATTATTATATCGGCTTTTCCTGCCGCGTCCGCGGGCGGCATGACCTTAAAACCGGCTTTTTTAGCCTTGTCAAAGCTGGCCCCTTTTCTCGCGCCTATTATCACGTCCACCCCGCTGTCCTTCAGGTTATTGGCATGGGCATGGCCCTGGCTTCCATAGCCCATAATACAAACCTTTTTCCTTTTTAAAAGACCTCGCTTAATGTTTTTATCATAATAGATATTCACCCCGTTAGACCTCCTCTGTTAAATTGAAAATTGACAATTGTCAATTGACAATTGATTTTATGTCTTTCTGATTCTTTCCCTGGCGATCGCCGCTTTACCCGTGCGAACAAACTCCTTGATGCCGAAGTTCTTCATGATCTCCACAAAAGCCTCTATTTTATTCTCGTCACCTGTTATCTCGACTGTATATGTCATTGGTCCGGAATCCACGATCCTGCCCCTGAAGATCTCAGCGAGCCTTAAGGCCTCGGCCCGGTCGTCCTTTTTAGGGGTGATCTTAACGATCACCATTTCTCTCTCGACGTGCTCTATTCCTGTGAAATCAATGACCTTAATAACATCAATAAGCTTGTTGAGCTGTTTGGTTATCTGCTCGATTATCTGGTCGTCTCCTGTTGTTACAATGGTCATTAAGGACACCTTCGGGTCAGTGGTCTCACCGACAGAAAGGCTTTCTATATTAAACCCCCTGCCGCTGAAAAGTCCTGAAACCCTTGAAAGCACCCCGAATTTGTTTTCAACATGTATGGATATCGTATGTCTCATCTCACCCCTCTAAATAAGTAATTGAGTTATTAAGTTATTTAGTCAATCAATACATAATTACTTAGTGACTTATTGACTTAATGACTTTTATTTTTTTGTCTTGCGTTTCTTTTTAGGCTTTTCTTCTTCATCAAAAAGCATCTCATCTATCGCCGCCCCGGCCGGGACCATTGGATAGACCTTTTCCTTCCAGTCAACCACAAAGTCCATGAACACGGGCTTATCTTTTATCTTGAATGCCTTTTTAAGAACAGGCTCAACCTCTTCAGGCCGGGTCGCCCTTAAACCGATCGCGCCGTATGCTTCCGCGACCTTTACAAAATCAGGCCCCCCCCCAAGATTAGTATGCGAATAGCGCCCTCTGTAAAAAAGCTCCTGCCACTGCCGGACCATGCCCAGATACCCGTTGTTAAGAATGGCCACCTTAACAGGCAGTTTATTGATAACCGCTGTTGCCAGTTCCTGTATGTTCATCTGAATGCTCCCGTCACCTGCAATGTCCACCACCAGATCATTGGGACGCGCGAACTGTGCCCCTATTGCCGCGGGAAACCCATAACCCATTGTTCCCAGGCCGCCTGAAGACAACCATCTCCTGGGCTTATCATATTTATAAAATTGCGCGGCCCACATCTGGTTCTGCCCCACTTCCGTGCAGATGATCGCGTTACCTTTTGACAGCTCATAAATTTTTTCTACTACAAACTCGGGCTTAATAAGCTTCTTGTCATATCTGTAAGTAAGAGGTCTTTCCTTCTGCCACCTGTCTACCTGCTTTACCCACGGCTTTTTTGAGTCAGTTCCGCGTTTCTTTTCAGCATCCTGCTTAATGTCCTTCAGCATTTCCTTTAATACACGTTTCACATCTCCAACAATAGGGGTATCGACCCTTACGTTTTTTCTTATTGACGTAGGGTCAATGTCGATATGAATTATCCTGGCGTCAGGCGCGAAAGAACTGGTCCTTCCGGTAACACGGTCGTCAAACCTTACCCCTATGCCGATCAGCAGGTCAGAGTTCTGAACAGCCATATTGGCGCAATACGTTCCGTGCATACCCAGCATTCCCATGGAAAGGCGGTGTGTGCCCGGGAAACAGCCAAGACCCATAAGTGTTGTTGTAACAGGCGCGTTCACAGCTTTGGCCAGTTCTGTAAGCTCTTTTGAAGCCTCGGAGATTATCACTCCGCCGCCAGCCATGATAACAGGCTTTTTGGCGCGGACCATTTCATTCGCGGCCTGTTTTATCATCCGCCTGTTGCCTTCATAGGTCGGGTTGTAGCTCTGTATTCTTATGTCTTTGGGCCATACAAAATCAGCCTTTCCTGCCGAGACATCCTTTGGCAGATCGATCAGAACCGGACCCGGTCTTCCTGTGGACGCTATATGAAACGCTTCCCTGACCGTATGGGCCAGGTCCTTCACATCTTTCACAAGATAGTTGTACTTTGTGCACGGCCGTGTGATCCCTACAATGTCAGCCTCCTGAAAAGCATCATTTCCTATCAACATCGTCGGCACCTGCCCGCAAAAAACAACTATTGGCACTGAATCCATTGAGGCATTGGCAATACCCGTAACAGTATTGGTGGCACCGGGGCCCGAAGTCACAAGGGCCACGCCAACCTTTCCGCTTGCCCGCGCGTATCCGTCAGCAGCGTGAACCGCACCCTGCTCGTGCCTGGTAAGGACCAGCTTTAAATCTTTATCATCATAAAGGGCATCAAAAATATTCAGGACAACACCGCCGGGATAACCGAATATGTGTTTTACACCTTCTTTTTTCAGACATTCCAAAAGTATTTCAGCACCGGTCTTTTTCATCTATTCTCCTCTTTCAAGTTTTGTTTCATTACCGCCCCTGTATTTGCTGATGTAGCAGAAGCAGCATATCTGGCAAGCCATCCCTTATTGATCTTGGGCCTGGCAGGCTTCCATTTTCTGAACCTCTCCTTAATTTCCCTGTCACTGACCAGCAGATCCATCTTCCGACCCGGGATATCAATGCTTATTTTATCTCCGTCCCTTACAACCGCGATCGGCCCGCCTTCCATCGCCTCAGGCGATATGTGTCCGATACACGGCCCTCTTGTGCCGCCTGAAAAACGGCCGTCCGTGATCAGCGCTACAGACTCACTAAGGCCCATGCCCGCGATCGAAGCGGTCGCGTTTAGCATTTCTCTCATGCCCGGCCCGCCTTTTGGTCCTTCATAACGGATAACAACAATATCTCCAGGCTTTATTTTATCCGCAAGTATCGCACGCATCGCGCGCTCTTCTGAATTAAATACCCGGGCAGTGCCTTTGAACTTCATCATCTTTTTTGTCACAGCCGTCTGTTTCACAACCGCGCCGTCAGGGGCAAGACTGCCCTTGAGAACCGCTATCCCGCCCTCTCTGTGGTATGCCCTGTTAAGGGGCCTTATCACTTCAGGGTCAATGATCTCAGCCTTACCGGCAATATCGTAACTCTTCCTGCCTGACACGGTAAGGATATTATGACTGCCTGTCTTTAATCTCTTCATAACTGCGGGGATGCCCCCTGCATATTCCAGGTCCTCAAGATAATGAGTTCCTCCTGGAAGCATATTTGAAATATGCGGCGTTTTTTTACTTATCCTGTCAAACATCTCCAGGGTGACTGATATTCCCGCTTCATTGGCGATCGCAGGAATATGTAAAACCGTATTAGTCGACCCGCCTAAAGCCATATCAACTTTAATGGCGTTCTCAAACGCCTTTTGGGTCATTATCTTCCCTGGAGTGATCTTTTTCCTTACAAGCTCCACAACCTTTTTGCCGCTGTTAAAAGCGATCCTGCGTTTCTTTGAAGAAACAGCAAGAGCTGTCGCGCACCCCGGCAGGCTCATGCCCAGCGCCTCAGTTACACACGCCATTGTGTTCGCGGTATACATGCCCTGGCAGGACCCGGCGCCGGGACAGGCGCACATCTCAAGTTCCGCCACATCCGAATCTTTTAAAAGACCCTTTTGATATTTTCCTATTGCCTCAAATGTATCGTTCACAAGAGAAAGCCGCTTACCCTTCATATACCCGGAAAGCATCGGGCCGGCCGTTACCACAATTGCCGGCACATTCACCCTGGCCGCCGCCATCAGCATTCCAGGGGTGATCTTGTCACAGTTTGTAAGAAGCACCAGGCCGTCAAACTGGTGCGCCTCGGCAATGGTCTCCACCATGTCCGCTATAAGCTCCCTTGACGGAAGACTGTAATGCATTCCCCGGTGTCCCATTGCGATGCCGTCGCAAATACCCGGTATGCCGAAAAAAAACGGATAACCTCCGCCCGTGTGAACACCTTTTTCTATGAACCTCTCAAGGTCTCGCATACCGATATGCCCCGGGATAATATCGGTAAAGCTTGTGGCGACTCCTATGAACGGCTTGTTCATCTCCGAACGCGGGATCCCCGTAGCATAGAGCAGCGCCCTGTGCGGCAATCTTTCAATCCCTTTTCTGATCAAATCACTTTTCATAGTTATACGGCTGAAAGCCGGGGGTTAGAAACCGGAGCTTTTTTGATCTTCAGTTCTGATGCCCCTTCTTATACCCTCTTATAAGTGCTGCCATTTGATCTTTTTTGAGGAGTTTCTGTTTCTGGATGTTCTTTCTTTCCAGTTCTTCCTCTGAGGTAAGATGCCTGTTCTTATCTATCTTTTTAAGAGCTTCTCCAAGGTTCTTATGTTCCTGACAAATCCTCCGGAATTCCTCATTTTCTTTTTCTAATATTTCGGCAATCTCTTTGTCTTTCAAAAGCAGCACCTCCTTCCTTAATTCATGTGGAAAATTATCATATTTCACCAAAAAAAACAAGCCATAATTTCATAAAATCCTTTAAATTCCCCCGCTAACTCAGCGCAGAAATGCAGATAATTGCCATTTATACGGCAGATGTATGTGAATCTTTATATCTGAATCCTTTATAATTGGTTCATTCCCTGTTTATATATCAGGAACAACATGTAAAATTTTAACAGGAGGCAATTACAAGTTGCAACCCCGGCTGATAGACACCCACTGTCACCTTGAAATGACGGCCTTTGACAGTGACAGAAACACAGTTATCAGTAGGGCCACTGACGTAGGCGTTGAGTACATGATCACGATCGGCTCTGACCGCGAGGGAAACATTAAGGGGTTAAGGATCAGCAGTGACTATCCAAATGTGTATTTATCCGTTGGTATCCACCCACATGACGCAAAAACCCTGGATCAGGAACTTTTCTCTGAACTTCAAAGCTGGGCAAAGCAGCCAAAAACAGTCGCTATCGGCGAGATAGGTCTTGATTACCACTATATGCATTCTCCGAAAGAGGTCCAGATAAGCGCCTTTAAAAAGCAGCTGGCGCTTGCCAAAGACACAGGGCTTCCTGTTGTAGTGCACAGCCGCGAGGCAAAAAAGGACACCCTGCAGATACTGCGGGAAGAGGCAGCCGGTATTTCAGGCGTTCTTCACTGTTTTTCAGGAGACATGGATATGGCCAAACAAGCGATGGACATGGGCTTTTATATATCAATTGCGGGCCCTGTTACATTTAAGAACGCGAACAAACTGAGAGAGGTCGTCAGCTTTATTCCTGACGAGCGCCTGCTTATTGAAACCGACGCCCCTTATCTAAGCCCTGTACCGATGAGGGGCAAGAGGAATGAGCCGTCTTTTTTAAAATACACTGCGCAGGTAATAGCGGAGAGCAGGGGAGTAACTGTAACCGACATATCAAGGATAACAACGCTTAACGCGATGAGTCTTTTTAAAATAGGCGATATTCCCCGTGAAGGGAGAATTTCCTATAAGATCAGGGATTCCCTTTATCTTAATATTACGAACAGGTGCACGAACAAATGCGGCTTCTGCGTCAGGTTTCATACGAGTTTTGTAAAAGGCCACAACCTGCGTCTTGAGCAAGAACCCTCTGCAGCGGAAGTGATAATGTCCATAGGAGACCTCACTGCATATAAAGAGATCGTGTTCTGCGGTATCGGCGAACCCCTCATGAGGCTCGATGTAGTAAAGGAAGTGTCAGCATGGGTCAAGCAGAAAGGCGGAAAAGTAAGGATCAATACAAATGGTCACGGCAACCTTATCAACAAAAGGAATATACTGCCGGAGCTGGATGGGCTTGTTGACAGCATATCAATAAGCCTTGACGCTGATGATGAAAAAAAATACGAGGCTGTGTGCAAGCCTTCTTTTAAAAACGCTTTCCAGGCTGTTATATCCTTTATAAAGGAAGCGAAAAAACATATACCCGAAGTGCAGATCACGGTTGTAGCTGTTCCGGAAATAGATGTAGAAAAGTGCAAAGACCTCGCGAAAGAACTCGGAGTGGAGTTGAGGGTAAGGGAGTTTAATGTAGTCGGTTAACAGAAGTAGAGAGTAGAAAGTAGCAAGAAGAAAAAAATTTATGAATGCATAGCGAGTGGTTAATGAGCGAGTGTGATAATAAATATTCCTTACATTGTGCTTGCCCGAAGGGTGACCACTAAATCTTCGTTCTCGCTACTCTCTCCTCGTTACCCGCTACTTTTTTTTAATAGACTATTTTTTCCAGGAACAGCCCCTGGGCAGGAGCGGTCGGTCCGGAAAGTCTTCGGTCTTTTGATCGAAGGATCTTTTTTATTTCCTCAGGCAGGACCTTTCCTTTTCCAACTTCCACAAGCGTACCCACAATATTCCTGACCATATACCGTAAAAAGGCGTCTGCCTGCACACTTATTTTTATAAGAGGCACGTTGAACTTAAAACCCATAAAACCAAACGTACTGGTTTTTGATATGCTGATCTTCTTTATTGTTCTCACGGCATGCTTCGAGCTGCATCCAGAGGCTCTGAAACAGACAAAGTCATGCTTTCCGATAAGAAGCCTTGCCGCCCTTCTCATCATGGTCACATCCAGATCATATGGTAACTGCCAGGAATATCCCTTTAAAAAGACAGACCCGCCTTGCGGCGAGGCAAGATACTCTCCCGGCAGTATTATGTATGAATATGTTTTGTGTTTTGCATCATAGCGGGGATGAAATTCAGCGGGCTTTTCAGCGGCCTTTATTATTCTGACGTCAACCGGCAGGTTCGCGTTTAAGGCCCGTAAAAGAACAGACGGTTCAAGATAAGAGCGCGTCCTGAATACCGCTACCTGATCAAACGCGTGGACCCCGGCATCTGTCCGGCCCGCAGCGATGACCTTAGCATTTTCACCAGTAACCGTCCTTACAGCTTCCTCAAGCACAGCCTGTATTGTAGTGATCTTTTTCTGCGCTCTGCCTGCCCCCGCGTCTCCCCACTGCTTCGCTTTGCGAAGCAAAGCGGTGGGGGCGGTGGGGTGCTCTGCCTGCCCCTGCGTCCAGATTCGCTCCGAATCTGCGGGGGTGTTCTGCCTGCCCCTGCGTCCAGATTCGCTCCGAATCTGCGGGGGTGATCCGTGTTCCGTAGTCTGTGTTCTGTGTTCTGTGCTCTGTGCTCTGGTATTTTGCACCTGCCATCCTGAATATCCACTGCCGTCATACTGAATAACAAGCTTTATATTTCTCATCGTGACTGCATTATATTATCATAGATGAGAATAACAGCTCTCAAAGATTGAAGGGATTCAGATGAAAGTCTCGAGTCTCTGGTCAGCCGTTGACATTTTACATTGAATGTTAAAATACAAGACCTGACCCCGTAAGTCTCTTATATCAGCTTGAGCTAACATTACTTAGTGGCCTTTAAGCAGGTGACTTTGGCTTTATTGGTTTTTTTCTTGCAGCCTTTTTTTTGCTTTTTGTGGACTTGAGTTTTTTATCATATTCAACAACAAAATTCACCGGGGATAAATGAAATGGCGGAATGTTTGCTCGTCTAGTTAAATCTGCTACTGTTTCGCGGATATATGGGAATAATATTGATGCGCAATTTACATTTACTATCCTATCCAATATTTTATGGTCAGGTATTTTGTCGAAATTAAACAACCCAACGAGAGTAACATTATAGTAAAATGGTTGCGTTTCAGTATCTGAAAAAACTTTCATAGTCAGCTGAGCGACATTATTATTAACTTGATATTGTATGTCAAAGGAAGAATTAATTGTAACAGGCTTTTCCTTTGATAAATCATATTTGGGATTTAATGAAAAAAGGCAATCTACTAATTTTATCTCTTTTATATTAAACCGCACTAGTTCCATGAAACGCCTTTCTCTCTATCTCTTGT